>CAYXHQ010000041.1:5057-8727 GCA_964465245.1 uncultured Muribaculaceae bacterium | reverse complement strand
TATTATTTATTTTTTGCATTTTACACCTACTTTTCAGTTCTATCTTATCATTTAATCCCCCCGGTCAAGCAAACAAGTGTTCTTATTTTTGAGCACAAAAAAAGATACATTTCTGTACCTTAATTATATTTTAACTTATCTTATTTTATATGGATCGCTTTGTGTTCCACTTCCAGAATTATATATTGCTTTTGTTCCAAGTTTTATAACATATCTTATTTGTTTAGAAGTTGCGGCTCTACTTTCTGTTATTCCGCTTGTACTTACCGCATAAGCATATGAACTTTTCTTTACTCCCGGAGTAATAGTCCAATATGAACTTGTATATGATGTTAAGTAATTATAATTAATACAAGTTTTGTCAAACACAGTTTTGCAATTTTCATCTATGCTTGCCATCATATATTCAGAAGCCGTAATTAAACCAATAGGAGATAACTCTTCAGACTTAGTCACGCATTCTGTCGTAAGTCTTGATGAAGTAGATTCATATGTTCTTGCGCCTACACATAAGTAATCACTCACTACTTTACTTCTTTCATTTTTAGTAATTATTTCATCATTATAATATTGAGTTTCTATAGTATCTTTTATTCTACTAAGGTTATAATTATTAATTCCATCAGAGGAACTAGTTTCCTCGTTATATCTATCATCCCACGCAAACGTTTTAGTTTTAAATTCTGAGATTAATACTACATTGTTTTCTTCATCTATTCTCATAATACGCCATAGTTTATCATTTAACATTACAAAGTTGTTTTTTACTTCACCACGAAATACATGTTCATTATCTATTCTATATAATCCTATTCCTTCATCGACTATTTCATTATCTTCAAGAATTCTATTATATAACTCTAATGAACTATAATACTCTCCACAATCTAAATATGGAGTATAATCATATCCACTTTCTAGTTTAGTTACTACTACTTGTGCACTACACTCACTTCCATTTTTAAGTAATTCTTCTAAAGGAGAAATATATCCATTACTAGATAGAGTTTTACTACTTACTACTGTAGTTGTTTTAACAGTAGTAGGTAAAAATTCACTATTATCGGCATAATACTTTTCTGCGGCTTCCACTAAACTTACTTCAACATCTTCATACCCCTTATATGATTTAATAGACATTCTAGCAACTAAAGTAATTATAAGTATTAAAACAAGAAATCCTCCTATTCCAATACCTGCGTATAATAGAGTTTTTTTATTTATGTCTTTAAATGAACTTTTAATTGTTTCAAGCATTTTAGCACCTCTTTCTATTTACCACCCATTAACTTTGAATAAACTTTTTCATTTGTCATACTTGTTTCTTTTTCATATTTAGGAATAATATGCATATGATAATGTTTTATTTCTTGGCAAACACCATTATTTTGTATTAACACTATTCCATCTGGCTTTAATCTTTCGTTTATTAACGTCATCATTTTTTTAATAATTTTGTTCATTTGTTTAAAAGTATCATCGTCCATATCTAAAGCATCTTTAATATGGGCTTTTGGAACTACCAACATGTGCCCTGGTGAATCTGGATATTTATCCATAAATACAGAAAATATTTCACTTTCGTATACTATATCTGATGGTATTTCCTTATTACTAATTTTACAAAACAAACAGTTTTCCATGCATACTCCTTATGTACTTATTTTAACAAAATACTTAGTGAAGTTCAATAACCTAAATTAAAGAATAAAAGTTATAGTTTCCTATAACTTATATGTCTGTTCTACTAAGAATTGATGCAGGTGTACGCCTTAGTGTATTAAATACTGGGAGTAATCCTACTATAACATTAAATACATATATTAGTATAATACTTATAATAAGGACTGTTTTATTTAACATAAATTGTTCTCCTAGCAAAGGCAATTCCACTAAAGTTTTTAATAAATATATCATTAATAAGTACCCTGGCACACTAGCAATTGTAGTTATCGCAAGTATTTCTCCTAAAAACATTTTATAAATATCACGTTTTTTAAGTCCTATTGCTCTTAGAATACCCACTTCTTTAATCCTTGATAGGAATGATGACCTTATCATTAAAAATATTTCTACAAGCGATATTAGAAGTACTATTCCTGCGACTATAAGAGTAGCAATTATACTTTCTTTAACTGTTTTAATATAATCACTCTTTGCTTTATCGTAAGACTTTTCTATATTTATATTTTTATCTCTAAAATAATTTATAACTTCATCAGAATTTTTAGGATAAACAGTTATATTTGTACTATCAGTAATCAACTTGTATTTAGTAGTGTTTGGACTTACCAAATTTAAGTTTCTGTCTTCCCTGTCTTTATAATATCCTACTACTTTTAGCTTTTGATCATTTACTTTTGTATCTAGATATTTACCTATCTTATATGTATCTTTATTAGATTCATTAATTATTACTTCATAGTCATTATATGGATATTTACCTTTAGTAAGCGTTATTTTATCTTCAAATAGAGTATAATCCAATATGTTATTTTGCCCTTCAGAGGTTTCTCCTTTATATGACACTGAATAATAATCACCATATTCACTTGTCGAATTTGATATTATATTCATAAACATATCTTCACTTGTATAAATTGAAGGACTTTTTGTGTCTGTTATACCTGTTATTTTGAAGTCACCTACATTACTAATAGATACAGTTCTTCCAAGCATATCACTTGCTTTTAATAACCCCGCTTGAGCTGCATAATAATTTTCAAACATTTTTGTTATTGCAAGAGCGTCTACTACTATTTCATATTCATTTGTAGGCATAACTCCATATTTCAAATCATTCTCACTAATCATACTAAGTCCAGATAACGAACCTCTTAGAGAGTCTTTTATTTTACTTGTTTGATAATAATCGTCATATTTTACACTAAATGAAACTATAGAGTCTCCTGGTAGTATATAACTTACATTTTCTAACTCTTCATAACTTAAGTAATCATTTACATTTATTTTATTAGTAATAATATTTAAATAATTTTGATTTTGAGTTACAAATTTTTCATCTTTAATATTAGTTATTCCAAATATATTGCTTATTGAAAATAGTATAAACATTCCTGATACAAAGAATCCAAGAAGTAGTATTTTCTTTAAAAATGGGTAATCAAATACTTTTTTAAATCCATTAATAATTAAAGTAATAGGGTTATAAATAGAAGTATATTTTCTTTTTATGTTTTTATCTATTATACTTTCAAAATTAAATACAGATTCATCATAACTATTTTTTTCTATTAATTTATATTTTTCATCAACAAATTCAATGTTAGACGATTCATCAACTGCTTCTAATTTTTCATTATTATTTGTTTTAAAATATATATTTCCATTTTTTATAACAATATCTAAACTAATGTTCTCTTTTGTATCATTATAGAGATTTATATTTATACCTTTCTTTTTTAATTCAGTATGACTTTCTATATCTTGTAAGTATATTTTATTATCAATTCTATAGTCAAGCGCACCCGCATTTTCATTTATTTCATCTTTTACTACACACCCGTCTTTAAGTTCAATGATTCTATCAGCATAAAAATGTGCGATGTCACTTTCATGAGTGACTAGTATTACTAATTTTGTTTTAGAAATAGATGCGATTATATTCATTATTTCTAAAGTATTTTTACTGTCTAGATTTCCAGTAGGT
>CAYXHQ010000041.1:0-5047 GCA_964465245.1 uncultured Muribaculaceae bacterium | reverse complement strand
CCATAATTACATTTGCAGATTCTTCGTCTAGGCTTCCAGTAGGTTCATCTGCGATTATGACAGACGGGTTTTTAACAAGTGCACGCGCGATACCTACCCTTTGTCTTTCTCCACCAGAAAGCATCCCCGCAGGTCTATTTCTATATCTATACATTCCAGTTGACTCAAGCACATAGTTTACTCTTTTTTTAATTTCTTCTTTATTTTTAACATTAGTCATTTTAAGTACTAAAGCAATGTTATCAAACACTGTCATAGAATCAATTAAATGATAATCTTGAAATATATAACCAATATTTAAATTACGGATGTTATCAACTGACCCAGAATTTCTTTTTGTTAATTTTTTTCCATTTACGTATATTTTTCCACGGTTTACCTTATCTAACCCGCCTATTGCATTTAGAAGTGTAGTCTTACCACACCCAGAAGGCCCAAGTAAAGCTACAAGTCCAGAGTCTCCAAACTCTAAAGAAGTATTGTTAATAACATGAATTTGATTTTTCTTATGTCTATTAAAATATTTATTTACTTTTTCTAACTTAATCATCACTACACCTCTTCTCTATAAGTATTCATCGCAGAAGAAGTAAACAACTTCTTAGCATATCTTCTTGTAATTAAAAGCGATATAATAAACAGTATTACGTATAGAACAATATAATCTTTAATACTTAAATATTTTATTAAATTAGCTATGTATGATGAAGCAATAATGTTTTTAGAAATCATATAAAGAAGTGCCATTATAGTGAAAAATGCGAAATTAAATACTGTGAATAATTCAATATTAAGAAGTTCATTTGCTGTTTTTTTACTAGCACCTAAAATCCTGATAGTAGAAAAATATATGTTTCTGGATTTTAATATAATTTTAATTATAAAGTATGATATAAAGAATAAAGCTATAGTAACTACTGTTAAAAATACTGCGATGATTAAATTAGTAAATACTAACGCTTGTCCATAAGGATTAACAATTGCTTCTTTTATATATAAAGTTTTTAGTCCTAATTCTTGTAAATCATTAATTGTATCTTTGGATTTAGTAGTATCTTTAATAAATACACTACTTTGATAAGTACTCTTATTAAATAAATTATAGTAGTCATCCTTATTCATATAAAATGCACCATTATTCATATCATAATCATCATATCCAGTGTATTTTTTATATGTTTTTTTATTATATGTATTTTCAATATATAGATTTACATCTTCAGTGTAATATATGTTTTCCACGTTTACATTTAAACTTCCACGTTTGCAGTTAAACTTTTTGCATAAATAATTTAAATCCTCTGATATTACTACATTGCCTGAAGGCACTTTAGAAGATGGGCGTATTTTATACATATTTGAGTATTCAAGTGACTTAAGCGTGTGATCATTAAGAGTAGATGTAACACTACTATAAGACTCATTTGTGTTAATTCTTATATCATTTAAAACTGTATCACTTACATAAAACTTAGCATCATCATATGCTATTTCTTCTTCTATATATCTAATTCCTACAACTTTTATCTTGTATTCTAATATATTCATTCCTGTATTATTGTTTTGTAAATCAAATTCTGAATTTAATAAACTTTCTAATTCTTCGCTTAAATAATAATTATCTTTATCTCCTTCAATTACTATTTCATAGTCAGTTTCAGGTAGTCTTCCTTTATCAACATGCGTTCCTAGTTTTTCATAGCTTACTGCAGAAGCAGCAAAATAAAAGTAATTTGAACTAATACTCACCTTATTATCAAGTGTTAAATCATCTTTAACTATGTAGTCGATGTTATCAAGTGAAGCAATGCTTTCATAGTCTGATTCAAGAAATGCAGTTAAATCATTTTTTTGGATGACTATTCTTTTGTCAGATATATTATTAAAATACATGTTATAACCCATTTTAGAGTTTTCATATTCTTGTTTTTTAAGTGTAGAATATTCAGCAGTAACTGAAGCAGTAATAAACAAATACACCAAAAGAAGAAGTAAAAACTTAGGTATTACATTAAATGTATTTCTAATACCTAATCTAAGTTTATTAAATCCCGATATATCTTTATATATAGACGTGCTTACTTTTTCAGGCTTCTCATGAGATTTTAGTGCTTTATCTTCAAGTACTCTTCCATCGTGCATTTTAACACGCCTAGTAGCATAAGGTTCAATTTGTTCATAATTATGTGTTACTATTACAACTAATTTATTTTGAGATACTTTAGATAGTATTTTTAAAACTGATTCTGCACTTCTAGAGTCCAAGTTCCCAGTTGGTTCATCTGCGATAATAATAGGTGTATCTTTAGCAAGTGCTCTTGCAATCGCTACTCTTTGTTTTTGCCCACCAGATAATTTTGATACCTTAGTATTTTTATATCTTGTAAGTTCTACTTCTTTAATAATATCAAGTATTTTACTCTTTACTTCCTTCTTTTTATATCCATTTATTAAAAGAACTAATTCAATATTTTGATAAACTGTATAACTATTAACTAAATTAAAAGTTTGAAATATATTTCCTATATATTTTTTTCTATATTCTTCTCTATCTTTCTCTGTATAATGACTGGTTTCTTCCCCTTCAATATACATTTCTCCTTCTTCATATGTATCAAGTCCACTAATTACATTTAAAAGAGTTGATTTACCACCACCAGATTCACCAGTAATAGCTACAAACTCGCCTAATTCAAAAGACAAATTCACTTTTGTTATACCGCTTGATACTAGTCCTTTACTATAATAAAATTTTGAGACATTTTTTAATTTAATCACTATATCACTTACTTTCTTCTTTATTGTATCACATTCTGCCCTTTTTTATTGTTTACTTTTCATCATTTACATTAGTCTTTTCAGGATGTCCTTTTATTCCATATTTTTTAGTTATAGGATCTTTAAATATTACATTTTTAAGTGGAAAAATAGTTACAAGTAGGTAAAACGCAAATAATATAAATAAACAAATTAGTGATAGGTATGAAACAGCATAAGGTACATCGGGTGCTACTAATATTTTATATGTTAATAATTCACTTACAAAAATCGCAATAAAGAAACTACTTATATCAATTACTAAAATATTTTTTTTTGTAAATATTTTGTATGTATAGAAAATTAGTGGGATAACAATAATTATAGATAAAATACCCACTAACTTCGCTGGAAAATAATTAGGTAAATACCCATAAAAATATCCATCAATTATTGAATACAAGAATGCTGGGGTTAAAGCAATTTTTATATGTTCCCAAGTACTTTCATTTACCGCAGAAAATATTCCAACTACTTTATTGTGTCCACTATAGTCATATACAAAGTGTAATACTGTACCAATAATACTAATAAATAAAAAACCAATTACAAATAACATAATGCCTCCCTATTCTTATAAATATTATAACAATATTATAATTAATATGATATAATTTTTACATAGGAGAGTGTATTTATGGAAAGTATTATTAAGTTTTTAACAAGTAAAGAGTTATATGTATCTATTTTTGTAATAATGGTATCATTTATTGTATATTTTTTAGCAAAAAGAATTATTTTGAAAGTACTAGAGAGAAATAAAAATGATGGTAATCATAAAAAAAGAGTCACTTATGTGAAACTACTTAAAAACATTGTAAAATATGCAGTCGTATTATTATGTATATTTATAGTTCTACAAATAAACGGAGTAGATGTTTCTTCAATATTTGTAAGTTTAGGAGTTGTTTCCTTAGTTGCTGGTCTTTCCCTTCAAGATGCTCTAAAAGACATAATAATGGGGTTTAATATAATCGCCGACAACTATTTTTCAGTAGGAGATATAATAGAAATTAATGGATTAAGATGCAAAGTTATAGAAATCGGATTAAAAGCATCTAGATTAGAAGAACTTGCCACTGGCAATGTTCTCGTTATAGCAAACCGCGGAATAGATAAAGCACTTAACATTTCTAATCAAGTTATTATTAGTATACCATCCCCATATGAAAAAAGTGTTAAGGATATAGAAAATGTTTTAAATAAAATTCTAAAAGAAATAAATAAACTTGAACATGTAAATGAAACATCTTATATAGGAATTACAGAATATGCAGATTCATCTATAATTTATAAAATTAAAATAATTACAGACGCACCTGATAATAATGGCCCTGTTAAAGTGAGTTCCCTAAAAATTATTAAAAATGAATACGATAAAAATAATATATCAATTCCATATACTCAAATTGATATTCATAATATAAAATAAAAATCACTTTCGTGATTTTTTATTTTACGTCTATTCCACCAAATATTGCAACATAGTTTATTATTACTTTAGGTCCAGTATTTGAACTAGATTTATTTTCAAGTCCTCCAAAGATTGGAACTCCTGAAGTTTTTACTTTTACATCATCTGGCACTTTTATATCGATACCACCAAATATAGTAACACATTCTAGTATTATATCTTCTTTTATTTTAGCTTTAGTTAAATCAAGTTCAACAGAACCAAATACTGATACTAAATTTGCTCCTTTAAATGTATCATTTACTTTTTCACTAGTTCCTGAGAATACACCAATATATTCAGGTAATCCTTTTGAATTTAATTTAACTTTATTCTTAGGTTTAAGGGCCATTGTAAGTCCAATAATTATTAACATAATTGGAATAAATGCTTGACCTACTGCCTTCCATTCTATGAAGCTTTGAGCCGCTAAAAATAAAAGTATACCAATAGCTAACCCTAATAAAGATGAAGTAATTTCTTTATTTACAAGTCCGTAAATTGACGGAATTATAATAAATAAAGTCCACCATCCATTAAAGAAAATATCTACGCTCCACCATTCAAAAGTGTTTCCTAAAAATAGTACTCCTACTATAGCAATAATTATCCCCCAAAAACAAGAATTTACTTTTTTCATTTTCTACTCCTTTCATTATAATTATACTACAGGTTTTAAAAATATCATATAAAAATATTTCGGTATACATTATGATATATAAAGATAAGAAATAAAATAAAAAGTCCCTAAATAGGGACATAATTTGCCAATGGGGC
>CAYXHQ010000040.1:0-8793 GCA_964465245.1 uncultured Muribaculaceae bacterium | reverse complement strand
TAATATAAATATATGAAATTTTTATTAAAAAAAATGTAAAAAACCTAAACTCAAAATATTTTATACTTTAAAAATTCATTAATTTGTGGTATCATATAAATGTTTTACGGAGTAAAAATGAAAGAATTATTAAGTGTTAAAGGAATAGGGGAAAAGTCATTAAGTTCACTAAGTATTTTAAATATAAATACTTGTGAAGATTTAATAACTTATTACCCATATAGATATAATATAATTAAAATAAATGACGCTAAAGAGATGATAGATGGGTGCTCTTATACTTTGCATGCAATAGTAGATAGTGTACCAATGCTTAGAAGATTTAATGCTAAGATGAATAGTTTAACTTTTAGAGTTGGGTCAAATAGGCGTGTGTTCAAAGTTGTAATATTTAATAGAGGGTTTTTAAAAAATAATATAAAACTAGGTGACACAGTAACTTTAATTGGTAAATGGACAGAGTCTACTAATACTTTTGTATGCTCTGATATGAAGTTGGAGAAAGTAAGCGATGGACTTATTGAAGGAGTATATCATTTAACTAGTGGAATATCTAATAAAGTATTAAAAAAATATATAGAGTCAGCATTAAGTATGAATATAGAAGTTAAAGATAAAGTGCCGTCTTATTTAAATGAAAAATATAAATTTTTAGATAAAAATAAGGCAATAAAAATAATGCATAATCCAGTAACTACAACTGAATTAAAACACGCTAAAATCAAACTTATATATGAAGAATTTTTTGAATTTATGTTTAAAATAAATTATTTAAAAAAAATAAATAAATCTAAATCTAGTGGATATATAAGAGAAATTAATAAGGAAAAAATAGATGAATTTATAAGAGTACTTCCATTTGAACTTACTGATGATCAACTTAACGCAGTAAAAGATATATATGAAGATTTAATTGGAAACACTAGAATGAATAGAATGCTTGAAGGAGATGTTGGAAGTGGTAAAACAGTAGTAAGTGTAATTGCTGCGTATATTAATCATTTATCTAATTATCAAACTGCTTTAATGGCTCCTACTGAAATACTTGCGCTTCAGCACTTTAATACAGTTACTTCTTTATTAAGTAGTACTGATATAAGAGTTGGACTATTAATTGGTAGTATGACTAAAAAAGAAAAAGAAGAAATACAAGCAAAAATAAGTAATGGAGAAATTGATTTAGTTATAGGTACGCACGCTCTTATAAGTGAAGGAGTAGAATTTAAAAATTTAGGTCTTGTAATAACTGATGAACAACATAGATTCGGAGTTAATCAAAGAGCAAGTCTTAAAAACAAAGGTGAACTTCCTGATACTTTATATATGTCGGCTACACCGATTCCAAGAACTTATGCATTAACATTATATGGAGATATGGATATTTCTTATATAAAGAGTAAACCTGCTGGAAGAAAAGAAATAAAAACTATTATTAAAAATGAGTCAGAGATTAAAGAAGTTCTTACAATGATGAAAAGTGAACTTGATAATCACCATCAAATATATGTAGTTTCTCCTTTAATTGAGGAATCTGAGACACTCGACTTAACAACTGTTAATGAACTTAAAAAGAAAATGAGCGATGCTTTTGATAATACTGTGAAAATTGATATAATTCACGGAAAATTATCTAAGAGTGATAAAGAAAAAGTAATGAATAGTTTTGTAAAAGGGGATACCAACATTTTAATATCAACAACTGTTATAGAAGTAGGAGTAGACGTAGAAAATGCTACTATGATGGTAATATATGACGCAGCTAGATTTGGTCTTGCTACTCTTCATCAACTTCGTGGAAGAATTGGAAGAAACAATTATGAGTGTACATGTGTTTTAATTGGTGCTAAAAATAATAAAAGATTAGAAGTAATGAGCGAGAGTAATGATGGATTTTATATAACCGAAAAAGACTTTGAAATGCGTGGAGAAGGGGATTTGTTTGGAGTTAAACAAAGTGGCGATATGTCGTTTAAAGTAGGAAGTTTAAAGAGTGACTATAAGATATTGCTACAAGCAAAAGAAGATTCTTTAGAATTTATTAAATCAAAAGAATATGAAAATTATGAATATTGCAAAGAATTTATCAAAACTGTAAAGTCAATTGATTAAATGTTTAAAAATAATCTAGTTATTGTATAATAAAATTAGGGTGATATAAGTGAGTTATGAAGATAATGAACGTCAAGCTTTAAAAATGGCAAATGCTGGTAGGATAAAAGAACAAATGAGAAAAAATGAAAATGTATGTGAAAAAGAAATAGTAGAAAAAAGAAGTACAAATAAAGTTGCTTTAATATCTCTTGGATTAGCTGCACTCGGAGTATGCACACTTGCTTTAGGTTATGCTGCAACTAAAAGTAAGCTTAAAGGAACAAAAGTAGATCCTAGAACCGGTTTTACATATATTGACCAAAATAATTCTAAAAATCCTACAAGCGAAGAAATTTTTGATGAAATATTTAAACGTAACGGTAAATAATATGGATACAAATGTTGAATATATATTAGAAGGTAATCTTGTTTACGAACTTATTGATTCATTTGTAGTTAATGATAAAAAATATTTATTTTTAATAGGAGAGAGTGAACATGATTTAGCACTTGTTTATGAGAAAGATAATGTATTAAAAGAAATTGAAGATGATAATGAATTTGATAATGTATTTGATTTATTATACGAAAGAAATATAGAAAAAATAGAAAAATTATTAGAAAATTAAAAAAATCACAAATTTGTGATTTTTTATTGATACGATATCCAACTTCTGTATATATCTGCATTTGAACTTTCTGGTGGTGGGTCAGCTTCTAAGAATTTAACTATCATAGGAATTTTAAATATTTTTCCAAATGCTACACACGTACCACTTTGAAGTCCCTTTTGTTTTTCTATTATATCTTCACTTATATTAGGTATCATTTTAGAAATATATTCAAGGTCAGTAGGATGTGTTATTTTAAATATTAAATAGTTTGATATTTGACTTAAAAGGTTAGAGTTTAAGTCTGTTGGTCTTTGAGTAATTATATCTAATATAAGACCATATTTTCTTCCTTCTTTAGCAATACGTTCAAATATATTGTATCCAAGTAAATCAACATCGTCATTTTTAATAACATATCTGTGAGCTTCTTCAAGTACTATGTGTATAGGATTACTTGCTCTATTTTCTAAGGACTTTGTATAGTTTAAAAATATCCTTGAAAATATTTTAGTTAGAGAACGAGCAAATCTATCATCTATATTTTCCATATTTATATTAATAATTTGTGCTTTCTTATCATTAGACATAACTAAACTTTTAATAAATTCTTCAGAATTTGCAAATTTATCTTTTGTAAAGAATTTCCCATTTTCGCTGTTGATTAATGTACTTAATTTTGCTTTCAAACTAATTGCCTCATCATACATTGCATCATTTAATAAATATCTATCACTAAATAATGTAAAATTTAAAGCAATCATTAAATCATTCAAGTCATATGTAACATCATTTGTATTAAATTCCCATTTTTTATCTTCTTTAATAAAACTTTCAGTGTATCCACTAATTAGCACTATCTCTGCGAATCTTCCTTCTCTATCTATATCAAAACAAGATCTAAATTTTCTAGTAAATCCTACACCTGGTACATCTACTTCAAGATTAAATTGTGGAGTGTTTACTTTAGAAAGAATATCAAATATTTGGTCTCTCATCTTAGATGTTGTTTGATTACTATACATTATATTTAATATTGCTTTAGCAATTATATGATTCTTATAATCAAGTACTTCAGGAGACTCACTTGCAAAAATTTTTACTAAGTTTAAAGCAGTTTCAACAATTGCAATTTGTCCAAATCTATCAGCATCTAATAAGTTTAATACATCATCAAGTGATAGCATTGATACTGGTATATTTAAAGGAACACTATCTTTTCTATTGTCTGTGCTTATAAGTTTATAACACAAATTAGAATTATACTTACTTATTCCACTAAGAGCACTGATATATTCACCATATGAATCAAATATAAATATATTAGAATTAGTCGCAAGAGTAGAGTTCATAAATACATTTTGAAGTATTCTACATATCCCATAAGTTTTACCACTACCACTGTTACCAAATATCGCAGTATGATTTGAAAATAAATCATTATAAGTTACATATACAGGATAATTTTTGTATAGAGGACTTACTCCTAAATTTATTGATTCATTTTTATTTCCTACAAGTACATTTAATTCATTAGCATTTATTATTCTTATTTTAGAGTCTATTTTAGGTCTATTAATAACACCACTTATAAAGCTAGTGTCACTTATTTCACCTAAAAAATTTATTTTCATTTGTCCTTGATTAATATCTTCAATCTCACCAAGTATACGTTTATCTGTATCTTCAAATACAACGTGAATGTTGAGTAAGTCACTCATAACGTTGAAATTATTATTAACTTGTACTATTGCATAGTTTTTATTTATTGCAATTATTTTACCAAACATTATGACTCACCTCTTCTTATTCTAATAAAATTATACTTTTTATTTTAAAAATAAGCAAGATATTACATAAATTTAAATGTTTTAATTGAATTTATTAAGTTTGTTGTAGTAAAATAAGTTTATAGAAAACAGGAGGAACAATTTTTATGGGAAGAGCACATGAAGTTAGAGCGGCATCTATGGCAAAGACTGCGGCTAAAAAGTCAAAATTATATTCAATTTATGCAAAGGAGATATATCAAGCAGCTAAAGGTAACCCAGATCCAGTTAATAACTTAGAATTAAAACGTGTTATTGAGAAGGCTAAAAGAGAACAAGTGCCAGCTGATGTAATTAATAGAAATATTGATAAAGTAAAAAAAGGCGCAGTAGAAAACTATGAAGTATGTGAATATGAAGCATTCGGACAAGGTGGAAGTAATCTAATTATTAGATGTTTAACAGATAATGTTAATAGAACTTTGTCTATGTTAAAAACAGTATTTAATAAAACAGGATTAAAACTTGCTACTATGGGGGCAGTATCTTATATGTATGAGCACTTAGGAACTGTGGGGTTAAAGGGTGCTAACGAAGAAGAAGTAATGGAAGCGCTATTTAACGCAGAGTTGGATGTTAAAGATATAGAAGAAGATGGGGACTTGTTACTAGTATACTCAGACCCACAAGACTTCTATAAAATGAAAACAATAATAGAAGAATGTTTTAAAGATAAAGAAATAGAATTAGAAGAAATTGCAAAATATGCTAAAGATACAATAAAATTAAGTGGTGAAGAAGAGGAAAAATTTAAAAGAGCATTAGATATGCTTGAAGACTTAGATGATGTAAGTAATGTATATCATAATGTTGAACTATAAGTAGTAAGGGAGTTTTGAAGTAATGAAATTAAATGATTATGCTGTGGTTTTTGAGCGAGTTGGAATGGACACAAAAGGGAACTATTTATTAAAAGTTCATTCTTACGTGGAAGGCGCTGAAAAAATAAATAAAGATGAAACTAAAACTTTTTTGGTTGGTCCAAAATCTAGAATGGAGTTTCCAGAATCTGATATTAACTTTATGGAAGATGTAAACAGTCTTAATTCAAAATATGTATATGGTTCACCTGTATCTTCTAAAGTGTTAAGTGAATTATTAAAATTTAATTTAGATTTGTATGGAGCGTGTATCCCAGGAGAAGAGGATATTATTCCTTCAAATTTAGAAGAATTTAAAAAACAATATTTAAAAGGAATGATGGAATACAATTTTTATCAAAACATTAGTAATGCAACAGGGGATATTACTACATATTGTTCAAGAAAAAAACCTATTAGTTTCTTTGTTCCCATGAATAATTTAGTAGAGGGTGTTGTTTATGAAGAGATGAACATGGAAATACCTGATGAAGTAATATTTGGAAGTGAAAATACTTCTTCATTTAAAGCATTACCTAAAAGCATTGATGTTAAAAAAATATATGAAGAATGTAAAAGATATATAATAGGACAAGATGAGCATATCGCTCCACTTTTATGTGCGGTTAATGATAACTTAAATGCTAAAATACCAGAAGAAAGAGTGAATATGCTTGTGTGTGGTTCTACAGGTGTTGGAAAAACTGCTACATTTGAAATGATTTCTAAAATGGCTGGAGTTCCAATGGTAACTGAAGATGCTACTCAGTTTACTATCGCAGGTTATGTTGGAAGAGATGTTGGAGATATCTTTGAAGATTTACTTGTTAAAGCTGGTAATGACCTAGAACTTGCCCAAAGGGGAATTATATTTATTGATGAAATTGATAAGAAAGTCGGAGGTAAGGATGAAAAAGTTTCTGGCTTAGGTGTACTTCAAGCATTCTTAAAAATGTTAGAAGGAAAAGATTATACATATGAAACTGGTAAGGGATTACATTCTGTTCTAAAAACATTTAATACTCTTAATACAACAATTGTTTTTGGTGGCTCTTTCGCAGGACTCGAAGATATGGTTAAAAGAAATAAAAAAGTTATCAATGGCTTTGGTGGAGAAAAAGAAGAGAAAAAAACAAGAGAATTATATAGTCTAGAAAACTTATGTGAATTTGGTATCCCATCAGAATTTGTTGGAAGGTTAACACTACTTGAGAGATTTAATGAACTTGATACTGATTTATTAAAAAGAATATTAATAGAAGCAAAAATAAATCCAATGACAATTTTAAAATCAAAAATGAGTAATTATAAAACAAAAGTATTGTATGATGAAGACTTTATAAATGCAGTAGCTAGGGAAGCATACAATAGAAAAACTGGAGCTAGAGGGTTATATTCTGTAGTCGAAGAGTCAACTAAACTTGCTAAAATGGAAGTACAGTGTACTGAAGGTGCAAAGGAATTAATACTTACTCCTGAATGTATTGAGGATAGTAGGGCATATAAACTTAGAAGAATTAGAAATAGAAGTGCTATTAAATAGTACTTTTTATTTATAATTAAAATTGGTATAATTTAAATATGAAAAGTTTTTATGAAAATTTATATAAGCAAAGTAAAAAAAGTTATTTTAAGTATCTTGAAGATATATTATTAAATAATGAAAAAAAGTTTATAATTACTGCTAATCCAGAAACTTTTTCACTTGGTATTAAAAACAATGAAATAGGGGATATGTTAATTAATAAAAACAACTCTGTAGTCGCAGATGGAATAGGTATTTCTGCGTCTGCAAATATGTTGGGATATGAAATTAAGGAAAGAATTCCGGGAGTTGATGTAACTGAGTATTTATTTAAACTTTGTGATAAATACAAAAAAAGTATATGCATTTTGGGATCAAAGGAAGAAGTATTAAATGAATTAAAAGAAGTATTTAAAGAAAAATATAAAAATGCAAAAATATTAGATTTTACAAACGGATATATAGATTCTAAAGATGAACATTTTGATAAAATAAAGAAATTGAAACCTGATGTAGTAATTGTTGCTTTAGGTATTCCGAATCAAGAATTATTAATTAACAAACATATAAAAGATTTTGAGAGTGGGATATTTATAGGAGTAGGTGGTTCTTTAGATGTACTTAGTGGAAATAAAAAAAGAGCACCAAAGTTTTTTATAAAATTGAATATTGAATGGTTATATAGAATAATATGTGAGCCTTCAAGAATAAAAAGATTTTATCAGAATAATATTAAATTTGGTTTTAAAGTATTATTTAATTTAAAGAAGTGGAGAAATAAAAATGATTAAAGTATTAACTATATTTGGAACAAGGCCTGAGGCAATAAAAATGGCACCATTAATTAAAGAATTGAAGTCAAGAGAAGAAATAGAAACTGTAGTTTGCGTGACTGCTCAACATAGAGAACTATTAGATCAAGTATTAGATATATTTGAAATAGTGCCTGATTATGACCTAAATATAATGAAGCAAGGTCAGTCACTTAGTGAAATAACGTGTAGGGTATTAATGGGATTAGAGAGTGTTATAAAAGAAGTTAAACCTGATATAGTACTAGTTCATGGAGATACTACAACTACATTTGCTGCGTCTTTAGGAGCATTTTATAATCAAATAGATATAGGACACGTTGAAGCAGGTCTTAGAACATATAACAAGTATTCTCCATTTCCAGAAGAAGTAAATAGAAAAATGGTGTCACAAGTCGCAGATATGTTTTTTGCTCCCACTGAGGTTTCTAAGCAAAATTTATTAAAAGAAAATACTCCAGAAGAAAAAATATTTGTAACTGGGAATACTGCGATAGATGCCATGAAAACTACTATACATGAAAATTACGAAAATAAAATTTTTGATTGGGTTGGAAATGACAAATTAATACTTCTTACTGCACACAGAAGAGAAAACTTGGGTGAACCTATGTATGAGATTTTTAGAGCAGTAAAAAGAATTGTTAATGAATTTAATGATGTAAAAATTATATATCCAATACATATGAATCCTAATGTAAGAAAAATTGCAAATGAAGTTATAGGAAATGAAGAAAGAATTAAAATTATTGAACCTTTAGATGTAGTGGATTTTCATAATTTTATAAATAAATCTTATCTTATATTAACTGACAGTGGCGGAGTACAAGAAGAAGCCCCATCTTTAGGAAAACCAGTATTAGTGCTAAGAGATACAACTGAAAGACCAGAAGGCGTAACTGCAGGCACTTTAAAACTTGCTGGGACTAATGAAGAGGAAATATATAATTTAACAAAAGAACTTTTGATAAATGAAGAAGAATATTTAAAAATGAGCAAATCTTGCAATCCTTATGGAGATGGAACAGCTAGTAAAAAAATAGTGGATGAAATTATAAAAAAATA
>CAYXHQ010000039.1:6432-8987 GCA_964465245.1 uncultured Muribaculaceae bacterium | reverse complement strand
CTACAAATTATTATACATCATTTCTTATTAAAGTCAATTTAATATAACTACTTTTTAATAATTTACAATGGATATAGACCATAGGTATATATTCATTTTTTAATTTTAGTTGGTCGGAAAGGAGTTTTTATGATAAAGAAAGTTAAAGTTGTTTATGTTTCAAAATATGATAATTTTACAAATGATAAGACTGGAGAACTAATTGAGGGAAGAACTAGAATTACTTTTTTTGATAGTGAATTACAGTCTGATAATAATTCAAATGGTTATGAAGTCAATACAATGACTTTGCCCTTAACAAGATTTAATGAATTGTTTAATCTTGAAAAACCATTTGATGCTGAAGTTGAGTTTTCAATTAAGCATGATAAGGTAAAATACAATGATTTAATTATATTAAAAAAATAAGATTATAAACTCAGGCATGAGAGTTTATATATAGTTAGAGTATATTGTCTGTCCTGGAGTATAAGTTTTGACTTTGTAAATCTTCAGTTCCCTGCTTTTTTTATACTCTAACTCAAAAATTTGTAGAAAGGAGTTGATTTCCCCATGGCATCTGCTTCAGATGTTACTGGATTACTTGAGGTATTAGAGTCAGTATTTACTTTCTTAATAGGTCAATTAACTGGCTTAGTAGAAGTAATCGTAGCAAATCCACTATTATTAATTCCAATTGGAATAACAATTGCATTCGTAATAGTAAAATTCTTCAAGTATATCTTTTCACTAGTAAGATAGTGAATGGGGGTGCTATTTATATTTGAACTTGTTTTTTTACAAAATTTTTATTTAAAAAATTTTTAAAAAAAGAAGTATTTAAATTGCGTTAGCAATTTAGAAAGGAAAAAAAATTATGTTTATGTATATATTATTATATTTATGTTATGTTGTTTTATGTTTTTATTTAATGTTTAAATTATTTAAGTTTATAGAAATAAGAATAAGAAAAAAGGATTTATATAGGCAAAAGAAAATAAATTATTTAGCACGAATAAGTAATTCTTTAGATGATTTAGTTGATTTTTTAGGAGATGATTTATGTTGAATTTTTTATTAGGATTTTCAATTAGTTTAAATATATTTTTGATATTATTAGGAATATTTTTATTTAAAAAGATTAATGTTTCAGATAAACTTTATGAGAATGTTAAAGAAACAAAAAAACAAGTAGAAGAAAAGAATGACCCATGGGTACGTTCTTTATAGAAAGGAGTTAATATTTATGAAAAAAACAATATTGTCAGTATTCATATTTTTAACTGCTTTTTTTGTTAGTTATGATGTTAATGCTGCAAGTACATTTGATGTTAATATGTCTGATGGTGGTTATTCTGTGCCTTTACCTACTCCGTATGATACAGAAATATTTAATTATTTTGAAGAACAAAAAAACAATACTGAATTTTATCAGATGTTAAATACTTATGGTAGTGATATTAAATCTAATTTATTTTCTATTTCTGGTGGTTTTCCTAATGGTTATTATAATATTTCGATATTTACTGATAATGAAATTAGAGATTATTGTTCTAATGTTGATGATTCTTCTATTCTTTGTTCTTCTATTCCAAATAATTTTACTCATGTAATTACTTATAATTATTTTCCTCCTGATTCAAATTCAAATGTTAGATATTTTTTACGTTCTATTGATAATTCTTTAAAATTTTCTCATTTTTATATTTCCGAAGCTTCTTATTTTTTTTATTTTAATAATTCAACGTATTTATCTCGCTCTGTATTATCAAATGAAATTTATAATGATTTAATATCACAATATTCTTTTTCATATAATTGGATTAAAAGCGGTTGGTGGATTTTTGGAACTAATTCTTATGCTGGAACTGATTTTTCATATTTATATAGTAAAATTTATGATTCTAATTATGATATTTCTTCATATGGAGTAGATTTTCCTACAATAAATGTGTCAAAAGCATTATTTAAAAATACAGGTTATGATATAGAAAATTTAAGTTCATCATATTATTTAGACTATTTAAAAAAGAACTCTGTTATAAGTTCTACAGTGCCTTTTAAATCACTTTTATCAGTATTAAACTACAAACAAAGTGTAGAAGTACCAAATACATATAGTTCACAATATTTTGGTTATTTAGATAATGTATCATTATTTCCAAAAACAACTTGTTCACAAAATGATTTAGCATTATATGTATATTCAAATGCTAATAAATCATTTAATTTATATTTACATGAAATTACAGAAGAAGATACTTTAGGTTATCAAGGAAGTTATTATACAATTTATAGTACAATTAAAGATAGTACTATAAAGTTTAATCCATTAAATACTGTTTATAGTCCTGATAATATTAATCAAAGTACTGGCGAATTTTTATCTTCTACATTGCCAATATCAGATTTTATTAAATATTCATATAGATTTGAGGCATATGATAATAAATCAGAATACATGATATATTATAACCCATTATGTTATGACAAGTCATATAATTATGAGTCTGTTACATTTACAAATCCTTTAACTGGTAATGATATTACATATGATGAAAATTATGCTAATTGGA
>CAYXHQ010000039.1:0-6332 GCA_964465245.1 uncultured Muribaculaceae bacterium | reverse complement strand
TTTCTTTGATGCTTTACCTGATGAAGTTTCTTCTATTATTTTAACTGCTTTTATTGTTGGTATTCTTTTATTATTAATTGGTTTAGTTAAAAAAATAATTTAATATTCTTTTCCACATTTTTTACAATAATTTTCATTATTTCTTTTATTTCCACAACATGAACAATAATTATTTTCTTTATTATATTCTTTTATTGAGTCCATTACATATTTTGTTTCTATTTTTACATTATATTTTAATACTTTTTTTCCTAATTTGTAAGTTAATGAAAATAATGCTATTCCTATTAATAAACTAATTAGAAAATTACCTGTAAATATTGTAAGTCCTATTGTTGTTATAAATGTTATTCCAAATATGCTTATTATATGACTTGTTTTCATTAATTTTTCCCTCATTTCTAAAACAATTATATAAAAAGATAAATAATAAGTTAATAAGAATAAAAAAGGTTTACGTGTAATTTTACACAGAAAGGAGTGATGTCTAATGTTGATATTAGATATAAAATATGAATTATTATCATTTTACGATTTAGCACAGATGTTATTAGGAGAATTACCTACACAATTTGAGTTCTTCTATGCAATATGTGCAGTAGTAATATTTTTAGGATTTATGGCAGTAATTCTAGGATTTTTCGGTCTGTGTTTCAGACTATTTAAAGGTAGGTGGTAGTTTATGGTAAGAGAAAGTATAGTATGGTTTTTTAATCAAATAGCATATTTAACAGAACAAGCATTGTCCTGGAAGTTAATAGGTAATTTTTCATTATTGCATTTTATACTAGGATTTAATTTTATAATAATATTATTTTCATTTTATAAATTTGGAATAGAGTCATCAGGCGATATGATTGGTAGTTCAATAAATAGATTTGGAAATGATGAAAATAGAAAAGATAAACTTTATTTTAAAGTACAAGGTTATACACCTAAACATAATAGTGGATTTTATACTTCAAAGCATGTTGGTACCTCTTATAGACCTAGACATGACGGTTCTTCTTATAGACCATCTCATACTATTGGAAAAATTTATATTCCACAACATGCAAGAAAGGATTAGATATGAAGAAGTTATATTTTACAATTGGTTTAATACCAATATTAATGTTTTGTTTTATTTCTAATGTAAAAGCAATAGATGTTGAAGGTGCTATAGAAGTAGATACATTACCTACATGTGATAGTACAACAAAAAATAATGTATATGCTTTATCTACAGATGGTCATTATCATAAATGTAATGAAATTGGTGGAGGATTTAGAAACATACTAGTTGGTGATAATTTAAAAGGTATGACTATATATTATGATTTTCCAGATACTTTCGAATTTTATAATGAACTTGTTGATTATTATAATTCTGTAGAAATAACTTATAATTCTTACATGTTGTTTAGGGGAATTAATGGCAATGGTACCGATAGTATGTGGAATGGTTTTCAAGTGCATGATAAAGGTGAGTTGCGTATGTTTTACTATGGTAGCAAAACTTATAGTTTAAGTGTATATCAAAGATACACTTATTCACCTTATACTTTGGTTACTAACTTATCTTCTTCTACTTTTTGGGATTGGGACTGTATTATTACTGCAATTAATATTGAGAGTCCTTTTTATCAACATATAAAAATAAGTATGGAAACAAGATATTCATATGAAGATTTAGGAGAGATAACAGAACACATATATTTTAATCATGTAAATAGAGATTTTTACTTATTTTATGATTATGAAACAATATCAAATTTAGATATATTTAATACATATGATTTTACAACATTTACAGATTTTCAAAGGTTGGTTATAGTGATAGGATTTAATACATTTTATTTAGGATTTCTAGGTTTATGTATATATATATTATTAAAGTTAGTTTATAAATTATTATCATGGGTTTTATGAAAGGAGTGATTTTATGAATAATAATGAATTTTTAAAAAAGATAAAAGAATGGAAAGACACAGGAATATTAATGTTAGTTTTTGTAATAAGTATGAGTATATATTTTATTATTACATTATGTATACAATTTTCAAAAACTGAAATAGATTTAGAGCAAAAAGTAATGAATAATTTTTGTAATTATGCTGTTGAAAAAGGATTAATAAGTGTAGAAGAATATGTAATGAAATATGAAGATGAAGATGAAAGAATATATTTTGATGATATTTATAGTGACGAAGATTTATGTGTAGATATATATATTAAATATTTAAAGGAAATAATAAATGAATAATAAGCAAATAAGTGTAGTATTAAAGGATGTAAGGTTTCCATATAAAGTACAAGGATTTAATACAAATGAGAATATATATGTTGATTATGCTGGATTTATAACAGAGTATGAGGCAATGTGTTATATAGATAATATGAAGAAGAAGTTTCCACTTTTAATATTAAGATTAGTAAAGATATATGGAGTTGTTTCGTGAGTGTAATAGCAATTTGTGGTTTACCTGGTAAAGGAAAAACTTTATTCGCAACTTATCTTATGAGAAAAAAGTATAGATATGAAAATAATATATTTAAAAGAATATTTACAAAAAAGAGATTTATAAATATATTTAGTAATTACCCTATTAAATTAGAAAAAGAAGTATATAGTTATTCAGTATCATTAAAAGATTTTGAAAGTTTTAAGAAACAAGTACCTGATTCATATATAGTGTTAGATGAATTTCAAAGTTATTTTGATAGTTTAGATTATAAGATGTTTCCAAGAAAGATAGCAAACAATTTTCAATTTCATAGACATTTTGGAGTAAAAGACATTTATATAATTTCACAACATCCATCACGAATAGTAAAACAAGCAAGAATATTAGTTAATGAATTTTATAATATAGTTAAGTTTGTAAAAATACCATTTTTAGGAATATCTTTTATTAGATATAACATATATTATAATTTTGAAGATTTTGGTAAGAGTGTTAATGTAGATAAAAAAGAATGTATATATGATTTTAGGAAAAGATTTAAGTTTTTCAGATATAAGAAAGTATTTAATTCATATGATACAAAATATTTAAAAGCATTAGTAGAAGATAAACCATATATAAAAACTGAGATGTTTAATAGTAAAATAATGTCATATAAAGATATATTAGATAATTTTAATATAGATGTATAGCGTCGCTCTTGCCCTGCAAGAGCAACACAGAAAGAGGTGTTAAAAAGTGCAAAAAAAAGATAAAAATTTGCACTTAGCACCCCCTACTAATAGGGGTGTAGTAAGTGCATACCAAAGTGGAGTTTTGTCTGAAATAATGCTGGTTGACTGGCTTCAAGTAAGTGTTTTTTCAAATGACCCTAAAATTAGTAGTAATTCAGTACGTTTTGTAAGTCAAATATTTAAGTATATTTTTGGTATAGAATTTGAAAATGTTTTAACAAATGAACAAAGTCCATTGTTTGGTTATACAGAATGTTATTCATTTAGAAATATAAAAATATTTCAGCATTCTGAAAATGAAGATATGGGTACACATATATATTTAACTGGTAGTGGTTGCAGAGATTTAGAAGATTTAGGAATTAAATATGAAGATTTTTTTGAGAAGTGTTCTCATTTAAACGCACATTATTCAAGAATAGATATTTCATTTGATATATTTCATAATAAATTTTTTACATTAGATAGAGTTAAAAAATGTATTGAGAATGTAGAAGTAGTTACAAAGTTTAGAAATTCAATTCAGTTTACTAAAGATAATTTAATATCAAAAGATAATATAGGACATACTGTGTGGTTTGGAAGTAGAACATCAGATATACAATTTGTATTTTATGATAAATTAAAAGAACGTATATATAATGCTAATTGTGAAATAGATGAAAATATAAAATATTGGTATCGTTTAGAAATAAGATTTAGAAACGAAAAAGCGATGAATGTAGCGTATAATTATCTATTCAATTCTGATTTTAATTTATATATTAAATCTATAATAAATAATTATCTATCATTTAGAGAATATAGTAGTACTCAAAAACAAAGATGTCGTTGGCAATATAAAAAATGGTGGACTGATTTCTTAAATACAACAGATAAGATTAAATTTCAATATAGACCAATAGAATATGATATAACAAAAAAACGTAATTGGTTAGATAGAGTTGCATCACGTTCAACATTAGCAGTATTACTATCAGAAGTAGAAGATATATCATTAGATAACATTACACTAGATTATATAGAACATACATTAAAAGTTGGACTTAATAAAATAGAAGAACTAGATGTAGAAAAAATAAATCAATATAGAATATCAAAAAAACTTACTCCTTTAACATTAGAAGATATAAATTCATACATATCAGATATAAAAGAAATAATATTACAAAAGTGTTAAATTTTTATCAATTTTTGTACTAAAACATTAGTAATTATAATAAAGTTGTTTATGTATTAGGAAGTAGAAAATTAGGCGTGTTTATTTTACCATTGACTCGTGTGCTACCCTAATCAAAGGAAGTGGAAAGATACGTTATTGTACCTTTTAAAAGTTTTAACCAGTTCCTCATGTTAATTCTTATTTCACTCCTTGACGTGTATGATACAATAGAATGACCAATGAAGAGAAGAAAGTATTATTCTAATTCTTCTCTTTTTAAATCTCCTCTTTTAATTGCTTTAATTAATTTTTCATATGAATCGTAACCATAATAAGCAGCTAAAATATCTCTGTAATCTTCAATAGGCATTTTACCTACATTAGTTTCAACGAATTCAACGTCATCATCAACATCACCCATATATTATCTCCTTTCTGCTCTTCATTGAGCGTCATTCATTGATAGCATATATGTCAAGGATTAAAACAATTAAAATACCCTATGTTATTACTAAGTAGATTTACGCTTCCGCTCCACTTCTTAAGCACACGAGTCAGTGGCACGGGTTCCTAATTTTATACAAGTAATATTAAACAAATGTATTAGTAATAAATAATACAATATAAATCAAAAATTGACCCCTATAGGGGTGCCTATATATGGCATAAAAATTTGAAAGGGGTGCTGACTTCAAGTTAAAATTAAAAAACGCATACAGTCAAGAAAAATCGTATAATCGATTTTTCTTGTTTTATTTAACTGGGTGCGTTTTTTAGTTTACAATTTTAAAGCAACACTTTAAAATTTTTATTTTAATGTTATAATATACATCCTGAAAGGAGTATCTATGATAAAGTATAAAGAAATATATTTACATCATAAAACAAAAGAATATTTAGTAGAAAAAAGACTAGAAATGGTAAGGTATGCAAACGAACATAGTATTAGAAATTGTTCTAAAGTATATGGTTGTTCTAGAAATACAGTAAAAAGGTGGTGTTTTAGATATGCAGTATATGGTAAACCAGGTTTATATGATTTGTCTAAAGTTCCAAATAATATGCCTAGAAAATTAGACCAAGAAATAGTAGATAAAATAACTGATTTAGTAGTTGAAAGTAAAGAAAAGAAAAAATATATAACTAGTGTTAATGTAAAAAGAAAATTAGAAATAGAAGAATGTTCTTACGAAACAGTTAATAGATATGTAAATAAAGTATTAAAAGGAAAGAAAAATCCAGCAAAACCTAAAGGAAATGGTGGATGTACTGATTTTAAGTGTAATTTAAAACCATTTCAGATAATACAAGTAGATATAAAGTATTTAACTGATATAGAACCATTAAAACCTTATTTTTGTTCAAATAAGAGTATTAAAAATGGTTTAAAATGTAAATATCAAATAACAGCAAGAGATGTATGTACTGGTTTTCCTATAGTAGCATATTGTGATGAAAAATCACTTACAAATG
This sequence comes from uncultured Muribaculaceae bacterium, assembly GCA_964465245.1. GTDB lineage: Bacteria > Bacillota_I > Bacilli_A > RF39 > UBA660 > CAYXHQ01. The sequence goes on along the minus strand of CAYXHQ010000039.1, from coordinate 516 downwards.
CAACCTTATTTTTAGAAAAAGTACTTCATCCTTTTCTAAAGCAAATTCCTTACCTTGACTTGAAAAGTATTAGAATACAAACAGATAATGGTAAGGAATTTACAAATAAAGATGTAAAAACATATCGTGAAGAAGGACCTAAGAAAAGTACATTTACAATTTTTATCAATGACCATTATAAAAAACATAAATTAATAGTACCAGGTCATTGTAAAGCACAATCAGAAGTAGAGTCTTTTCATTGGTCTATAGAACGTGATTGTTTAGCATGGGAAGATATAATAGATGATAAATCATTAATTGAAGAAGTTACTAAATATTGGAATTGGTACATAAATAAAAATAGATATAATTGTGATTATACTCCACTTGGAAGAATAAAACAGTTTTATTCATTAAAAAATGTTACATTACCAGTACCAGTAATATTATAAAATTCATTTATTTTTGTCAAAATTGTTAAAGCAATTACTTTTTTGTTTGCACTTTTTTATCAATATGTGTTGACAAAGTTCA
>CAYXHQ010000038.1:0-8989 GCA_964465245.1 uncultured Muribaculaceae bacterium | reverse complement strand
TCTTGCATTTTTGCTTTTTTGGTTCTATTTAACTTTACTTTTTCATTTCAGCCTTATTACTTAAAAGGATAATTAATTCCGAAATTGTCTTAATTTGACTTTTTCGGAATTCGCTCCGAAAAAATCTATTTATACTTTTTGTTTTCTAAAATTAGCAAAACATATGCGATTAAAACAAGCGGCAATCCTGGATATATATATCTATCTAATATTGTGCCCATAAGCACATGTGCAATTAAATTGAAATATGATACACCCAATAATACAGTTATATAGAAATACTTTTTATTATATTTAGATTTTATATATTTAATAAATGAATATATTAACACTACCGGTAATATAAAGTATGAAGCAATAAATAAGAACAAATATGGAATACAAAGTTTTGTTAATATATATGAAAGATTAGATGGTATTTTACTATCTTCTTCTAATTTTTCCATGTGATTAATCGCAGGATAATTCTCTATAAAATATTTATTTGTAGTTTCTTTTTTACCCCACCATGTGTTATCTCTTTCACTTTCAAAAACATATAGTCCATAATCTCTTATTTCATTTTGAAATAACCAACCTTCTTTAATATAAGAATTAATATCTAATCTTTTAGTTACATAGTATTCATTTATATCTCTTTCAAATAAATCTAGTGTACTCATATAACTTCTATAATATGAATCTAGTGTAAGCATAGGTCTTTCTAATGTTCTACTTATATAAAAATTTAACGCTTGTTTTGTTGTTATAACACCACTATTAGTATATATAACATAAGTATCAATTATATTATCTTTAGTATCATATACTTTAAATAAATCAAAATTTTTACATTTTCCATCTTTAATTAAATCTAATATTTTTGTTTTATCTTTATCGCTTAAAAAATTATCATTTTTTATACTATTTAATAATTCACTATCAATATAATTACAATTCTTTTTTTGTAATCTATAATTATTATTAATACTTCTTAAAATAGTAGAAGATAACATACTTGAATTACTTGAAGTGTTATTAATTGATGTATCAAATTCATATTTAGATAAAAATATATCCCAACATTTAATAGAAATAAATAAACCTATAAAACAAATAACAATAGTTATTAGCTTTTGTAAAAAATTATATAAATTCCTATTTTTTATCCATTCAAGTAAGTTGGGGATAAAAAGCGTACTAAAAATTACCGGTAAATAAGGTTGTTTTATAAACCAAGTTAATATGAATATAAACACAAAGTAAAGAGAATATAAAATATATTTTACTTTTTCTTTTTTATATGTAGTGTGTGATATTTTATCTCCAATTAATATGGATACTAATAGTATTAAAGGCATAATCATTTCAGTTAATAATGTATGAGAATAACTAAATATTATAGGATTTAATACTACTAATACAATATAAAGAGCATATATAACTATTTTTTCTAATTTTGATTTATTTTGTTTTAAAAATTTATTTAATATAAAATATCCCAAATAACATGTTGACAAATAGATTATGCATAATCCTGTTTTTAATCCAAAAATATTATCTCCAAAAATTAAAGTAATTACGGATATTATTAATGGGAAGCCCGGTCCCCTTACAAGTATCCACGATTTAAAAGGAACAATACCTTGGATAATTAAAGACAAATAGTAATATTGAGAAGAATCAGGTGTATATACTAAATAAAACTGAAAAAACAATATTGTAAGCAATATTGTAAAAGCAGCTAAAAATACATTTTTTGGTGTTAAATATTTCTTCATTATTCACCAAAATCATTTTGATAACTAATTAAACTTGCGTTTATTAAACCTTTTACTCCATTAAATTCATCTACTACTGATGACTTATATCCTTCTTCTTTACCTTTTATATCAATTTCAAATGTTAACTCCATAGTATCTTTAAAAATTGATTTACTTTTTAACCTATTTTTTGGTAATTTCTTTATTATTCTTTTCATATCTTCTGCGGCACTTATATCAAATTTTAATATAAGTAAATATCTTTCAGTAGCTTTAAATCCCATTAAATAACTTGCTAAAAACAAAGCACCTAATGCAAGAGAACCAACAATTGCAACAGTATATAAACCAGCGCCTGCCATTATACCCGCAGATATTCCCCAAAACATAAATGCTGTGTCAACTGGTTCTTTAACAGCTGTTCTAAATCTTACGATAGATAATGCACCGACCATACCTAAAGAAAGTGCTAAATTAGAGTTAATAGTTCTAATAATTAATGCTGTTACCATTGCAAGCATTATTATGCACAATGAAAATGATTTAGAATAAACAACACCAGTATATGTTTTCTTATAAATATAAGTAATAAACAAAGCTATTGCAAAAGCAAATATTAGTGACAATACAATATCTGGTATAGATAATGTCCCCGTAAACTCTGATATTACACTTTTTTTAATTAAATCAACAAAATTCATAAATACTCCTTTATTTTATATTCCTACATATTGCAAACTTTGATATTGCTTGCCTGCACGAAGGAATGCTTTCTAAAATTTCTCTTATATGAGTAGGTAGTACCTCATCATATTTTACTTCTAAAACTATTTCTTTATCACCTAATACTGTATATGCTGGAATATTATCATCAAATATATCATAGTTGTATCTTCCTGACTTAATACTCTTGTCAATAGTAATTCTTATATTTGACAAAGGGTATGTAAACGCAGTTCTTTTATATTCCACTATAACTGAAGGTGACAAATGTTTAGTTTTAATATCTGTGATAAATTGACTTAATAGATTATCTTCACGAATATCTATATCATCTATATTACCACTTAATATTTTACAATAAATATCTTTAGTAATCAACATTTGATCTTTAGAAGTTAAATTATTATGTTTATACTTTCTTTCAAGCCTTATATAAGACTCATCATCATTATAAATTCTAATTCTATATTTCTTTCTATAAAGAATTCCATCTAATTTTTCATAAAAGGCACTATTCTCAACATCGTCAAAGTATAAACTTCTTATTATATAACTTCCTGTCATTCCACCATTTTTATCATATTCCATCAAACATCTAAGTTTATATTTAAGCTCTCTTGCATGTGCGGCAGATATAATAAATTTTATTTCGTTTCTGTATTTTCTCATGTTATCCACCAAAATATTCTTTCATCTGTGCATCACTTAGTCCAAAATATGATTTAGCTTGTGATTTCATATAAGATTCTCTTTTATCTATATATGAAGAAAGTTCATCAAGTTCTGATTTCCAATGTTTCATACTGCCTCCCCATCTTGAAAAGTTTCTTTCCATCTCTGGAGTTAATTCATCAACAAGCTCATTAAATTTTTTCATAACTCTCTCTTTATTCCAAACTTCTTTAAGTTGATAAGCAACTCTTTCTATATATTTTTCTTTAAATTCACTGTTTTTCATTAAATTTCTAAGTAAATCTGTTGAATAATAATTTCCAGTCATTCCACTTGATGAAGTAGAAAACTTATAATAATTTAAGAAGTAATTATAAAAAGCATAATCAAGGTCATAGAATATGAACTTCCATTTTCCATCTTCCACATTTGGATTTGAGAAAAATCTACAGTTTACTATATCATTATTAGTAACATAAGTCTCAGCTACCCAAAAATCTATAACACTATCTATATCTACTTTACTTGCAACATAATCATAATATTCTTTTTTTGATAAATCATGTGATTTTATATAACTTATTAGGCTTCTATAGTTAGCACTAGAACCAGACTTGACCTCGCCATCTATTCTTATTATATCTGTGCCTTCCCCTTCAACATTATAGTGTGACTCAATAAAATCTTCATCTACTCTTTCTCTTAACCAGTATGTGCCCCAATATTTTCCGTTAATATAGAGAATAATTGATTTATATGCTTGAACATCTACATTTATCATACCATCTACCAAAGACGTTCCTAACATATCTCTAATAACCGCAGATTGTTCATCTTGCGAACCAGTTCTTAAGACTAATGAATTATATACTGCATTATCTCTATTATCAAAAACTTGATAATTCAGTTCTCCTTGTCCATATTTCTTTCTAAAATTAATTGAAAAACTTTTTTTAGAGTGCCCTCTAGTTGAACCACCAAATAGTTTTAATCCAGCAGGTATTTTGAAAGAATTGCCATCTTCAAAAAACTCTGCATACGCTTCTTTTTCATAATCTACTGTCCATGCATTTCTTGAAATTGAAGTAAAGTCACTTGGATTTAAGCTAACTGACATTACTGGCAAAGTATGATTTTCATTTATTATATATGAAGATGTTACAACTTCACTCATTTTTCTTCCACTTTGAAGTGAAACTGCTTTTATAACTCTAGTGCTTGTTAATACTAAAGGTTCACTATATACTTTTGATCTCGCTGAAGGAATAGACCCATCAGTTGTATAATAAACTGTACCTTCTCCAAATATTTCTACAGTAACACTTTCTACATCATTATAAACGCCTGGCGCAGATGAAAAAATAGGAACATATGATATTTGCATAGTTCCTGAATTATTTTTACTTCCTGGAGTTGGGTTACTGTAATAATTAAATCCTGAGTCTGCACGCCCCATACTATAACCTGTTGGAACACTCGCAATAAATATGGAATCCACTACTTTTGAACCCTTGTATAAGAATATTCCTTCCGATTCAGATAATTTAAAATTTGCATGTTCATAACTATTATTTGACAAATTAGTATCTCCTGAAGCCATTAAAATATAATATTCATGAGACTTAAGTTCCACTTCAGGCAATTTATAGCTTTTTGGATTATCCATACTTGTTGTCAAATAATAATCACTTAACTTAATAGTATCATTTGTATTATTATACAATTCTATCCAGTCATAATAATTATTTCCATTTTGAACAAGTAAACTATAATTTAAATTCATGGCTTCATTAATAATTAATCCTGAATTCTTAGTTAAAAATTTATTTTGAAAAGACTTAACGCCTGATTCATCGTTTGAATATCCCGGGCTTATCATATTACTTACATAGTATGAGTTTTCTCCTTTTATGTAAGCCATTCCATTAGCAATACCATCATAAGTAACTTTATCTTCAATTAAATTATTTTTAGCAAGTATTACTTCTCCATTTCTATTATTTAATTTGAAGTTAGCATGATACTCATTTTCATAAACGTTTCTATTTGATGTGTATATTACTATAGCCTCATTATTTCCTAAACTTATATCAGGTAGCGCCCACTTATAAGGTGTACTTATATTATTAGATACACTGTAACCTTTTAAATTAACAAGTCCACCACTTACATTAGTTATTTCAATATATCCACTATATTCTCCAAAAGCATCTTTAAAATGACCTTTGTTATTTGGAAGTATTTCGCTTATTACTAATTCTTTTTCTTCAGTTGTTTTTATATTAGCAGTAAATTCTTTAAATCCTTCTTTTGAATTTTCATATCCAGGAGTAGCTATTTGTGAAACAGCAAAAGAGCCATCACCCTGTCTTATCATTACTCTATTTTTATCCATAGATACAGTTTCTACTGCATCTATTATTTTTTTATTTGAATTTCTAAGAACTAAAGTTTCTCCCCCAGATGATTTTAATTTAAAATTTGTATATAATCCATCTTCTTTTGTACCACTTAAAAACACCACTAAATAACTTTTTGATTTAATAACAGTTCCACTAGGAAATGCCCATTTAATTTTATTTTGATCATCAGATAAACTATAATTATCTAATGTTTTATCTTTAGAAGAGCCATTATATAATTCTACCCAGTCATATGACGCACCCTTCTCATCTGCATATGTTCCATTATTTGAAGTTTGCAATTCGTTTATTATTAAAAACGCGGAATTTACACTTCCACTTTCTGGTAAGTCACTAATTTCTTCTACACTTTTAAAGTTTTTGCTTATAAGCAATGAAACAATAAGAAAAAATGCTATAGCGCCAACTACTATGATAAAAAAAACACTATTTTGTTTAATTTTTTTAAGAGTTTCTTGTTTCATACATCTATTTTCCTAACATAATTATTTTATCATAGAATCATATTATTTTGAATACAAAAAAATCAAAAATATGTTTTATTATACTTTTGATTTTTATCATTATTCTGAAGTATTTATTTGTACTTCTATTTCTTTTATATCTCCGCCTCTATAAACAGTAAGTTTCACTTTAGTATTAGGTTCATATTTATATAAATAATATCTAAATGTTGCGATATTTGTAACGTCATCATCATTTATTTTTACGATTACATCCCCTTTTTCTAACCCTGAAGTTTCAGCAGGAGCACCTTCAACCACTTTAGCAATTACTACCCCATCTTTAACTTTAGCATCAAGTGTTATACCACTTCTTAATAGTTGGAATTTTTCAGTTGCGTTAATCATTTCTATTCCAATATAACCTCTAACAATTTTACCATTTTTTATAATACTTTCTGAATAACTAAGCGCATCATCAATTGGAATTGCAAATCCAAGTCCTTCAACAGATGACTCAACTATTTTCATTGAGTTTACTCCAATAACTTCTCCGCTAGCATTACAAAGAGGTCCTCCACTATTTCCTGGGTTTATCGCAGCATCTGTTTGCATTACATTCATTATCCAGTCTGTTACTAAAGAGTTATTTATTCTTGTTTCTAACATTCTGTCTTTTCCACTAAGTATTCCTCTTGTAACAGTATTAGTGCATTCTTTGCCCATAGGAGAACCTACTGCAAAAACAGTATCCCCTACTTTCATATCGCTTAAGTCCCCACTAACAGCAATATCTAATTTTTCATTATTATCTATTTTCAATACCGCAATATCTGCGTATACATCAGATCCTACAATAGATGCTTCTATTTCAGTTGAGTCATATAATGTGACAATTACATTATCAGCATTATCTATAACATGATGATTTGTCATAATGTAAGTAGTATTTTTATCAGTTTTAAATGCAAATCCACTACCGGTAGAAACTGCCACATCATTTTTATAAGACTCGACTACTACAACTGAATTATAAACATTTTCTATACCCTCCGCTATTCCATCATCTACTACATTTACAACTTTTTGTTCTTTTGTTATAGTTTTAACTATTGTATTTGGAAAATAATAAATTAATCCATACATTAATCCGCATCCTACAACTATACTACTAAAAATAATCAAAAAATATTTTAAAAATTTTTTCATAATATGCTCCTATTCTATATACATTATTTCCTTATAATTGTTTGGAAATCCCATTTTTTCTAATACTGGTGTCATTTCAATTGAGTTTATTCTTCCATCTAATTTTTCAAATTCATATATAATTTCATTCATCATCATCTTAAAGTCATCTTCCGTTAACATACTTTTCATAATTAGTACTAATGAAAATAAATCATTTTTACCATACTTATACTCATCTTCCTCATTCTTTTCAATATTTAATATTGAGTGATATTTAGTATTTGGAATACTTCTTTGAGTTGTATGATCGAATAATATATCTTCATGAGCACATAAATTTCTATAATTTGCTAAAATTGGTAAGTATATTTCCAAGTCTTCAACATCTATGTTATACATACTAGCAATTTCTTTTTTATTCTCTATCTTTAATATACTAAACATTTCACTTATTATTCCAAAACTAAGTACCTTTATTCCAACCCACAGAGGAATATATCCATAATTATTAATGTAGTGACTTGTTGCTTTATTCTGTGGTGCATTTACTCTTATTTGCCTTTTTAGTTTTCTAAGCAAATCATTAATTTGTCTGGATTTTTGCCTAGTATTATCAAAGTTATTAGGATTTAAATATTCTTTTTCTTTATATCCATATGCTTTACTCATTACATAACTAAACATTGATTTATAGTTGTTCTCAATAATCAAAATATTTTTAAATATAATATTTCTTATTTGTCTGTCAAAAGTAAATAATGCATATAACTCTTCAAACGTAGAACCCTCAACAAACTTTCTATTATCATTACCTGTTAAAAATACATATCTATATGCATTTAAAAAGAAATAATTTTCTCTAAGTAAAATTGTTTTAGCTTTCTCCTCATCAGTTATATTTAATCCTTTACTTTTTAAAATCTCTACTTGTTCATCAATAGTTTTAAATGTTTTTGCTCCCATCATGTCCACCTTTCTACATTAAAAGTATATCATTTTACTATTATCATGAAAAGTGATTTCACAGAAAATACAAAAATTCAGCAAAAATGTTTAAAATTTATTACTTATTTATAAATACATATGTTATAATATTTCCTATATCGAAAGTGAGAAAAAATGATTGAAACAAAAGAAAAGACAATGAATTTAGAAAAAAGTGAAACTAAGCATTTAAAATTAGAAAGAACGCACAACAATAATATTACTATTTCTAATATGAATCTTAAAAATAAATTCACTGAATTTGAAAACTCTAGACTTAATGAAAGTGAAACATTATTATATGAAATTAATAAAAAACCAGAAAGATTTAAAAAGTATTCAAGAGGACAAATTGTTAAAGTTAAATTTGGAGTTAATATAGGAAGTGAATTTTCAGGAGAGCATTATGCAATAAATATAACAAAAGGCGATTCTATGATGAATCCTGTTCTTCATGTTATTCCTTTAACTTCTAAAAAACACAATTACAATATAAAAATAAATAATATATTATATAATGAAAACAAAATAAGGGAATTAGAAGAAATGTTAAAAATCGAATCAGATAAAAAAGCTAAAAAGCAAATTAGTAATTGTTTAAAATATTATGAGAATAGAAAAAATAAAATATCATATGCTTGTATTAAACATTTGAAAACTGTAAGTAAACTTTCAATATGCAAAAAAATGAATAAATTTGATTATTTAGATAAAATAAAAATTTCTAATGATACATTATCAAAAATTGATATAGAAATATTAAAAGAATACACTTTAATAAATTTTTAAGCGTCTATTTGTACTAATAACT
>CAYXHQ010000037.1:0-9097 GCA_964465245.1 uncultured Muribaculaceae bacterium | reverse complement strand
TGATTGTTGATGAGTTTTTAGTGGGAGGCGGAGCAAATTATGTAACTGGTGAAGGTGGTGCATCTAACGGATATGGAGGATATTCAACTACTGTAGAAGAAATAACTTTAATATCAGGACAATCCTATAATATTACAATTGGAGGAGCAACTGCAGCAACTACTGGATTTACAACGTCAGTTAATGGCGGTACTACTGGTTGGTCAGGTTGTTGGGCCACTATTATTCCAGGTGGTTATGGATGGGAATGTGGAGGAGGTCCCGGAGCAGGCGGAAGTGCTGTATACGAATTTAATGGTTCCAGTGGAGACAGATATGCAGTCGCAGGCGGTGGAAGAGGCGGCAACACTGGAGATGGTGGAAATTCAAGTGGCGGAACCGGTAGTGGAATAGTGATTTTGCGAAAAGGACAAAAGTAATTTTTAAAGTATAATTGTAAATATAAATAATATTTGTTATAATGATTTTAGAATAAAGAGTGGGAGAATTAATGGGAAATATAGTAGATAAATATTTTGATAAAAAGAAAAAAGATATATTTGAGTATTCAAAAATAGTTAATACTATGCTTAAATACGATAACAATCAAATATGGAACAATGAAGCAGAATTTAATTCATTTTTAAAGTCTACTATTTCTTATTATGTCGATAATTATTATTTTAAAAGTTTAACTGATTTTGAAGAATATAATGAATATTTAGGACCTTTAGTTAAATGTGATGACAGATTTAAGACAATTTTAGTATGTGCGATAGATTCTATAAAAGAAGAATTTAGAGTAGGAAACTACAAGTTAAGCTCATATATAATTACTTTAATAGTTTACACTTCAGTAGTAGTGGATAGATTCACTTATCCATATAACAAATATCAAGTAACTATTAAAAATGTAAGTAATGTAATTGAGTCTATGTTTAAATTTATTGCTTTTGTTAAATATGAAAGCAAACCCGAAAAACTCAAAAATATTACTAAATTAATAAGGGTTAATAACAATAATGAAAGAAAATTCTTTAATATGACTAACACTCTAAATAATGATAACTCTAAAAATGAATATGAAAGTATAGATAATAATTCAAAATATTACAAAGTTTTATATAAATACAAAATAGAAGAATTAGATGGTTATAGTGAAAGAGAACTTAGAAAGTATTTTAAAAGAGTTAGTGATGACTTGATAATCTTATCATTTAGTTTGTCTAGTTTAACAGCATTAAAAATATGCATGTTAAATAAAGATATTAAATTACTTTTTCCGGTAAACCTAGAATTTTATGAAAAAGATAGTGAGATTAATAAATTATCTAACACACTTGAAAATAAAAATGTTAAAAGTGTTATAAAATTATATGCAAGTTATAATGATACACTTGAACATAAAAAAGTTGTAAGAGATTTAGAAAATGCTGGATTTGAAATAGCAATAAATGTTGAAGATGCTTCTGAGTTATCATATAGTGCGTTTGATGGATTTAAATTAGTGTTTGTAAATGAAGAATTTGTGAGTGCTAATAAGACAAACATGGATTTATGGAAAGAGAATATGGAATTTGTAGTTAAAAATAAAGGTGAAATAAAAAGTGAACTGCAAATGTTAGATATTAAGGAGGAAATGTAGTATGGAGAAGTTTGGTTTATTTTTTGTAGATTTCATGAAGCCGTTTTTTCAAGGGTTAATTGAAATATTTAAACAAATTATAATGGGTCTTTTAAAAATGTTTAATGTACTAACGTACGTAAACGTAGTAGAGGAGTATTCTAAATGGTTTAGTGGTGCATCTTGGATATTAGTAATACTTACTGTTTTATGTTTACTTGCCGTAATTGGACTAATGGTATTTGGAATATACTATTTAATTAAAAGAAGAATTAAATTTAAAAAGAACCTACATAAACAAGAGTCGCTACTTGATGAAGTTGAAAAACTTAATAATGACGTAATAAGACTAAAAAAGGAAAACGAAAAATATTTAGAACTATCTGGTGAAGTGGAATATGATGAGAATGGTAATATAATAAATAAAACACCTGAAGGAGAAAGCAGATTCTTTAAATTAACTAGAATAGATAATGAAATGAAAGATTACAAACCAGGGGCATATAATAATACAATAACACTTGAACAATTTTGTAATGATTTCATGAATTATGCCGCAAGTGAACTTCATCTATACTATAATATTAATTTAATAAGACTTTTTGTTGCAGGTTTTGCATCAAATAGATTAATTATCTTACAAGGTATATCTGGTACAGGTAAAACATCTCTTGCTTATGCTTTTGGACATTTTATAAATAATCCATCTGTAATAGTACCAGTTCAACCATCTTATAGAGATAGATCAGAGTTATTTGGATACTTTAATGAATTTACTAAGAGATTTAATGAAACAGAACTTTTAGCTAAAATGTATGAAGCAACATATAGACCTGATGTATTTATTTCAATTCTTGATGAAATGAATATCGCACGTGTGGAATACTATTTTGCTGAAATGTTATCTATTCTTGAAATGCCTAGCGTTGATGAATGGGTAATAGACTTAGTTTTAACAGAGTGGCCAAATGATCCTAAAAAGATTTTACGTGGTAAATTTAAAATACCTTCAAATATGTGGTATATAGGTACAATTAATAACGATGACTCAACATTCATGGTAACAGATCAAGTGTATGACCGTGCGATGCCTATAAACATTGATACTAAAGAAGCAGCATTTGAAGCACCTAAAACAAGTCCTATTAATATTACTGCTGAATACTTTGAAAGTTTATTTGATAAAGCGTTTACTGAGCATCCACTATCTGTGGAAATATTAAATAGTATTAAAGAATTAGATGACTATATTATAGAACATTTTAGAATATCTTTTGGTAATCGTATCGCAAAACAAATACAAGAGTTTGTTCCAGCATTTGTGGCCTGCGGTGGAGAAGATATCCTCGCAGTTGACTATATAATTGCTAATAAAATACTTAGAAAATTTGAACAATTAAATTTATCTTATATAAGAGATGAAATTGATGGATTAATGAGTTACTTAGATAAGACTTTTGGAAAAGATAAAATGAAAGAATGTAAAGATTATTTATTAAGACTTAAGAAAATGGTATAAGGAGAGAACATGAAAGAAGAGTATTTTAATGAAATTGCTGATAATGAATTAGAACTCTTTTTGGCAAAATCTAAATCTAAAATTTGGATTGATTCAGCTGAGGAAGAAGTACTTATTGATTATAAATGGGTAGATAAAGTTGAAGAATGCCTACCTTATATAGATAAGATTGTAAGAAATCCTAGAAAGTTTTTGATGCAAGAAGAAGATGTAGTTCCTGTTGAAAAAGCAAGAAGAACTACGCCTGAAACAGTAAGGCATCTTGCAATGAACACTAACTTTATTCAAAATATTGATGAAGAAGGTTTCATTCAACCAAGTAAAGTATTAAATGTTAGAAAAGAAGATACTGTAGATATTTATGAAAATAGATTTATCTATACTCTTTTAAATAACATGAATGAGTTTGTAGGAAGACAACTTGAAGTATTTGGAGATGAAGGAAGTTATTATAAGTGCGAGAGAAAAACTACATATGAAGCAGATACTAAACTTAAAAATGAAACTGTTAAAGTAACTGTTTCTATGGAATGCTCTAAAAAGTATGAAATTCCGGAACTTGATGATGGTGAAAAGTCTATGAAAGAAAGACTTGAAGAAATAAAAATATATGTAGCAGGTTTCATGAATAGTCAGTTCATTAAATCATTAAGGCAAGTAGCTCCAATCCATGGCCCTGTTAGAAAAACAAACGTAATTTTAAGAGATGTAAACTTTAAAAAAGCATATGAACTTTGGGAATTCTTAGAGGCTTATAAAATTATGGAACCTAAAATTACTAAGAAATCTAATACAATTGTTGATAATGAAAATGTAAGAGATAGATTTGATTTTGGATATTTTATAGATTATAATTCACTTTCTTTATTAGAAAGCTTTGAAGAAAAGAAAGAAAGCAAATTATTTAATAATATATATATTAAAAATTTAATAGAAAACTATTTAAATGAAATAGGTGGAAGTGAAAAAACATTCATTAAAATGCTTAAAGAACAGTTTAAAAGTGTTTATAAAAACAGAAAAAAAAGAGAAGCAGCTGTTAAAAAGTTATATTTAAAGTTTGTACATCGTGAAGAAGAAAACTTTAAAAAATGCGAAATGTTATTAAAATAACTAAATAGACAATTAAAAAAATTGTTTTTTTAGTATTGATGAGTTATAATAAATATAGAATATGGGAGTTATAATGGAAGATAAGGAAACTAAAAATAAAATATTTTTAGAGAAGAACAAAGTATTTAAAAATGATGAATTAGATGTAAGAAAATTCAATGAATTAGATGCTAAAGTTCAAGCAGAGATTATTAAACTTATTTTAGCCAGTATTTATGCAGGAAAAGAAATAAATATTGATAATAAGTATGTTTTGAAATGTCTTAAACTTACATGTGACGAATTTGACAATACTGTTCACTTGCCTTTAGGGCTTCTTGTTAAAAAAGAAAATGATATTATAACTTTTGAATTTGGTAAAAGAGTTAGTTTAGTATTTGTTATAGGGCTTTTTGGAGCACTTATGTTTACTGTGGTTGGTGCGACATATTCAGCATTCAATTTTATAAAACTTGCAAACTTAAATAAAGATATAGATGGGGACGGAGTTGCTGATATAAATATTGATACGAATAATGATGAAGAAGCAGAAATAAATATAGATTTAAATGGGGATGATAAACCTGATGCTAATGTTGACTATATGGGAAACAGAAAAGCAATATTCAATATAGTAATAGAAGACAAAATTTTAAATAAAACTAATCAAGATTTAGATGGAGACGGAAAATGTGATTTAAACTGTGATGTTAATAATGATGGATGGCCTGATACTAATTTAGATTTAGATGGAGACGGGGTTGCCAATATTAATATTGACCTAAATGATGATGGGAAACCTGATCTTAACTTTGATATGGATGGAGATAATGAATGTGATCTTCATTGTGATACAAACGCTGATAAAGTATGTGATATATATTGTGTAGAAGCTACATCTACGGTTATAGTATCTGAAAATGGAAGTTCTCTAATTGTGGGTAACACGACCACTACTAATAAAACTGCAACTATTGAGGTTATATATGAAGATCAAACAGATGTGGTAAAAGATAATATAATTCCAGATGATATGGAAGGAAATAATGTATCAATTCCAGATAAAGTATTTACTGTTGAAAATAAGAGTGAATTTTATGTAAGATATGGGCTGCAGTGGGCTGTTGCAAGTAATACGTTTACAAGTGAGAACTTTCAGTATTCTGTAACATCTACAAATGGGGGAGGCACTTTACCATTCACAACTGCACCATGGGAAAATACAATATTTGTGAAAGATATATTAATCGCACCAGGTTCTATTCAAAGATACACAATATCATTTAGATTAAAAGGAACAAATGAACCACAAAATTATGACAAAGGAAAAACTTTTCAAGCTACAGTACAAGTAGTATTTGAGTATTAAATCGTATGGAAATACGATTTTTATATATTTAACTTCATATTATTGAGAAATAATAAAATTTATTATATAATTAATAACAGTACGAGGTTATATGAAAAAGAATAAAATACTACTTATGAAAATATTTAAATATTTATTTATTGTATTAATACTTATTTCAACACTTTTTTTGAGTTACTCATTAATTCTTTTTAATGGTGTTGAAAGATTTTATATAATATGTGGAATCCTATTAGTTATATATATAAGTAGTATTCTTATATATAGTTTAATTTTTTCATTTAAAGGAAAAAAATTTAAAAAATTTATGACTACATTAATAATATCTATAATATTTGTATCTATTTATAGCGTTGGTGGATATTTGATATATAATGTATACAGCAAAATTGATACATTCAATAAAGATATGATAACTTATACAACTTCTTTGATTACTTTTGATAGTAAATATAATGACGTTGCTAAAATTAAAGATACTAAAATTGGCATTGTAAAAGATACTGATGATATTGAATTATATGTGTTACCAAATGAAGTTATAAAAAATAATGATTTAGAGAAAAATAATGAAATAGTAGAATACAATTCAGTAATTGATTTAATGAATGCTCTTTTCAATAAAGAAGTTGAGATGATTTTTGTTAACGGAAACTATAAAGACGTTTTTTATAATTTAGAAGAATATAAAGATATAAAAGATACTAAAGTTATAACAGATTATTCTAAAAAATTAGAAAAAACTACTACTGAAAAAGGGATTAATATATCTAGTGGTAAAAATTTAACAGAACCATTTACTATATTGCTTTTAGGAATAGATTCTTCTGCAGATGGACTTGATAAAAATGCGGCATTTAATGGAGATACCATAATGATTTTATCTTTTAATCCTAAAACACTTAATGCCACTATGTTTTCTATTCCAAGAGATACATATGTTAAAATTGCCTGTGGTAATAGACAAATGCAAAAAATTAATACTTCTGCATATGGAGGTACTTCTTGTGTTATTAAGACTATTAAAAATATGACCGGAATTGACATTGATTATTATGCCAAAGTCAATTTTAAAGGAGTGGTAGATTTAGTAGATGCACTAGGCGGAGTGACAGTAGATGTGCCTTATAAATTTTGTGAACAAAATAGTAATAGAGATTTTGGAGAATTTACAATTTACTTAGATAAAGGTGTACAAACTTTAAATGGTGAAGAAGCACTAGCGCTAGCGAGAAACAGAAAAACACATCCAGAATACTGCAGTAGTGAATGGAATAAAGATGGAACAAGAAATGATTTTGTAAGAGGTCAAAATCAACAATTAGTAGTTGAAGCAATGCTTAATGGAGTAAAATCTATTAAAAGTGCTAATAAGCTTATGGAAATACTTGATGTAGTAAGTAAGAATATAGATACTAACTTGTCAACAGATCAAATGTTATCTTTCTATGAAGTTATTAAAACTATAATAGCATCTGGAGATATAAACGTTGTAAACATTCAAAAAACCCTTTTAACAGGGTATGATATGTATGTGTATGAGCCATCTGCTTCGGGAACAAGATATGCTTTCTTTAATTGGAAAGGAAGTCTTGATGATATAGTTGAAGCAATTGAGATTAATCTTGGAGAAAAAGAACCTAAAATTATAAAAGAATTCTCATTTTCAATAAATGAAATATATGAAAAAGAACTTATTGGAGCTAGTTCTTATAAAGAATCTAAGCTTGGAGTGGTACCAGACTTTAGTATGTACTCCGTTGAATCTATTAAAAAGTGGGGAGAATCAAATAACATTACAATAAAAATAATGGATACTGACTCTAAAGAAATAACAGGGTCTACTGATAATTATACTTTCTCATCTCAAAGCGTGCATGCTAAAACATTAATTGCAAAATCAGGTGATATAATTAATATCTATTTAAAAGAAAAAGTAAGTGTTACTAAAAAGCCTGAACAAACAGGTTCTACAATAGAAGATGGAGGAAATCAAGAAGATTGATTTCCTTTTTACATAGAATAGTATTTATACATTATAAATCCTAGAATTATAGATAATAATAACACTATAATAATTTTATATTTTAATTTCATATTATCACTATAAATAGTATTTACTAAAAATCAAATTTTATTAAAATTTTACAAGTATTTTATTGACTACTGATGTACGCTATAGTATACTTAATGTAAGGATGGTGTATTATGAAAGAAATGGAAAATGAAAAAAGAGTAATGGACTTAGAATACAATTTAATATGTGACTTTATTAAGCTTAGAAATGAATTAGGTCTTACACAAAAACAAATGGGTGAAGCATCAGGAGTTATTAGAGAAATGATAGCAATTATGGAAACAAGAAAAAAGCACCCACAAATAAATACTTTAATTAAAATATTAGAGCCATTTGGCTATACTTTATCTATTACAAAAATAAAGGAGGACAAAAGATGAATGAAATAAAAACTTATGATGAAAAGACTTTTGAAAGTATAAAACATATAGATCAATATGGAAATGAATATTGGTTAGCAAGAGAATTACAGAGTGTATTAGAATACAAAGAATGGAGAAATTTTGAAGTAGTTATCAGTAAAGCAAAAGAAGCGTGTGAGAATAGTAATAATTCTATCTTTCGCAATTTTGTTGAAGTCAACAAAATAGTAAAAACAGGGGTTTCGCATAAAGAAATTGCTGATTACAAACTATCAAGATATGCTTGTTATCTTATCGTACAAAATGGTGATCCTAAAAAAGAAGTAATAGCTTTAGGGCAGACATACTTTGCCATTCAAACAAGACGTCAAGAATTATCTCAAGTTGATTATATGTCCTTAACTGAAGATGAAAAAAGATTCTATAATAGAAACTTAACTAAAAAAGGAAACTATTCCTTAAATAAAGTTGCTTCTGCTGCAGGTGTTAAAAACTTTGATAAGTTTCACAATGCTGGATACAAAGGTTTATATAATGGTGAGACTGCCGCAGATATAGCAAAAAGAAAGAACTTAAGATACAGAGAAGATATACTTGATAATATGTGTAGTGATGAGTTAATCGCAAATCTTTTTAGAATATCTCAAACTGAACAAAAATTGAAAAGAGAAAAAATAGAAGGAGAAAATAAAGCAAATAATGCACATTATAAAGTAGGTAAAAAGGTAAGAAAAACTATTGAAGAACTTGGTGGTACTATGCCTGAGGATTTACCTACTCCGGATAAAAGTTTAAAAGAATTAGAACGTGAAAAAATGAAAAAAATAAATCTAAAATAAATTTTCCTAGTGATATTCACCTATAATAACATCCTGAATATAATACTAAAGAAAGTGAGGGAAAATGAAAAAAGATTTATTTTTAATAATATCTATATTTGTAATACTTTGTTTAGGAGTTATAGGAGTAATTGTTGGTGTTAAAGGTAATAAAGAAAATACTGAACTTACCAAAATAACCGTAGCAGAAGTTACACATAGTGTGTTTTATACTCCATGGTATGTAGCACTTGAAA
>CAYXHQ010000036.1:0-9346 GCA_964465245.1 uncultured Muribaculaceae bacterium | reverse complement strand
ATAGAGTTAAAAGATTAATTGAAATTGAAAAAATGGAGGAATCAGGTAAATTTGAATTACTTCCTAAAAAAGAAGTATCAAAGATACAAAAAGAATATAATAAACTTAACACTTTATTATCTGGTATCAGAGAAATGACAAGCTTACCTAAAGCTGTTATAGTAGTAGATCCTAAAATGGAATACAATGCAGTAAGAGAAGCTAAAAGATTACATATTCCTGTATTTGGAATTGTTGATACTGATAGAGATCCAGATGATGTTGACTTTGTAATACCAGCAAATGATGATGCAGTTAGAAGTATTAAAGTTGTATTAGGTGTTCTTAACAATGCAGTTTGTGAATGTAATGGTCTAGAATTAGATGATTATGTAAGTGAAGAAGAATTTGCTAAAACTAAGAAATCTAAATCTAATAAAATTGAAGTAATTTCTAAAGAATTAGATGAAAAAGTTGAAGACGTTAAGGAAACTGTAAAAGAAGTTAAAGAAAAAGTTGAAGAAAAAATAGAAGAAGTAACAGAAAACGTTAAAGAAGTTGTAGAAGATATTAAAGAAGACATAAAAGAAAAAGTAGAAGATGTTAAAGAAGATATATCTTCAATGACTGTTAGTGCTCTTAAAGCTCTTGCTAAAGAAAGAGGAGTTAAAGGTTACAGCACTATGAAAAAAGACGAGTTATTAAAAGCATTAAAATAAGGAGGGAAAATGAATATAACAGCTGAAGATGTTAAAAATTTAAGAGAAAAAACTGGTGCTGGTATGATGGACTGTAAAAAAGCATTAGTTGAATCTAATGGGGATATGGATAGAGCAATAGATTACTTAAGAGAAAAAGGTATTGCTAAAGCTGCTAAAAAAGCAGATAGAATAGCTGCTGAAGGACTTTCAAATATATATATTGATGGGAATAATGCAGTAATAGTTGAAATTAATTCTGAAACTGACTTTGTTGCTAAAAACGAAGAGTTTAAAAGTCTTGTTGATACTATTGGCGGGTCTATTCTAAATAGTAATGCTAGTTCTTTAGAAGAAGCTCTAGCACTAGAAGCAAATGGGTCTACTATTAATGATTTAATAGTGGCTGCAACTGCTAAAATTGGTGAAAAACTATCTTTAAGAAGATTTGAAAGAGTAACTAAAACAGATGATGAAACATTTGGAACATACCTACATATGAACGGAAGAATCTCATCACTTGTAGTAATTAAAGGTGAAAACGCAGAAGTTGCAAAAGATATAGCTATGCAAAGTGCTGCAATGAGACCAATATACGTATCAGTTAAAGATATACCTGAAAGTGAAATAGAACATGAAAAAGGTGTAATTAGAGAACAAATTAAAGAAGAAGGCAAAAAGTTAGAATTTGCTGATAAAATAATTGAAGGAAGATTAAATAAATTTTATGAAGAAGTTTGTTTAATTAATCAGTCATTTATAAAAGACTCTAATGTAACTGTTGAAACGTATGCTAAAGAAAATAACTGTGAAGTTTTAAAAATGATTAGATTTGAAGTTGGAGAAGGAATGGAAAAAAGAAGTGACAATTTTGCTGAAGAAGTAATGAGTCAAATCAAATAAATACATTTAAAGGGGTAAAAAATGGAATATGCTAAAGATAATAATCTTGATGAAAGATTAATGGTTGAATCTGGTTTTGAAGTAGATACTATTAATAATTTATATAATATGCCTGGTTTTGGAGTTTATATGGGAAATGTAGATAAAAAAATAAGAAATATTAGTGATTTATTAGAAAGTAATGAATCTTCAAAATATAAAAAGTATATAAACAAAGGATACAAATTAGTAATAGGTCCAGGGGCACCAGATGCAGATGGCATTACTCGTGAATTCGGAGTATATTGTTATAACTATCCTGAGGTTATTGAAGCTAAAAATGAAAAAGTTAAAAGATTACTTAAATTTCTAGGTTAATCATTTAACTTTTTTTCTTTTTTAATGTTTAAAAATATAGTATAATGTTTATTGAAATGAGGGATTTCATGATTAGTGAATTAGAAAGTATTATAAAGAGTGTTTTTAAAAGTTTAAACTATAGTGAAGAATACGCACATATTAGTTATTCCAAGATACCAGAATTATTTGATTATCAAATAAACAGTGTGTTTTATATATCTAAAACTCTTAATTTAAATCCGGAAGTAGTAGGTGCTAATATAGTTGAAAAATTAAAGAGTATTGATAACTATAATGATATTTTTGATAAAGTTGAGTTTGCAAAACCCGGTTTTATTAATATAAAAGTAAGTGAAAATTTAATTAATAAATATTTAAATAATAAAGAAACAGTTGATATTTTAAATGGCCTTACATACTTTATAGACTATGGCGGGCCAAATATTGCTAAACCACTTCATGTAGGTCATTTAAGACCTGCGATTATAGGAGAGAGTTTAAAAAGAATTTTATCTTATGCAGGAGCAAAAGTTATAAGCGACGTCCACTTAGGAGATTATGGACTTCAAATAGGGCAAGTGATATATGGGCTTAAAAAAGAAAATATTAAAATAAATGATATAAATTTAAATATCTTGTCAAGAATATATCCTTCAATGAGTCGTCTTTGCAAGGAAGATGAGAGTGTATTAAAAGAATGTCAAACTATTACAAAGTGCCTTCAAGATGGAAATGAAGAGTATAGGGAATATTGGAAAAAGATTTGTGAGATATCACTTGATGACATAAAAAGACTCTATAACTATTTAGGTGTATCATTTGATTTATGGAATGGTGAATCTAATGCTTATGAATATATTCCCCCAATGCTTAAATATTTAAATAGCAAGAGTGTTATAAAAGAAGATGATGGTGCTAAAATTATTGAAGTTAAAAAAGATACAGACGATAAAGAAATGCCACCACTTATTTTAGAAAAATCTGATGGAGCGTATTTATATGCAACTACTGATTTAGCGTCTATTTATGAGAGAATCTTAAAATATAATCCAAACTATATTTTATATGTGGTAGATGAAAGACAGCGACTTCATTTTGAACAAGTGTTTAGAGTGTGTGATATAACATCTATGTCTGATGCATGCAGCCTTGAGCATAATTATTTTGGAACAATTAATGGGTTAGATGGTAAACCTTTAAAAACAAGAAGTGGTGATTTACTCAAATTAGATGAACTTATAAATGATACTAAAAATATATTTATTTCTAAAAAAGAATTAAATGAAAGTATGAGTGAAGAAGACTTATCAAGAATAGTAAACTCTATAATTAAATTTGCAGATCTTCAAAACAACCGTGAAAAAAGCTATATATTTGATATAAATAAGTTTTCTGATACTACTGGTAAAACAGGACCATATGTTTTATATACAGCAATTAGAATTAGAAAAATACTATTGGATAATAATCATATATCATCTAGTATAATTAGTGAATCAAAAAATGTGGAAGAGAGAAATTTGAAATTTAAATTGCTTGAAAAAAATGGTGTTATAGAAAGAGCGTGCACAGAAAGAATGCCACATTATGTAGCTGACTATGTATATGAACTTTGTACTTGTATAAATACTTTCTATCAAACAAATAATATTGTAAATGAGAAAGATGAAATAATAAAAAACAATTGGTTGAATTTGCTTGATATTTCATATAATATACTTGAAGAATTACTAGACTTATTAGGTATTTCAATTCCTAGTAAAATGTAAAAGCCACTTATAAAAATAAGTGACTTTTTTTATGCATTAATTTTTCTTTTTCTTTCTCTTTAGTGTTAACTCATTGTTGATATTTAAAGATTCTTCATTATCAAATTGTGTACTTAATCCCATTCCAAGTAATGATGCTCCAATAATAATAAATGTTGGGTCAATTGAATCATCTCCAGTTTTTGCAAATTCTTCTTCTCCTTCATATTTAAGTTCGGGAGTTGGAGTTGGAGTCGGTGGCGTTGTTGGAGTCGGTGTTGGTGGTGTTGTTGGAGTCGGTGTTGGCGGTGTTGTTGGAGTCGGTGTTGGTGGTGTTGTTGGAGTCTGTGTCGGTGGTGTTGTTGGAGTCGGTGTTGGTGGTGTTGTTGGAGTTGGAGTCGGCGGTGTTGTTGGAGTCGGTGTTGGTGGTGTTGTTGGAGTTGGAGTTGGTGGTGTTGTTGGAGTTGGAGTCGGTGGCGTTGTTGGAGTTGGAGTCGGCGGTGTTGTTGGAGTTGGAGTCGGCGTTACAATAGGAATTTTTGTTCCCATATCTTTATGAAATTCAAATCCATTTTTTGCCTCTAAACTTCCTAATATTATATGACCACATAAATTAGCATTATCACCTATTAAACTAGTATTAGGAGCTACAAAATACCCATATAATTCACAAGATGTCATATTAACTTGACTAGAATTTGTAATATTAAATACTATTCTATCAGCATTTTGTCTTAAATAAGTATTATCTTTATTTCCATTAATTGAAAAACTACCATTTAAGAAATTAATTGCTTGATCTGAAGTTAGATTCACTATTGCAGTTTGATTATCTTGTAAATTAAAATTAAGATTAAAACTACTAAAATCATTTTCAGAAACATTATATACTAATTGAGGCTCATTAGAATTTCCTGTGAATTCAAAACTTCCATATCCATTATTAGTATAAGTTGCATTTTCTTGTTTGCTTGCAATATTTTGATTAATTTGTTTAGCTAAAGCTGCATTTTGAGCAAAATAATCATTTGGATCTACTGTAAGATATTGCCCATTTGTAGTAGTGTTTTCAGTAACATTTGATAAATTATATGTATTTCCTGAAGGTGTACCAGTAGCAGTTTGTCCAATAACGCTGCCATAACAATTTAAATTAAGGTTCCCACCTACAAGTAAAGAAATATCACTAGTATTAGTAGGGGATGCACCATTAACACCATGACCTACTGATAAACCTCTATTTGAAGTTATATTACCACCCACAGCTATTGAACCTTCAAAATCGATACAATCAGTTACATCTCCTAATATAAAACCATTCCATTCAGTAAAATCACCAAATGGATTTTCTGGAGTAGGTGGTGTGTAAGGTAGAGTAGTAGAAGGCGCTACTGGAGGAGCAATACTTTTTAAAATCATTTTGTTACTAGAGTCAACAATTGGCTCTTTTACTTTCTCTTCAAGTAAAGTAGAATCTTCTTCGTTTTCTAAATTTTCTTCCTCAGTAGTTATTTCTTCTTCGCTTGTATTTATTTTTGTATCTTCTGTAAGTTCTTCGTTATTAGTCTTAGGAATATCTGTAGGTGTTTCTTCCTCATTAATAGTTTCGGAAGTATTTGGAATAGTTTCTTCTTCAGTACTTGGTGTAACTGGTACTGTTCCTGGTTCGATAGTTCCTTCATCTGCAATAACTATTTCTTCAGGAATATCAGTTTCTTCTCCTGATTCGTTAGTAGTATACACATTAAAATTTGCTGCATGTGTATTTTTGAGTCCGTTACTTTTACTTGCAAATCCACTTATTCCAGCAAGCGCAAGTGTGGCCGATAAAGTTCGAACTGCATTTTTTTTAAAATTTTTAAACATATTTTTCTCCTTTCTTTAAAAATATATCTATATTAACTTTAGAATTTATCCTAAAGTTAATTTCAATGTTTTATCTTGATTTAATGATTCAATTTGGTAATTTCCACTTATTAAATCAAGAATAGTATTTTCTTCAGCAATCAAGTCAATTCCTGATGCGTTCTTTTGTATGTATATATCATTTTCTCCTACATTAAATTGATTATTTCCATAAATGAAAGTGCAATTTTGTATATCAATATTTCTTTTTCTTAGTTCGGTAAATATCTCATTTTTATTATTTATATTTAGATCATTTTTAGTCCAAATATAAAATTTATCATTTTGATTAAAAGTATTAAATACAATAAAATTAGCGTTAAGTGTTTTATAAAGTTGAAGATTTTTAGTATAATCATAAAAATTTTCAAAATTGACTGTTTTTTTCTTTATTTCTGTATCAGTAATATCATCATTTTTATCATTTAAAATATTTGGTATAACACTTTCTCTTGTGAAATATATGACTGTTCTATTTTTTTTATATTTGTGGCAAGTAACAAGTTGTAATAATTTTTCTTCTTCATTTAAATTAATACCTTCATTTATATTTACTGCAGTACATAACACATTATTTATATAGGAATTATAGTCATCTTCAGTTTTAAAATTATATTTTTTAAAAGATAAATCATCTTCATCAATAACAGAAGCACATGCAAGTTGATAAATTGATATGTCATTTTCTCTAATTAAGAATAAGTATTTGTGTTCGTCAAAATATTTTTTATCTAGAAATCTATTTAAATCTCTAAACATTGTCCCATCTTTCATGTTGTGTCCATATAAGACAGTAACTTTATCAAGTAATAACTCATGGTTATTTTTATCCATATATATTGTTCCGTGAATATTATTTTTTCCATTATATAATGTATGATCCCATTCTTCATCACTAGTTGAAGAACAAAATGGTAAATATATTTTTGTCCCAGGTATCCCAATCACTCCAATTGTTTTTTTGTTGAAATTTATTAAAGGAGATATATCTAATCCTTGGGCAACGTATGAATTTGTTATATTATTACTTATATTGTCAATTTTTAAAACATAATGTGATAAATCTTGTTCTATAATGCTATTTTTTTCTATATTTTTGTCAATAATTAAATCATCTACTAAAGGACTATCAATATTAAGAGTGTGTGTATTATTTTTATTGCTTTTATTTTGTTTTAATCCATAATTAAACACGCAAATAATTGCGATTAAAAAGAAAATTGTACGTACTAACTTGTTTCTATTTTTGAAGTTACTATCTTTTTTCATATATCCTCCAAAACAACACATATGTACCTTTTATGTCATTTATGTTAAAGTACGTTTGCAATTTTGTCAACAAATGTTTTTCTTGATTTTAAATTTGTCATGATATTTTAATTGTTAACATTATTGAATACATAAAAGAATATGCTTAAAATTGCTAATAAATTTCTATAGTGTTATTTTTAATTGCACAAAAAAATTAAAAAATTTGTCAATGCGGAAACCCAGTATTTATGGGGGTTTAGAAAAAAAGTTTAAAAAAAATAAAAAAAGTTTCACGAAAAAAAAGCGTTTTGATAAAAAAATGGCGATAATATATATAGAGGGAGGTAAAAATGAAAAACAAAGTAAGTGTTAAACAAAACGGATTTAAAGATTGTGCTTCTGCGTGTTTGTTATCTATTATTAGACATTATGGTGGGAATTATTCTAAAGAAGAAATTTCATACTTAATTAAAACTGATACACATGGCACCAATGCTTACAATTTAATTGAAGGCGCCAAAAAGTTGGGCATGGATGGATATGGTATTAAACAAAGTTTTAATGAACTAATTTCTAATAAAGTAATACTACCGTTAATCGCACATACTAAAAATTCTAATATGTATCATTACATTGTTGTTTATGAAATCGGGACTAAAACCATAAAAATAATGGATCCGGCATATGGTATTAAAAAGATTTCATATAAAGAATTTAAGGAAATGTACTTAGGAGTTATTATTGTTTTATATCCAGTAAGGAAGTTAGAGCAGTTAAAAACTAAAGATAAAATAATAAAAGAAGTAATTAGACATGTATTTAGTAATAAAAAGTCAGTTATTAAAATAATTGTTTTATCTATTCTAGTCACAATTCTTAGTATTATTAATAGTATGTATCTAAAAGTATTTATAGATTATATTTATATTAATTTTACTCTTAAATTTCTTTTAATAATTACTGGAAGTTTTTTATTACTAATATTCCTAAAAAATATATTTGATTGTATTCGGTTAAAGATACTTTCTAATATAAAAGAAATTGTGGGTAGTAGCATTACAAATGATGCGATAACTCACATAATGAATCTCCCTTATTATTACTTTAAAAGTAAACCATCAGGAGAAATAATAAGTAGAATTGATGATTTAGATAATTTTAAAGAATTAATTTCTACTATAATTTTGAACATATTTGTGGATATTTTACTTATGGCGTTTTCTATAATGGTACTCATTCTTATTAATAAAACACTGTTTATAGTAAGTTTAATTATAATAGCTTTGTATTCTCTTGTCGTATTCATTTATTCACTTTCATTTAAAAACAAAATATACGACATTCAAAAAATTGAAGGAGAATATAAAAAAGAATTAGTTGAGTTAATAGAAAGTTATGAAACAATTAAAAATCTAAATTTAATTAATAATTTTGTCCATAAAACTAAAGTTAAATTTAATAGTCTTATTTTTAAACTAAAAAATTTTGAATATAGTTATTCGAATCAAATGATGTTTAAAAATATTATTAGTGATGCAGGTTTACTTATAATCGCCACAGTTGGCTTGATTTTAGTAAATAGTAAACTAATTACTATAGGAGACTTAGTTGCATTTAGTTCATTAGTGTTATTTTTCACAGAGCCTATTAAGGAATTATTAAATTTAGAGCCAAGCATTAGATATGCAAGTGGAGCTTATGAAAGGATAAATGATTTAATGATGATTAATACAAATAATATTAATAATATGGATAAGTCTAAAATTGAAGGAAGTATTATTTTGAAAGATTTAGGATTTTCTTACAATAATGTAGATTATATATTTGAAAGTGTTAATATGAGTTTTAAAAATGGAGGAAAATACTTAATATGTGGTTCTTCTGGAAGTGGTAAAAGTACGCTTGCTAAAATAATTTTAAAATATTATGAAGATTATAAAGGTGAAATTATAATTAATGACAAGAATTTAAAAGATATTAATGCAAGCATAATAAGAAATTCTATTACCTATATATCACAAAAAGAAGTACTACTTAGTGACACTATTAAAAACAATATAATTCTTGCTCGTGATATTAAAGAACGAGAATATAGAGAAATAATCAAGTTATGTAAGATAGATAAAATAATTGACAGTAAGAAACTCAGGGATAATTTTTTGTTAGAAGATAACGGTTTTAATTTAAGTGGAGGTGAAAGGCAAAAATTAATACTCGCAAGAGGGCTATTAAAAGAATCTAATATAATTATTCTTGATGAAGCATTAAGTGAAGTTGGTTTACTTGAAGAAAAGGAAATAATGGAAGGAATATTAAAAAAATATGATAAAAAGATGATTATTTGTATTACACATAAGGATAATTTAAATGACTTATTTAAATATAAATACACTTTTTTGAAGAAGGGAGGAACTTATGTTAACTAATGATGAATTATTGGATGTTAAGGCTGGCGCGATTAATTTTGGGACTGTTTCGTTAATTATCGCAGGTATTACTTTTATAATTGGAGTAGTAGATGGA
>CAYXHQ010000035.1:0-9778 GCA_964465245.1 uncultured Muribaculaceae bacterium | reverse complement strand
TTATATTGTTTTTTTATAAATGTACATAGTTTTTTAAAATTTGTCCTAGAATTCACTCAGGTTGTTTTTTATATGTTAGACATAAAACTATATTACTAAAATATATGAGTATATCTGGCTTAATTCTGGTGCTTATGGGATAAGTTTCTTTTTAGATGGAGGTCTAGAAGGTTTGTACAACTTCTTTAAAACTAAAATACGTTGTTGATAAGGTATGTCATCATTAATAGGATGCTGTATTCCGTTTTTCTTTTGATAGGTGTATATATTTTCTTTCGTAGGTCGATTGATAACTTTATAATCTATTTTTAATTCTTTGAATAAATCCTTCATCTCATTCGTATTCTTCAAGATTCCGATGTATGAAACGTTTCGTCTTTTCGTCTTCGTAGACTTCAATAGAAGGTAAGCTCTGATTTTTTCTTTCTTCGTTCAAGTCTTTTAAAGCTCTTCGTATCTGATTAACGGTGATGAAACCATAATTGTTAAGTTGGTCTAGTAAAGAAGAAGTAATTAAAATTTTAATATCGTCTATAGAAATGTAATTATGCAGAGTAATTTTAGTACGATAAGGATTTTTATATACTTGGTTAGCTACATCTAAACCGAAGTTCTTTGCCACTATGGTGTGAGTAATTTTAGATAAATTCATATTGCAAAGTTTTTTAGAATTAGGTAAGACGGTAGTAGTAAAGAGTCTGTCAGTATATTTAGGTATGTAGAAGGAATAAGGTGTGTGTTTAACTTTAGTATTAGAATGTGCACTATAAAATAATTGACAATGAGAAGATGTTTTAGTAGATATTCTATGGAATAATTCTAGTAAAAATAAAACTTTAAAAGAATCATATTTTTTATAATTAAGCACTACAGCTTGTGCATCTAAATTAGTAATAGGATGATTTTTATAATAAGCATGATGAAAAGTTCCTTTGGTTAAATTAGTATATATAAATATTAATAGATTGGGTTCTATATGTGAAGGATATATAAGCTCCCCTTTTTCATCTCTTATTATATGGTTCATTAATTTATATTTATTGCATATATGTCTGAAGTATTTATTTTTTTTATAATATTTATCTATTAATTGCATGTTGTTTTTACACATTATTTTAAATCTATGATAATTATATTCTCCTTTAAGCATTTCTACATTAATATATGTAAATATGGTATTTTTTGTATAAGAATGTATAATATAATTAAATTCTTCTAAAGTATTCATACATATACTATTTGAAGCCTGTAGCTGTGTAAATGTTGCTATATTATTTAATTTAATATAAGCTTTACTATAAAACTCATTATTGAAAGTATATCCAAGGCAATCGGAATTTAAAAATTCTAAATTTCTTTTGCTTAATTTCTCTAAATATTTCCTATCCTTATCCTTGATATTTAATTCTTTTATTTTAAATAACTCTTTAGTATTAAATACTATTTCATCTTTATATGTTACACCTCTTCTGTGTCTTTCGTTTCCAAGTCTAGTAACCATTTCTAAATTTTCAAGTCTGTTATCCCATTTCTTTTTATTTTTATGGTTTACTTCAAATTCTGAATTATTAAGAATAGTAAACAATTTGTCATCAAATTGTGCATAATATTCCATTATAATTCTATGAAGATATGTTTCTCCTTCTTTATTCTCAAACTGTAAATAGCCATTTTTCGTCTTCGTCAATTCATATTCTTCTAAAATTTTAAACAAATAACGAATTAGTCCATAATCATTATCAATTACTCCTAACGTTGTATTGTTATTTAAATTGTATATTGCTATATCTTTGCCTTTAATATTTATTATGATATCCATCTAAACTTCTCCTTAAGATTAATTCTTAAACATTTTGTTTAATTCTTCAGCAGTATATTCACGCTGAGTAAAATTGGGTTTATACCCATTATATTTATTATAATATTTTTTATATATATTTATTATATCTTTGCCTTTTGGAACAATAGGGTATTGTTGTTTTGTCCAATAGGTATTGTCATTTTTAACAATACCTTTTATTAACTTATCGGTTAATATTAACTCTCTGCTTCTAATATATTTAGTATTTTCTTCGTAATTTAACTTGACCGTAATGTATCCTTTATTTTGTAATGAACTAATTATTTTAGAAACCCTATTAATTGTTACGCCTAATAAATTTGCTAAATATCTATTGCCTGCAAAGCAATATTCTAATTCACTACTTAAGCATAGTACAATAGATAATGTTATCTTTTCTTTATCGGTCAATCCCTTATCTATTAATATGTCTTTAGGAATCCATAATCCTTTTAAGCTTAATTTATTCATAAATATTTACCATAAATTAAAAAAGTTCCCCGATTTATCCCCAATCTTTTTTGAAATGATTTATACATACATCTTTTTTAAGAATATTTTCGTGTCACCCCGACCAATAAAATAAAACCTATAATCGAGTTGTTTCAGCTCTTGTAGGTTTTTTTATATCCATTTTACTGCAATATTACATTCATTTATTCTTAATAGCAATCACTTCAATTTCTATATTACAGCCTTTCTTAACTAAACTACTTACTTCAACTAATGTGCTTACCGGTTTACTATTTGTAAAATATTTATTTCTAATTGGTGATACTTTTGAAAAGTCATTTATATCAGTTAGAAAATTTTGGGTTTTTACAACATCATCTAAACTTGACCCTGTTTCATTTAAAATCTTTTGTATACAATTAAAAACCTATTCCGTTTGTCCTTCTATATCTTCACATACGACATTTCCCTTTGAATCTTGAGCAATTTGCCCTGTCACAAAAATCATTTCTTTTTCATTTCCTAAATCAATCTTTAATCCATGAGAATATGCTCCCATAATCTCAGCTGCCCCCTTCTGGTGTAATACTTTCTTTAAACATAATTTACTCCTCCTCATTAATTTGTTCTATATTTATAAATGTTTCTTTATTTCTATCAATTATTTTATGTGCCATTTTCATTTCTTCTGGTGTATTAATATATATTATTCTAAATTTTCCAGATGTAATCTTATTCATATAATCATGTGTTACTTCTATAATATGTATTTGTCCCCAATATAACCATTTCCCACCTATATTTTCTACTAAAAAATTTCTAACAGGTGGCATATGATAATTTCTAATATTACTCTTGTTTTTAAATTCAAATACTTTATCCTTAAATTGTTCAGCTGTATATGATTTTTTTAAATGCTCTCTCCAATCTAACTCTTTAGGAAATCCTTGTTTTTTTGTTATTTGTAATGTATCGTTCATTTCTATATATGAGCCCATAATAATTCTCCTTTTACTTTCTTATTTATTTTAATGCTATTATAGAAAGATTTCTTCCGAGCTTTTTCTTTCTCTGCTCTATGTGAATAAAAAATATCATTTCTACATACTGTACAAATTTCAGAAGTAAATATATTTTTTTTATTTATTCCTATATTTTCAAGTAAATCCATATTTAATTTAACTGTATCAATAAAATATTTATTTTTAATTTTTGAGAAATCTAACATGGTTCCAAATTCGTTAACAAACATTTCCCAAACATCTTCATTTACTTCAAAATGGCACTTACCAATTGATGGTCCAATAACACAAACAATATCTCGTGCATTACATCCGAATTTGGAAATCATTTTGTTTATAGTGTCAATTACAATTTTGTGTAATGTGCCTCTCCATCCAGAATGAACTGCTGCTATAACCTTTTTTCTTTTATCATATAGCAGTATTGGTTGACAATCTGCTGTAAATACTGCAATTCCTATTTTAGAAGTATTAGTTATAATTGTATCAAAATACTTACTATCAAAATTTCTAATTTCTTTATTATCTTTTATTATTAAAATATTATTAGTATGTTTTTGATTGCATATAATTAATTCCTTTAATTTTAATTTGCTACAAATTTTACTACAATTTTTCTCAAAAACTTTGTTGTCTAAAATATTTTTATTGAAATTCAAATTTTTATATGTAAAAGCATGAGTAATATCTTTAAAGTCTAAAAACTTGCTAAATTGATAAAGGTCTAAATTATCTAAATTGTTTTTTATAAACATAAATATCTCCTAATTTAAATTTCTATTCCCTTATTCTCTTTTGTGTTTTTATCTTTTTGCCTTTTTACATATTCTCCTAATAATGCATTAAGGAAATTTATTCCTCTTCCTTCTGTGTTATATTCATTATTAACATTGTTTAATATACTATCTTTTCTATTGTATCCTAATATAAAACTCTGATAGTCTAGTTCAGGTAGTTTTTTATCAACAAACATATGCAGAAATTCATGGTAAATCATAGCATCATCAGCGAAATATACTTTTGGTAATCCGTCTTTATCTGAAAACATCTCTGTTGTTAAAGAAATTTCCTTTGTTAAAACTTGATATATTTGAAGAGGTTTTCCTGTTACACATCTTGTTCCTTTACTATTATTTTCACTATTATTCATCTCTTTAAAATGAGTTGACGAAAATAGAGGACCAATTTGTATGTTTGATTCTTTTATTGCTTCTCTTATCTTTTTTTCGAAAAATTCCATTTCGCTTGGCATATGTTCTGAACTAATTAATGAAAAATACATATTATGTAATCCATCAACAACTTTTATCTCCTCTAATCTTTTCATTAATTGATCAACTTGTTCTTTGTTAATATCCTTTCCAAAATAATCCATTGTTAATGTTCCCATTATATCGCAAAAAAATATGCCTGTTTTCATTTTAATTTCTCCTTCATATAACTTACTTAATATGATTTATAATATATCATAATTTCTTTAAAGTTACAATAATTATATTTTTATTAATATATAGTTTTTTATTGCATATAATATTTATAGGTGATAATTATGATAAAAATAAAACCTCTTATAGTTAATATTTTAATACCATTAATTTTTGGAGGAATTGGAAGTTTATTAGGTAATACTACTGAAGGATTTAATTCCATAAACAAACCTGAAATTACTCCTCCATCTATAGTATTTCCTATTGTATGGATTATACTTTATATTATTATGGGAATATCTTCATATATTATATATAGTAGCTCTGCTGATAGCTCACAAAAGAAAAATGCTTTTATATTTTATGGTATACAACTTATTTTAAATTCATTATGGACTTTATTATTTTTTAGACTTAATTTGTATTTGTTATCATTTTTCTGGATTTTATTAATCATTGTATTTGTTATAATAACTATTATAAAATTCTACAAAATAAAACCTGTGGCTGCTTACCTATTAATACCTTATTTGTTATGGCTTGTATTTGCTGCAATACTTAATTTTAATATATATGCAATAAATTAGAAAAAGAGTATCTAAAATGCAAAAGATGTCTTCCAAGACATCTTTTCTATTTTTAAAAGTATTTTTCTAATTCTTTTCTTTCTTTATTTGATATAAATGCCGCTTCTATTGCATTAATATTCATTTGCTTTATATCATCAATAGTAAAATTAAATGTCTTTATTAATTTTATATATTCATTAGTTAATGTTACTTCAGAAACTGTTCTGTTATCTGTATTTATAGTAGTTTTTACTCCTTGCTTATATAATATATATATTGGATTTTGAGCTATGTCTTTTGTAGCTTTTGTTTGTACATTACTTGTTGGACATATTTCTAAAGTAATTTTTTCATCAATGATTTTTTTAACTAATTTTTCTGATTCTATACACCTAATTCCATGCCCCACTCTTTTTGTTCCAAAATTAATTGCTGTTTCTATACTTTGCACTCCATCTGCTTCTCCTGCATGAATAGTAAATGGAATTTCTTCTTTTTTTGCTAATTCAAATATCTCTTTAAAATCTTTTGTTGGATATATTTTCTCAGCACCAGCTAAATCTATTCCACATACCCCTTTATTAATATATTCTTTTGCTAATTTAACTGTTTCAATATTTTTATCTAAATTATCCTTTCCTCTCATACAGCATAATATTAAATTAGTTTTCATATTTTCTTTTTTTATTCCTTTTAATACTGCTTCTACAACTTCTCTTTGATTTAACCCTTTATTTAAATGTAAAGCTGGAGCAAATCTAATTTCTGCATATATTACATTTTCTTTCTTTAAATCACATACTAATTCATATGCTATTCTTTCTAAATTTTCTTTTATTTGCATTACTTTTAATGGTATCTCGAAAGCTTTTAAATATTCATTCAAATCTAAACAATTTTCGCTTACTGTAAGCTTTGATTTTAAATCTTTTAAGGGAATTTCTTTATTTAATAATTCATATACTGTTTCTATTCTTACAGATCCATCTAAATGTAAATGTAATTCTATTTTTGGTATGTTTTTTAATTTATCTAACATATTTTTCTCCTTTATATATTTTTAATTTTATTCAGTATATGCTTTTGCTTTTATTGACATTTCAATTTCATTTAATCTTTGGAATATTGATATAAAAAATGGTTTAAAAATATATTTGTTGTTTTTAGCTGCCTTAACTTGTAATACGTTTTTTATTTGTTGTAATTGATTTTTAAAAATTGGTATAAATGCTATTGCCATACAAATCATTAAACTTACATCTTTTGACTTTACTTTAAATATCTTTAATGGGTAAATTAATATTTCTATTGCTTCAGCAAATTGAGTATATGATAACACTTTCGAAAATGTATATGTTGCATTACACACTAATATTAATCT
Source organism: uncultured Muribaculaceae bacterium (assembly GCA_964465245.1). Lineage (GTDB taxonomy): Bacteria > Bacillota_I > Bacilli_A > RF39 > UBA660 > CAYXHQ01. The sequence continues at coordinate 3,086 of CAYXHQ010000035.1, read as the reverse complement.
AATTCCTAATAAAATTCCATCATATAAACTTAATATAAATGAATTAATTACAATTGTTAATATTATGAATATAGATATTTTAAATAAATTTATTATTGCTTTTTTTAAACTAACTTTTAAAATAATCATTAATGTTATATTTATAATAAATACTACTAAAAGTATTATATAGTTTTTTGTAAAAAATATCATTAATGTATATATTAAAAATATAATTAATTTTAACATATTTTTCATTTTTTACATACCTCTATAAGTTTTTTGTTTAATTCTTCTTGGGTCCATTCTTGTAAATCAATATTGATTTTATTTTCTTTTAATTCAAGTATTGTTTGTATTAATTTAGGAATTTTAATATTATTTTTTGCTAATTGTGCAACGTTTTCTATAATATTTTTTTTATTAAAATCACTTGATATTTTCCCTTCATTTAATATTAATATTCTATCTGACATTAATATTTCGTCAACTGCATTTGTTATATATATTATTGTATAACCTTGCTGTTTTAATAATTTTATAATTTTATAAATATCTTCTTTCCCTTCTGAATCTATCATTGTTGTTGGTTCATCAAAAATTAAATATTTTGGATTTATACTTAATACCCCTGCTATAGTTACCCTTTGCTTTTGACCTAATGATAATTCATATGTTTCGCTTTTTATATATTCCTTCATTTTTACTTTTTCTAACGAGGTTTTTATTCTTTCTTCTATATTATCTAATCCTAAATTTTTTAAAGCAAAAGCTATATCGTCATAAACATTATTAAAAAGTATTTGATTTTCTGGGTTTTGAAAAACTATCCCTATATTCTGTCTTAGTTTTATAGAATTCCTTTTTATTGCTGTATTTACATTGTCAACTAAAACTTCTCCTGTTGTTGGTTTTATTAAACCTGCAATTAACTTTGCTAAAGTGGATTTCCCGTGATCCATTCTTTCCAATTACAGAAATAAATTCTCCTTCGTTAATTTTTAAGTTAATATTCTCTAAAACTTTCTTTCCATTTTTATATTTAAAAGTTACATCATTTATCTCAATCATTAAAAGGCTCCTTATAATTTAATTACATCTTTATACACATAAAAGCTTCCTATAATTAAGATTAAATTATCTTTATATAGTTTTTTAGCAATATTTACAGAATTAATTAGATTTTCTTTAAATATGTTTGTTTCATTAATATATTTTTTTGCTTCATTATATAAATCTTTTTTTGATACATACCTTTTTTTATTATTACCATCTGTAAAAAAGAATATGGCATCTTTATCTTCTACTAATTTTTTTACAATTGTTTTATAATCTTTTGTTTTTAAAATAGAAACTATATAAACCTTTTTCATATCTTTATAATACTGATTTATATTTTCTCTTAGATTATTAATTGCATTTTCGTTATGTCCTCCATCAAAAATTACTAAAGGCTCTGTACTTAATGTTTCTAATCTTGCCTTATGTACAACAGTTTTTAAAGCTTTTTTTATTGCTTCTAGTTTTATTTTATAACCTTTGTTGTTTAGAATCTCTATACACTCAAGAACTTCTGCTGCATTATATATTTGCTTTTTTCCTTTTAAATTTATTTCTATATTTTTATAATCATTATAATCAAATGATTGCAAGTTTTTTGTAAATGCATAATTTTCTATATCTTCTTTTTTTATTATTTTTAAAGTGCTATTTTTATTTTTACAAATTTCTTCTATTATTGGAGTTATATTTTCTTGATATACTGCAACTGTATTTGAATTTTCTTTTATTATTCCAGCTTTATGTCTTGTTATTTCTTCAATTGAGTCTCCCAAAACATCAATATGATCATAACCAATATTTGTAATTATAGAAATAATAGAATCTACAATATTTGTACAATCAGTAGTTCCTCCTAATCCTGTTTCTAAAACAATAAAATCACATTTTTGTTGTTTAAAATATATAAACACTAAACTAGTAATTGCTTCAAACCATTTTACTGGAACTTTATGAGTTTTATTATATTCTTCAATTTTTTCAGATAATGGTAATATTATTTCTTCTACTTCTTTGTTTGATATTTCTTTATTATTTATAGTTATTCCATCATTAAACCTTACTAGATGTGGTGATACAAATTTTCCTACTTTAAATCCACTTTCTATTAAAATATTATTCAGCATTTCGCATACACTACCTTTTCCATTAGTGCCTGCAACATGTATAACTTTTAAATTTTTATGTGGATTATCAAATTTATTCATTAAATATTTCATTGCATCTAAATTAGGATCTTTTGTAAATTTATCAAATGTATCTAAATATTCATCTATTCCTATTACTTCTTCTTCATATAAATATTTGTTTACAAAAGGTCTTAATACTTTTTCTAATACAAAAATTACAACAACTTGAATTGGAAGTAGTATTGATTGTGTTACTATTCTTGCAGATACCACTGCCATATATGCTTTACCATATAACACATTTAACCAAATAGATTCAACAAAAATTTTTACTACCCCTAAAACTAATATGCTACTAATTATTAATTTAATAATAAATTTAAAATTGCTTGTTTGTTTCCCCGGTTTTTTATATAGAAATAATCCATAAATCAATCCTATTAATGCTGCTGTTAGTGTAAATCCCGGAAAATATGCTCCAAATGGAAATAATATTGCTCCAATTAAATCTCCTAAACCTGCAATAATTGTAGAATATTTTGGGCCTAGATAAACAGCTGAAAGCATTATTGGAATAAAACTAAAACTTATTACTAATAAATTAGTTTTTATGGATAAAAATCTTGAAAGAACTAATAATACTGCCAAAAACATTGCTGATAATATAATTTTTTTGGTTTTTGAAATAACATATTTTTTCATAAAAAAATCCTCTCTTTCTTATACCGCTTCATAAATAAGAAAAGAAGATTGCTCTTGATTTGTTTATTTTAATAGCGGAATGCGAAAATAAATTAGCAAAGATTACTTTTTCGTCTACTAACAACTTCCCGTTTAGTAGCACTTAACTATTTATTTTCTACTCTATTGTATTTTGTAATATTGTATCAAAATATATCATATTTTGCAATACGTTTT
>CAYXHQ010000034.1:0-9795 GCA_964465245.1 uncultured Muribaculaceae bacterium | reverse complement strand
TTCCCTATAAAATAAATAATGATGTAAATAACACAGTAGAATTTGATTAAGGTGAATTATGAAGAAAAAATTATTGTTTATCATTTGGTCTAATTCATATGGAGGAGGTGCTGAAAAGCAACTTACTAATTTAGTTAATAATTTAAGTAAAGATAAATATGAAATAGATGTTATAGAATATTTTCATACTAATATAAATCCAGAAGTATTAGCAGATCATATTAATGAATTAAAACCTATTAATAATAAAGAAAAAGAATCAAAAATTAAAAGATATATAATAAATATATTGGTTAACTTATGTCCAAAAATAGTAAGGAAATTATATATAAAAGATATTTATGATTTGGAAGTATCTTTTAATTATTTAATCCCTACATTTTTACTGTCTAAAGATAAAAAAGTTAAAACAATATCTTGGAATCATGGTGCAATATGGGATTTAAAACCAAAAGATAATTATAAAATGTATAAACTTCAAAAAAGTAGTTATGCTAATGTAGATAAAATTGTGGCAATTGCAGAAGAAACAAAAAAATCTATTGATACAATTTATCCGGAATACAAAAATAAGACAATGATTATAAATAATGGATATGATTTTGATGCCATGGATAAGTTAGCCAAAGAATATAAAGTAACAAGAAAAAGTGATACGGAATTATTATATTCAAATAGATTTGATAATAATAAAAACCCATTATTATTAATTGAAGCACTAAATATTTTAAAAGAAAAAAATATATCATTTCATTTAAACTTTTTAGGAAAAGGCGAATTAGAAAGTGAAATGATAAAGTTGATTAAAGACTATAAATTAGATGATTTTATTGATATAATAGGATATGTTAAAAATCCATATCCATATTATCAAATTGCGGATATTTATTGTTTAACATCAAAGTCTGAAGGATTTTCAACTTCTTTAATTGAAGCACTTCATTTTAAAAAAACTTTTATTTCAACACAGGGTGGAGTAACTAAAGAAATAGAAAAAGAATGTTGTGGTGAAGTTGCTGATACTAAGGAAGAATATGCAGCCTCTTTATTAAAGTTAATAAAAGACAAGAATCACTATAAATCTTTATGTGAAAATGGATTTGAATGGTCTAAGAATTATTCATTGAAAAATCAAGTAAGAGAAACTGAAAAACTTATAGACACACTTATAAAGGAGTAGAGTATGCGTACAAAAAAAGCATTAATTAATTATTTATCTGAAGTTATTCCTCAATTTATTATATTAATTTTAGGATTTTTTAAAGTAAAAGTATTTTTAGTAAATTTGGGTGAAGAAACTTTAGGTATTTTTCAATTATTTACTCAACTTTTATTTTATTTATCACTTTTAGATGGTGGAGCAGGTAGTATAATTGGATATTATTTATATAAACCAATTCATGATGGAAATAATAGGTCTATTGGAAGTATATTATCTGCGACTATTAAATTTTTTACATATATAGCTGCTGCTGTACTAGTGTTAGGTGTAGTACTTGATTTAAATATTATGGTATTTATAAAATCAACAACGCTAGAACCAACTCTAATTAAATTTATGTTTGGATTAATACTAATTGCTAATGTGTTATCCTACTTTTATGTGCCTTATACAATTTTTATGGAAGCCAAACAAGAAAGATATATTTACAATATATATTTTCAACCAATATTAATAATTAAAAGTATACTAGAAATATTTTTAGTAATGTATTTTAAAAATTTATTTGTAGTTTTAATCGCACAACTTATAATAACTGTTATACAAAATATAATAGTTAGACTTATATTCAAAAAAAGATATAAAGATATAAGTTTGAAAAATAAACCAGATTTTGGATTTATTAAAAAAATTAAAACAGTTATACCTCATAAAATAGGTGGAGTAATTGCTAATAATGTTGATATTTTAATAGTTTCTAGGTTTATAGGAGTAACTCAAATAGTAGTATATACTTCGTATTATTATATAACTGAGGTTATACAGAAATTTGTTGATATGATCGCAGGGGCTGTTATCCCAGGTATTGGAAATGTGCTTGTATCAGATGAAAATAAAGCATATGATTTGTTTAAAGAATATAATGAATTTTTATTCTATATTGCTACTGTGTTATGTGTACCTTTATTTATGTCTATATCTTTATTTGTAGGTATTTGGTATGGAGAAAATTTAGTAATTGGAGATGCCACAGTATTTATGTTTGTTACATTGCTATTTTATAGAATAATAAGAAATGCATTAGGTACATTTATCGCCGCACGAGGATTATTTAAAGAAACAATAAAATGTGTGTATTTAGAAGCAGGGATTAATTTAGTGTTATCACTAATTTTAGTGCACTTTTTAGGAATCTTTGGAATACTTTTAGCTACTTTAATCGCATTTATAACTTCAGAATATTTAATAAAACCTAGAATTTTAAATAAAGCAATTTTTAAAAGAAAAAAATTAGGATATTATAAAAGTTCTATTACCTCATTTATTGTATATGGAATTTTATTATCTTTATTTTATTTCATAGTACCTTTATTTAATCTAAATATTAACAATTTACTTACATGGTTTGTTTATTCATTAGTAATTTTCATATTAAATTTAATAGTCACAACACTAATTTATAAAGTGATTGGAGAATTGAAATTTTTAAATAGATTTATTGATATGATAAAGGAGAAATTTCATGCCAAAAATTAGTGTAATAGTTCCTATTTATAATGTGGAATCATATTTGGCCAAATGTTTAAATTCACTTGTTCATCAAACTATGGAAAACATAGAAATTGTTTTAATAAATGATGGATCCACTGACTTAAGTGAGAATATTGCTAAAAAATACATTAAAAAGCATAAAAATATAAAGTATTATAAAAAAGAAAATGGTGGACAAAGTAGTGCTAGAAATATGGGACTAAAGTATGCAAATGGGGAATATATTGCATTTGTAGATAGTGATGACTACATAGAATTAAATATGTTTGAAATTATGTATGAATATGCTCTTAAAAATAATTTGGACATAGTAATGTGCGGAATAAAATATGTATATGATAATTATGAAGAAAAAGTATCTTTATTTAATGAGACAAGGTTAATAACGAACAAAGAATATATTACTTCATCTCCTGCGCCTTGGAATAAAATATATAGGCGTGAATTACTTAAAAACGCCAATTATGAATTTCCAAAAGGTATAATATATGAAGATTTATCTTTAACTCCAAGACTTGGAATTTATACTGAAAAAATTGGATATGTTAATAATTATTTATATAATTACATACAAAGAAATAATTCAACTATGAATATAGAAGCGTATAATCCACGTATTAATGACATATTTGTATCTTTAGAACTTTTATATAATTTTTTTAAAGAAAACAATAAATTAATTGAATTTCATGATGAACTAGAATGTATTTTTATTAATCATTTGTTAGTAGTTGCTTCTCAAAGATTTTACAAATTTAATAAGTTTAATGAGTTAAATAAAATCTCGGATATAATGAGGGATAAGTTTCCAAAGTGGCACAATAATCCTTGTATGAAAAAATTTACAATTAAAGAGCGTATTAGTATGAATTTGTTCTATCATAAGAAATCTAAAATAATAAAGTCCCTATCTAAATTAAGAGGTAAACATGAAAAAAATTAGTATAATAGTTCCTATTTACAATGTGGAAAAGTATTTGGATATATGTTTAAATTCGCTTGTTAATCAAACATTAAAAGATATAGAAATTGTTTTAATAAATGATGGATCCACTGACTCTTCATATGAAATTGCTGTTTCTTATGAAAAAAAATATAAAAATGTAACTTTATATAATCAGTTAAATCATGGGCTTAGTTATACGAGAAATGTAGGGCTAGAACATGCACATGGAAAGTACATAATGTTTATAGATAGTGATGACTATTTAGAAACTGATGCATGTGAAAAATTATATGATTATGCATGCAAGATGGATGCAGACATAGTAACATTTGATTTAAAATATGTGTATAAAGACTCTACTACGAGTTTTATGTATGGTGGCAAAAAAGAAGGCAAAGTAGATACTCATGAATACATGATAGGAGCTTCTTCTGCGGCATCAAAGATGTATAAAAAAGAATTCTTAAGTAGAATTAACTTTAAATTTAAAGAAGGTATATGGTCTGAAGATATAGCTATAATACCACTTTTATGTATTTACACTGACAAAATATTTTATTTAAATAGAGTATCATATAATTATGTACAACATAGTAATTCTATTACAAATCAAACGTCTTATAATAAAAAAACATTAGACGCAGTTAAATCTTTAGAAATATTTGAAAGTATCGTTAAAGAGAATAACAAATATGATGAATATAAAAGTGAAATAGAATTTATTTATATTACTAATTTATTATTAACCCTTCCTTTGAAAGTATATAAATACAAAGAAGGTAAAAAAGATATTAAAAAAATGTCTAAAATTATGAAAGAAAAATATCCACACTTCAGAAAAAATAAATATTATATATTAGAACTTTCTAGAAAACAAAAGATATATATTAATTTATTTTATTATAAATTACCTGGAGTAGTTAATTGTTTATATTTACTAAAGAGTAAAATTATTCACAAATAATTTTATTTTTTCTATATAAATGATAGAATAATAAATAAGAGGTACAAAATGATAAAAGTAAGCGTAATTGTTCCTGTTTGGAATGTAGAAAAGTATTTACCAAAATGTTTAAATAGTTTGGTTAATCAAACACTTGAAGATATCGAAATAATTGTAGTTAACGACGGGAGTCCTGATAATTCTTTAAAAATAATAAATAGATATAAAGAAGAATATCCAAATAAAATAGTTTTAATTAACCAAAAAAATGGTGGTCAGGGGAGTGCTAGAAATACAGGGCTTAAATATGCTAAAGGAGAATACATAGCTTACGTTGATAGTGATGATGATACAGAATTAAATATGTTTGAAATAATGTATGAAAAAGCAAAATATGAAAAAGCTGATGTTTTAATATGTGAGAATTTTAATGTAAACGAATTAACTTTGAAAAAGTATCATGTAAAAAATGCAAATTATTCAAATGAGGAAGAAAAAGCATTTCTTGGTAAAATGGCAGTTTGGAATAAAATATACAAGCGTGAATTACTAATAGATAATGATTTGAAATTTAAAGAAAGAGTTTGGTATGAAGATTTGGCTTTTACACTAAAGGCACTAATTAATGCAAAAAAAATATCATTTGTAAATACACCTTTATATAATTATTTGATTAGATCTGGTTCAACTATGAATAACTCAAATGTAAAAAGAAATTTAGAAATATTTGATGCATTTGATGATATTACATCTTATCTTAAAGAGCATAATATATATGAAGAGTATTATGACCGTCTAGAATTCTTAGCTGTTGATCATATTTACATCTCAGCAATAGTAAGAGTTATCAACAGTAAATGCGATAGAACAAAAAAACTGGAAATAATAAAAGAAATGCTTAATTATTTAGATAAAAACTTTAATGGATATCAAAATAACAAATATATTCCATCACTTACTACTAGGAGGAAAATTATATTTAAGCTTATAGAGTTTAAAATGTATTCTTTAGTAAAAATAGTATTTAAAATAAAAAGAGGGGTGAATTATGAAAGATAGATTAAAGAATTTGGTATATATTTTTATCTTAATCGGGCCTCTTGTTGACTTGTTAACATCAGTGATGATAAGAGTTTATGATTTTAATTTTACAATAGGTGTAATATTCAGAGGAATATTTTTATTAATAATGCTTATTTATATTATATTTTTTAATAAAAGTAAGTATAAGAAAATATCTCTTATCTATATTGGATTATTAGCATTATTTTCGTGTATATATTTATTACTTAGAGAATCAATTTTTACTGAGTTTAAATATTTATTTAAATATTTATATTTTCCTATTACTCTAATAGGATTAGTTAACTTAAATGATGAAACAAAATTTAATACAAAGTTACTTGTTAAAATATTACAAATAAATGTAATAGTATATGCAGTTTTAGTGTTTATACCTATAATTACTAATACATCATTTTCTTCATATGATGGACTCAATTTGGGTTATATTGGATGGTTTTATTCAGCTAATGAAATAGGTGCGATATTTACTTTATTATATCCATTTACTTTTTATATACTATATAAAAATAGAAGTATCATATCACTAATTTTAATGTTACTTGTAATTTTTTCAATGTCTTTAATTGGAACAAAAACACCTTTTATAGCTATGATCTTATCAAATTTAATATTTGGATTATATTTTTTAAGCAAAAGAAAAAAATTGGGTATAAAACCATTTGTATCAGTAATTATTGCAACATTATTAATTATTGTAATGAGTCCTAGTTTTAGTGTTACAAGTAATATGAAAAAAACTCTTAACATAAAGGAAAACCCTGAAGCGGCTTTAAGTAAAAGAGATGAATTTTTAGATGATATTAGATTAATTGATGATGAAGTAGGTACTGAATATAAAATAGTAGGTCTTGGGTTTACCCAAAATGAAGATATAAAAGATGAAAAAATCACTAAATTAATTGAAATGGATTTTCATGATGTATATTATAGATTTGGAGTATTAGGGTTTTTATTATATTTTCTTCCAACGTTAATTATTTTCTATTTTACAATAAAAAAAGTAATAAAACTTAAATTTAGATTAGGTTTGGATTTACTTATTTATGGATTTTGTACAGGAATAACTATGTTTGTTTCAATGCTGGCTGGGCACATTTTAGGTTCTCCTGCAGTATCCATATATTTGTCATTAATGCTACTTTTCTTAATTAAAGAAATAACAAATGAAAAGATAGAGTTAAAAGATGAAGTGTGTATATATGTTTTACATCTAGGATATGGAGGAGTGGAAAAATATGTGTCTTCGTTATGCAAAATGTTAGAAAGCAAATACTCAATTAAAATTATAAGTACTTATAAACTCTATAAAACTCCGCCATTTAATTTTAGCAAAAACATAAAAATTGAATACTTAATAGACAGTGGGCCAAGGCGTGAAGAGTTTAAAAAGTCTTTAAAAACTTTTAATATATTTAAAATAGTGTCTGAAAGTGTAAAAAATGTTGATATATTATTTAAAAAATATTTCTTAAATTTAAACAGTATTCTTAATAACAATTCTAAATATATAATTACCACTAGAATTTTTCACAATAAGTTAGTTGGAGATTATGCTAATATAGATACTATTAAAATAGCTACAGAACACAATTATATAGAGAATAAAAGAAATATTAACAAACTCTTATCTTCAGTTACATACTTTAATTATTTTGTAGTAGTTTCAAAAAAATTGGAAAGTGTTTATAAAAATAGAATGATTAAAGCTACGTGTGTTTATATTCCAAATGTAATAGATGAACTTCCAAAAAATAAAAGCAAATTAAATACTAATAACATTATAAATGTAGGAAGATTCGCTATAGAAAAAGGTCTATTTGATTTAATAGATGTATTTGAGTTAGTCAATAAAGAGATTAAAGACTCTAAATTATATTTAGTGGGAGACGGATATTTAAAAGAAAAATTAGTTGATTATGTAAAAGAGAAAGATTTGAAAAACAGTATAGTGTTTACAGGATTTTTATCTCACGAAAAAATAGAAAAATATTATTTAGATAGTTCCCTTTACGCGATGACATCATTCACTGAATCTTTTGGCTTAACACTTATAGAAAGCGCTTCTTATGGTGTTCCTGAAATTGCATTTGACTCAGCAAGTGGAGCAAGAGAAATACTAAAAGATGCTGGAATTCTTATAAAAAATAGAGATAAAAATAAAATGGCAAATAAAATAATAACGCTTTTAAAAAATAAAAAAGAATTAAAACTATTAAGTGACAAGTGCTTTAAAAATTCTCAAAAATATTTATTGGGTAGTGTAAAAGAAGAATGGTATAGCTTACTAAAGAGGTCAAAATGAAAACAGGAATGGTTATAGTAAATTATAATGGATATAAAGATACTCTAGCACTTATTAACAATATTAAAGATTATAAATTGATTGATTATATAGTTATAGTAGATAATAATTCTACTAATAATTCCTATCAAGAATTAATAAAAATAGCTGATGATCATATTGATATAATAAAAGAAGACAACAATAAAGGTTATGGAACTGCGATTAACGATGGAAGTAAAAAAATAATTGAGATATTAGGAAAATGCAATATTATAATATCAAATCCTGATATAGTAATTTATAATGAAAAAGATTTATTGAATTTAATAAAGTACATAAAAGATGATGTTGTAATAGTTGCGCCTACTATTAAAGAAGGAAATGGATTAAATAGAGGGTGGAAAATACCAACTCCTATGCAAGATGTAAAAATGAATATTCCGCTTTTGTCTAAAAGATTTATAAAAAAATATATGTATTATAATGATTCACATTATAGTGCTGATACCTCTTTAGTGGAAGTTGTTTCTGGATGTTTTCTAATAATTAGTTCAGAACATTTAGAAAATATGTTATATTTTGATGAAAAAGTATTTTTATATTATGAAGAAAATATCATTGGAGTTAAAACAAAGCACTTAGGCAAAAAAATGATTGTATGTAATAATATAAATGTATATCATAATCATTCTACCAGTATTGATAAAACTTACAACAAAAAAGAAAAAGTCAGAATTTTAAAAAAGAGCCAATATTATTTTCAAAAGTATTATAATAAAGCTAATATATTTGAAAGATTCTTGTTAAAATTTACTTCAAGTATCACAAGGATACTCGGAATAGCACTATTTAAATAGTGACTTTTTTTCTTATATATGATATAATAATAAGCATTATTTAGGGAGGCAAAATGAAAGGAATCGTTTTAGCGGGTGGAACAGGTAGTAGACTACATCCGATTACAAAAGGAATTAGTAAACAACTAATGCCAATATATGATAAGCCAATGATTTATTATCCATTATCAGTTTTAATGTTATCAGGTATTAAAGATATTTTGGTAATAACTACAAAGGAAGATCAAAATGGATTTATAAGATTACTTGGGGATGGAAGTGACTACGGAGTAAATATTAGTTATATTATTCAGCCTTCTCCTGACGGTCTTGCACAAGCATTTATTTTAGGTGAAGATTTTATAGGTAACGATGAATGTGCGATGGTGCTTGGAGATAATATTTTTTATGGAAATGGATTTATAGATACTCTAAAGAGTGCTAGTGTTAGTTCTATAAATGGAAAAGCTACTATATTTGGATATGAAGTAAAAGACCCAAATAGATTTGGTGTAATGGAAGTTGATGAAAATAGAAACGTAATAAGTGTTGAAGAAAAACCTAAATATCCTAAATCAAATTATGCGATTACTGGATTATATTTTTATCCTAAAGGGGTATCTTTAATGGCTAAAGAAGTTAAACCATCTGAAAGAGGTGAGCTAGAGATAACTACTCTTAATGACATGTATTTGCAAGAATCAAGATTAAAAGCAGAACTTTTAGGTGGAGGATTTTGTTGGTTTGACACAGGTACATTTGATAGTCAAATTGAAGCTGCCAATATGATTAAAAGCATTCAAAATAATAAAGGATCTGTTATAAGTTCTTTAGAACAAATAGCATTTAAAAATGGATGGCTTACAGATGAAGAATTACTTGATTTAGGTAATAAAATGAGTAAAAATAGTTATGGGCAGTATTTAATTGAAACTGCGAATAAAAGTATATTAAAAAGGAGTTTAAAATAATGGAAATAATAGAAAC
>CAYXHQ010000033.1:3035-10258 GCA_964465245.1 uncultured Muribaculaceae bacterium | reverse complement strand
GATAATTCTGATCATGATGATTATATTCCTAGACATTAAGAGACGTAAGTCTCTTTCTTTAATAAGTGAAAAAGATTGAAATAAACGTAATTTTATTATAAAATTATAATATACGGAGTGAACATGAAAAAATTATGGCGTAAAATAAAAGAAAATAAAAGTTTTTTGGCTCCATTTTTAATATTACTAGTATCAGTAATAATTTTTGCTGCGGGTGTAACGTATGCATATTTTGATTATGCAGTAGAAAAAACTGATATATCATCTTTAAGAGTTACAGGAGCTGGATTCGATATAGTAATTGCCGGCACTCCAATAAATGTAACTGGAGCATATCCAATATATGATGAATATAAAGATAGTGAGGCTAATACTTATAATTTTACTGTAAGAAATAATAGTGGAAAAATTGGTGCTTGTTATAAAATAAAATTGTTAGTAAGCACTCTTAGTGCTGCGCTTAGGACTACTGATTTAAAATGGGAACTTACTAATAATACTAATAACACTGTAACATCTGGTAATTTTTATGAAGTATCAAATAAAGATGAGATAATGCTTGAAGAGGAAAATTCAATAAACTATAATACTACAATTAGTTATACATTAAAAATATGGTTATCATATAGTGAAGTTAATGATCAATCATCTGTTCAAGGTGGAATATTAAATGCTAAAATAGGAGCTGAAGCACAAAGTGAAGTTTGTGGAAAACTTGCTGTATCTTATTTTGAAGAATGGGAAGGACCACAACCTTTTGTAGCACCCGCTAATGGAACATATTTTGTAGAACTATGGGGAGCACAAGGCGGAAATAATACAGTATCTGATGGAGCATATACAGCAGGTAAAATAGAACTTACTAAAGGCGAAAAATTTTATGTATATATAGGTAAACAAAGTAATACAGCAAATACTAAAGTTTATAATGGTGGAGAATCTGACGAAGATGGTTACCCAGGTGGAGGTGCTACTGATATTAGAACTGTGGGTGGTACTTGGAATAATCCGTTATCACTTAATTCTAGAATAATGGTAGCGGCCGGGTCCGGTGCAGGAAGTGGAAATGATTCTTCTATTAAAGGAGCAGGTGGTGGACTTATAGGATATCCTGGTGGAGATGGAGTACTTGGTGGAACGCAAAATTTAACTCCAGCCACTTCATTTACTGCTTCATTGTTTGGAATAGCAAATGGTGGATGCTCTGGTGGTAATGGATATTATCCAGGTGGCAGCGCTACTTGTACTTCAGGCTCAGCTGGTGGGTCATCTTATATAAGTGGTCATGCAGGAAGTATAGCTATAGAAGAAGGAAGTGTAACAACTCCTACTAGAGCAATCAAATCTGGGTGTGATGCTACTTCTACAAGTGTAGAGTGCTCTATTCATTATAGCGGATATTCTTTTACTGATACTGTAATGATAGATGGCGCAGGTTATTCTTGGAGTACTGAAAGAGGTAGTCAAACTCAAATGCCTAGAACTGATGGAACGTATTATCCAATTGGTACTGGTAACACTGGACACGGACATGCAAGAATAACTTTATTAGATGAACATGAAGTAGCCGTAGTAGCAACTAATGGTACTGTAGAAAATGGTTATACTTTAACTAACTTAGTTACAAATGGAAGCTTTGATGCTAATACTACTGGATGGACACCATGGACAAGTGGAGATTTAGAATTAAAAGAAAATAAAGGAATGTATAATACAGGATTTGTAAAATTCCCATCAAGTATTAATTCATATGGAATTTATAGCAACTCATTTACAATAGATGCAGGAGAAAGTGTGTATGCCAAAGCTTTTTATAAAATGAAAGATAATGGAGATACAAGTATTAGAATATCTGATAGAACGTCTGGAAATCTTGCTCATTTACAAGCTACAACATCTAATACTCTTGCCTATGAATGGAAATCTATTAGTGTTATAGCTAGAAATGATTCTGCCACTCTTACTACATATAATCTTGACTTATATTCTGTAGGTAATATGTATACTGCTTGGGATAATATAATGGTTATTGACCTTGAAGATTCATTTGGAGTAGGTATGATACCTAATAAAACGTGGTTAGATGAAAATATTCCTTATATAAATGGTACAGGTGGATTTAATTCAAAAAATGTTGTTGATGAAAAAAATGTTACATTCACTGTAACACCTTCAAATGGTAGAACTTATGTATCACATAATTGTTATGGTAATTTTACAAGTTCAACATATAGTGGGACTACACTTACTGTTAATGGAGTAAAAGAAGATATTCAATGTTATGTTAATTTCAATTAAAAATAATTCAAGTGATTTGAATTATTTTTTTAAAATGTATTTCATAATTATAAAAGAAAAAGGTATGGCTACTATACTACAAAGAAATCCAGATATACTTTCGTTTATTCTAAATACTTCTACAAAAAGTGTAAGTCCTAACGTTTGACATAAAAATGTTGGTATACCACTAAGTGGGAATAACAAATATTTTTTTAAAGTGGGTTTTATATTATAATTAAAAGTTGAATTTAATAAGTATGAGCAAGTCATACTTATTATATAAGCGCTTATACTACTTATTAAATAGGGCATTACTAATAAACCAAGAAGATAATATTCATTATAAATGATTGTATTAATAATACCAATAATTACGAATATAAAAAAATGTTTATTCAAAAATATTTCTTTTAATTTATAATATAGTTTCATCAAACCCAATTCTTTCTTTTTCAATGTATATAGGTCTGTTTTTAGTCTCAGTGTAGGTTTTAGCTAAATATTCACCAAGAATTCCTATTGATAATAATTGAAATCCTCCTAAAAATAAAATCAAAGATATTATTGAAGCATAACCCGGTGTATCTATTCCCATTATTAAAGTTTTTACAATTATAATAATTAAATATATGAATGCAACCCCACTTACAATTAAACCACCATATGTAGCGATTTTTAAAGGCGAAGTAGAAAAACCGACAAATCCATCTATTGCATAATTAATTAAACTGAGTGGATTCCATTTAGAAGATCCAGCTTTTCTTTTTTTAACTTTATATGGAATATATTCGGTATTAAATCCAACCCATGAAAATATTCCTTTCGAAAATCTATTTTTTTCAGATAACAAAATAATACTTTTAACTACATTACTTCTAAACATCCTAAAATCTGATGCACCTTCTACAAAATTAGTCTTTGATATTTTATTAATTAATTTATAAAACATTCTTTGAAAAAATCTATTTTTCTTTTCTTTTTGTATCATACAAACTGAATCTATATCATCATTTTCTTCTAGTTTATCTAACATACTCAATAAGTATTTAGGATCTTGTTGTAAATCTGCATCTATTATTGAAGTGAATTCTGCATTAGAGTTTTTTAGTCCTGCGTATATTGCTGACTCTTTTCCGAAATTTCTAGAAAAACTTATTATTCTTACGTGTTTAAAATCACTTGTATATATTTTTTTTAATATATTAAGTGAATTATCTTTACTTCCATCATTTATAAAGATAAGTCTATAATTTATATCTTTAAGAGTATTAGATATTTCATTATAAAAATCATTTAATACTTCTTCTTCATTGTAAACAGGAATTATTACATCTAATTTCATATTACTACTCCTATTAATAATTGTATCAAATTGATTAATTAAAGTCTATTGAACTCGGTAGGTAACTGAGCAAAAAAATAAAAAATCGAGTTTTGTCAAATTTAAAGCAGACTTTAAATTTGACAAAAACGTAAATATATATAATATAATATATCATGAAAAGGGTGATTAATATGTTAAAAAGGGAAACAGAAAATATTATAAAAACGGCCAGTAGGGAATTTAAAGTTGTACTTGTAACAGGACCTAGACAAGTAGGAAAAACAACAATTTTGAAAGAAATAAATCAAGGAAAAAGAAATTATGTAAGTTTAGATAATTTAAATATGAGAAAAAGAGCAATTGAAGATCCGCAACTTTTTTTGCAAACTTATGGTACACCACTTATTATTGATGAAATACAACATGCTCCAAATTTATTTCCTTATATTAAAGAAATCGTTGATAATAGTAATGAAAATGGTTTATTTTGGTTAACTGGTTCACAGCAATTTAAACTTATGAAAAATGTTTCTGAAACATTAGCAGGAAGAGTTGGAATAATTGAGATGAATAGTTTAAATTATGCGGAAAAAAGCGAGAAATTAAGTGCTCCATTTAATCCTGAAAGTTTAAAAGAAAAATATGTTTTTGCTGAATTAAATATATTTAAAAATATATTCGAAGGTGGTATGCCTAAATTAGTGGTTGATAAAGTTGATAGAGATTTATTCTTTGATTCTTATATAAAAACATATTTAGAAAGAGATGTTAGAGATTCAGCTCAAGTGGGGGATTCTTTAAGTTTCTATAAATTTTTAATAAGTATAGCAGCACGTACTGGAGAGCAACTAAATTATACAACTATTGCGGATGACTGTGGTGTAAGTGTTCCTACAGTAAAAAATTGGATATCAATATTAGTAGCATCTGGTATTATTTATTTATTAGAACCTTATAGTAATAACGTTTTAAAAAGAACAACAAAAATGCCAAAAATAATATTTATGGATACAGGACTTTGTGCTTATTTGATGAACTGGCCAAGTGCGGAAACGCTAGAAAATAGTTCTATAGCAGGACACTTTTTAGAAACTTATGTTATAAGCGAAATTATTAAGCAGTATAAAAATAATGGAAAAAGATTAAACATTTATTATTATAGAGACAAAGATAAAAATGAAATTGATATGATTTTAGAAGAAGGAAATGTTTTATATCCATATGAAATTAAAAAAACAGCAAATCCTACTAAAGAAATGATAAAAAATTTTTCCATACTGGAGAAAACAAAAAAACAAATAAATTCAGGAGGACTAATTTGTTTTTACCCTACGAAAGAAAAATTAGATGACAAACATTATATAATTCCTATTTCTTATATATAAATATTTAAGCAAAATAATTTTATGGCAAATTTAAAGTCCACTTTAAATTTGCCAATTATTTTTTATTTCTAAAAATGAAGTAATCTTAATAATATTTTATAGGGTGCTTATGAACGCAGAAACAGGTTTAAGTGATTATGAAGTAAATAGAAATAGAATTACTTATGGAAAGAATATATTAACTCATAAAAAGAATAATACTTTTTTATCTCTTTTAATTGAGTCTTTGAATGATCCTATAATTAAAATACTTTTAATTGCACTTGCAGTAAAAATAGTGTTTTTATTTAAAGAATCTAATATTTATGAAACTGTAGGTATAGGTGTTGCAATACTTCTAGCATCTTTAATATCAACATTTTCTGAATATGGGAGTGAAAAAGCATTTGAAAGATTGAGTGAAGAGGCATCACGTATAAAATGCAAGGTTAAGAGAAACTCTAAAAAGCAAGAAATTACAATAGATGAGATAGTATATGGAGATATTGTGTTACTTTCTTCCGGCGATAAAGTGCCCGCTGATGGAGTCGTTATAAGTGGCGCTGTTTATACTGATGAGTCAGCACTCACTGGTGAATCAAAAGAAAAATGTAAGAGCATTAATGATAAATTATACATGGGTTCTATTGTTACATCAAAGAGTTGCACTATGAGAGTTACAAGTGTAGGAGATAATACTTTTTATGGTGGGATTGCTGCCTCTATTCAAGAGTTTGCACCAGAAAGTCCATTAAAAATGAAACTTAGAGGCCTTGCTAAAATAATAAGTAGAGTAGGATATATTGGAGCATTCTTAGCATTTTTATCATACTTAATAAATGTAATAGTTGTGGGCAATAATTTTAACATAACTGAGATTACAAATATGATAAGTAATAGTAGTGAGATTCTTCCACATATTTTTTATGCCCTTACTTTAGCAGTTACTATTATAGTTGTCGCAGTCCCTGAAGGACTTCCTATGATGATTACTTTGGTATTATCATCCAATATGAAAAGAATGCTTAAAAACAATGTATTAGTTAGAAAACTTGTTGGTATTGAAACTGCGGGATGCTTAAATGTACTCTGTACTGATAAAACAGGAACACTCACAGAAGGAAAACTTAAAGTTATAAACATTAATTTAATTAATAAAGATATTTCTAATGTAGAAAATATAAAAAACTCAAAAATTAAAGAATTATTAACACTATCTTTAGTATATAACAATGAAAGTGAATATGAAGGGAATACTATTATTGGTGGTAATACAACTGATAGGGCACTGCTAGAATTTATTGGAAATAAAGAAAAAAAATATAAAAGAATATCTAAATTAAGCTTTGACTCACGTATAAAATACTCAAGTGAAACAATTAATTATGACAATAATTTAACATTTGTAAAAGGAGCCTATGAAGTACTACTTAACAAGTGCAAGTTTTATTATGATGAACTAGGCAATAAAAAAGTATTAAAAGATATTAACAATATAAAAACAAAGATAGATATAGAGGCTAAAAAAGGAATAAGAATACTTGCGTTATGTACATCTTCTACAAAAGAAATAAATAGTTTATCTCTTCTTGGATTTGTTTATTTGAAAGACACGGTAAGAAGAGACGCTTACAAAGGTTTAGAACTAGTTAAAAGTGCCGGAATTAAAACAATTATGATAACGGGAGACGCAAAAGATACGGCTACTGGCATAGCTAATGAACTTGGAATGATAGAAAAAAATAGTATTGTACTTACAAGTGATGAATTTAATAAAATGGATGATGATGAGGTTAAAAGAATTATACCTAACCTTTGCGTGTTAGCAAGAAGTCTTCCACAAGATAAAAATAGGCTTGTATGTTTAACTCAAGAATTAGGGCTAGTTGTAGGAATGACGGGAGACGGGATAAATGACGCTCCAGCGCTCAAAAAAGCAGATGTTGGTTTTGCAATGGGTAGTGGAACAGAAGTTGCTAAAGAAGTGTCTGATATAATCATTCTTGATGATAATTTTTTATCAATTTCTTCCTCTATTTTATTTGGAAGAACTGTATTTAAAAGTATAAGAAAATTTATTATATTTCAGCTTACTATAAATTTTTGCGCAGTTTTCTTAAGTATAGTAGGTCCATATGTTGGAATACTTTCTCCAATAACAGTAATACAAATGCTATGGGTAAACATGGTAATGGATACTCTTGCTGGTCTTGCTTTTGCATATGAGCCTCCTCTTGTTGAATATATGAAAGAAG
>CAYXHQ010000033.1:0-2935 GCA_964465245.1 uncultured Muribaculaceae bacterium | reverse complement strand
TTTATTGCATTCATTCAAATAATTTTAATGTACTTTGGAGGAGAAATATTTAGAACAACAGGACTTACATTCGCAGAGTTTCAGATAATGATATTCTTGTCTTTAAGTGTAATACCTATAGATTTAATTAGAAAGGGATTGCTAAGACTTAAAGGCAAAAAAGGTGGAGTTTAGAAGAATTAAATTATTAGATAAATAGTATGGCGTATGGTATAATAATTATATTAGTAGGAGGTTTAGTATTATGGAAATAAATAAAATAAAAGAAGCATTAATTGAGCAAATGAATATCAATATGCCAGGTAATATTTATCATAAAACTCAAATAGATTTTGCATATAATACAAATCATATTGAAGGTTCAACAATCACACCTGATGAAACAGCAAGTATATTTAATACTGGAACAATTTTATCGAGTGAAGATAAAATAATAGTGTTAAAAGATGCTACTGAAACTAAAAATCATTTTACTTTATTTAAACATATGCTAAGTACATTAGATGAATCTCTTAGTGAAAAGTTGATAAAGAAATTTCATTTTATTTTAAAAGATGGAACACTTAATGATAGTGAATTAGAGTGGTTTAATGTAGGAGAATACAAAAAATTAAAGAATTTTGTGGGAGATATTGAAACTACTTTACCAAGCAATGTGGAAAAAGAAATGAAAGAATTATTAAACTGGTATAATAAATTAAATAAAATTGAATTAAAAGATATAATAGAGTTTCATGTTATATTTGAAAGAATTCATCCTTTTCAAGATGGAAATGGAAGAATTGGCAGAATGATTATGTTTAGAGAGTGTTTAATTAATGATATAATGCCATTTTATATTGAAGGCAGAAATAAAGATTTTTATATTAGAGGATTAAAAGAATATCAATTGCATAATGATATGGGATATTTACTGGATACTTGTCTTAATAGCCAAGATAATTATGAAAAAATGGTTTCATACTTTTTAGAAGAAAAAAAATAATTAATAAATAGGAACTAGAACTACCCAAATGATTATTAAATAGAATAAATGAGCAAATATTGTTAACAATAATTTAAGGTGATACAGTGAATATATTAATAACTGGAGGGACTAGTGGAATAGCACTCAAAGTAGCAAAAAGATTATATAAAGATAATACTATTTATTTAGGTGTACATACTGAAGAACAACTTAGTACTGTTAAAGAGAATTTAAAAGAGTATGAAAGCATCATTCCAATTAAGTTGGATGTAACTAAGAAAAAAGATATAAAAGCGCTTAAAGATATGAAAATAGATGTTCTTTATTTGCATGCTGGAGTTGGATATGGTGGCTCTATTATAGATATCCCTTCTGCGCGTGTTCGTGAAAATTATGAAGTAAATGTTTTTGGTAACTTTGAAGTCTTAAGAACTGTAATAAAAAATATGATAAATTATGGAAGTGGAAGAATAGTTATTATGGCGTCCTTACTTGGCATAATGCCTTTTAAATTTCTAGGAGTATATGCATCAACTAAAGCATCAATTATTTCTCTTTCAACCGCTTTAAAAAAAGAACTTAAAATGTTAAACAAAAATATAAAAGTATGTTTAATTGAGCCCGGTGCATATAAAACTGGATTTAATGAAGTAATGATAGAAAATAAATATGATTATATGAGTAAGAATAGTTATTTTTCATCTGTTATTGGCAAAATAAAAAAACAAGAAAATCTTGTATGGAAGTTAATAGAACAAAAAAATATGGATTCTATTGTTAATAAAATAGAAGACGCTATTACTAGTAAAAGTCCAAAATTTATATATAGAGCACCTTTTTTACAAGTTTTATCTATAAAACTTTATTCATTATTTTTTATGTAATAGTTTTATCTTCTTAGTCTCATGGTAAAGGTTTCTCTTATAATAGGGTATCCTTTTTTGTTTGTTTTGCCTGAATATTCTCTTTCAAAACTTTCTAATATCTCATTATATCTAATTAATTGATTGGTAGTAGGTAAATAAAATTGATCATTTACTTCTATTAAAATTTTAGTTAAATCTATAAACATATCTCTATTATAGTCAGCAATGGTATGCAAATAAGCATGAGCAGTTTTTCCGCAAAGTAAAGCTCCATTATATATAGTAATAGGTCCTTTGTCTTTAGCGGGCACTCTTAAATGATGATATATCATTATTTTATAAACATGTAAATTTCAAATTAGTTATAAATACACAATACATTGTTAAACAACTATAAAAACAAACATAAAATACACAGTAAATCGCAAAATATTGTGTAGATTTTAATATATATTTTATTAGGCCTTGCATAAAAACTGGACAAACGAACAAAAATATGGTATAATTATAACACTTTTTAAGGACTAAAAAGTAAAAGGGGATTTTGGTTAAAATGGAAAAAAAGATTGAATCTGAAATTAGAAGATTAGTTTTAGAAATCATGCTTATAATAGTATTCGTAATTGTTACTATTCCGCTTAAAGATTATGTTAGTACTTCTGCTGAAGTAGTAAGTCATTATTCGAATATTGAAGATGGAAGCATTGTAGTTACTAACAAAACAAAAGGTATATATTCTACTAACTTTGAAGAAGCAATTAAAGAATATAGAACAGTTATGATTACATCTTATGAAGAAGAAAAAAAAGATTATTCTTTATATTTAGTGTTAGACTTAGATGATAACTATGAAAATATTTATTTATCTAATGGACTAGAGAATTTTAAATTATCTGATTTGTTAGTTGAGTCTAGCGATGCCTTATATTTTAAGGTAAATACAGATAATATTAATTCAAAAGAAACAAAAAGTTTTTATTATTATATATGGAGTAAAGATTTAAAAGAAACTAATAATATTAAATTGAAATTTGTTACAATCTAACAAATTTCTTTTTTATTGTGCTTTTGGTTGAATTTAATAGATATTTATTATAAAATG
>CAYXHQ010000032.1:0-10280 GCA_964465245.1 uncultured Muribaculaceae bacterium | reverse complement strand
AATTGTAACATTTTACAACTTTTTTTGAAATTACCTAAAAACTCTTTACACTAACGTTTGATTTTTTTTAGATTTACATATTAACAGTAAAGTATACATCTTGCCAATTAAAAACAATTCCATTTCTGAAATTGATATTTTGAAAAAATGGTGCTCGCAGAGAGACTCGAACTCTCATGATATCACTATCGCTGGATTTTGAGTCCAGTGCGTCTACCGATTCCGCCATGCGAGCAATAAAGTAATTATAGCATTTTATAATTTAAAATGGAATAATTACGCATTAACTTTCCTTATAAATAGATGTATAGAGTTCTAGTTCTAATTCATCCATTTCTGATTCTCTAATATTTATCTTAGGCAAATCCTCCTTAGTTGCAAGTCCAAAATAATCTAAAAAGTCATTTGTGGTTTTATATAAATTAGGTCTTCCAATAGAATCAGCCTTACCACATTCTTTAATAAAATTCATTGCTACTAATTTTCTGATTATACCAGAAGAATTCACTCCTCTTATTTCATCTACTTTTAATCTTGTTATTGGCTCATTATAAGCAATAATTGCAAGTATTTCTAGAGCTGCTGGGGATAGCGTATATGTTTTAGTATCAATAAGTAATTTTTCAAAGTATTCTTTGTGTTCTTTTTTAGTAGTAAGTTTAAAAGTATTTCCTAAAAAAGATATTCTAATCCCATGAGTATCACTTTCATATTCGCCCCTTAAGTTACTTAAAGCAGTTTTTATTTCTTCTTCTTTCACTTCCAATATTTTTGATAAAGCATCTAGTGACAATCCTTCATCCCCTACTGCAAAAAGTAGTCCTTCAATAATTCCTTCTAGTTTCATTTTAATCAACTCTTTCTAAGTAAATTTCTCCAAAATTGTTTTCTTGCATTAATTTAATCTCATTGTCTTTTGCCATTTCTAAAATACTTAAAAATGTTACAACAACATATTCACGAGTAAAACTCTCAAAAAGTTCCACAAAAAGAACTTTTTTCTTTTTACTTAATATACTCCTTATTGTATCAACTCTATCTTTAACTGACAACTCTTTTTTTGTTATTCTTGTTGTAAGTGGTTTAGAGTTCTCTAATCTATCCATCACCCTTTCAAGGGCTTCTAATAAATCAAACACAGTAACATCACTATCATTTGATATTTTAGTTTCAGTTAGTTCAGTAATTCTCTCTGGACTTTTTGTATATACTTCATGTCTAATACTTTCTAATTCTCTAAATTTTTCTACACTGTTTTTATATGCTTCATATTCAAGTAATCTTTTCTTAAGTTCATCTTCAGGATTTTCTTCATAATCACTTACTTCATCTTCATCCTTTTTAGGAAGTAAATATCTACTTTTCATTTCTATTAGTTCTGAAGCCATAACTAAATATTCGCTTGCAATATCCAAGTTCATATTTTCCATTTCTTTTATATAATCAACGTATTTATGAGTAATATCAACAATATTTATGTCATATATACTAAGTTTTGATTGTTTAATTAAATGAAGAAGTAAATCAAGTGGTCCAGAAAAATCATTAATTAATATATTATTCACAAGTCCATCCTGCACTTATAAGTCTATTACTCACTATTGTTTTCGCAGTATCATATTCACTTAATTTATTAACAGTAAGTGCATTATTTTCTAAATTTAGAGTATATGAATACGATGAATTATCTTGAATTAAATCTGTAACACCACTACTTTGTAAATTATTAAATTCTTCTTGCAATTTAGTGGATGCATCAGTATCAAGTGTACTTCCAGTTGTATTCACAGTTTTTGTGTATTTGTAGTTCTTAAGTAAATCATTTATAAAACTAAATTCTGCGTTTTCAGTATATGAATATTCTATAGTTTGTGATTTACTACATTTTAATGAACTAGGAGTACTTTCTTTTATTTCTTTATGTATCTTAGCATAACTTGCAAGTAAATATATATCGTTATCAATAGTTAAATAAGAAGAATTTACTACTGAATTTTCTAATGTTTTATCAAATTCAAATGCACCCATGTATATCAAATTTTCTCCACTATTATATAAACTTATGTATATTCCCGAATCACTTGGATTAGTTATTTTTTTATTTGCGATTATGTTAAATTTTATTTGATTATTAACACTTCTATTAAAATTATAGAATTTTATATTATATAGTTCTATATATGAGTCTTCTCCAATTTTTATCATTCCATTATGAGTGTTATATTCTTTTGTATCTTTTATTTCACTATCTATAACCGGCATTGAATCATTACCTTCAATATATGATGTTATAAAAGGAAGACATACAACAAAAAGAATCATAATACCAAATATAAAAAATATTGAAGTATTACTTTTAGTATTAGTTTCTTCTTTTTGTGAAGATGCAGGAACAGATTTTTGTTCTACTGTAGGAGCGGGCTGAGTTGCTTCAGTTGGAGTCGGTGGTGTTGCTTCAGTTGAAGTCGGTGATGCCAATTTATTCTCTTCAGTATTTACATTACTATTTTGAACCTCTGGTGTAACAGGTGCTACATTTACTGCATTTTGAACGGGTTCACTTTTAACTTGAGTAGTCACGTTCGCAGTTTCATTATTTGGAGTAATATTTTTATTATTTTCTTCTTTCATAATCAAATCCCTTTTCTATATAAATTCTATCAAAAAAAAACCAAAAAGTATATATCTTAGTTTTTTGGTTTAAAAAATAAAGCTGTTAGAAATGAAATAATGATAGTTGCCGAGAGCCCAGCCGACGCTATTACGAGAAGTCCTTTTAATAGACCTACAAATCCATCAGTAGCATACCCTTCTAAACACCCGTTAACAAGTAAGTTACCAAAGTTTGTAATAGGTACTGTAGCACCCGCCCCTGCCCAAAGTATAAATTTATCATATAGTCCAAAACCTGCAAGAACGCAACCAATTATAACAAGAATTGTATTTAAATGTCCTGGAGTAAGTTTTGATCTATCTAATATTAATTCTCCTATAAAACAAACTATTCCACAAAAGATAAATGCTTTTAAATAAATCATTTTAACACCTCCAAACTAACTGCATGTCCAATTCCTGGCATTGGTTTTTTTAGGTTTACACTTGTACACGAATGAAGAGCACCAGAAGCTACTAGTAATATTTTTTTGTGTTTATAAATTGCATCATTTAACAACATTAATGGGGCACACACTGGACCTGAACCACCAGCGAAAGTGCCTCCTGGTTTACAATTATACAAAAATGCTCCTGCATCTATTACATTATCAAGACGTATTTTATATTTTTTCATCATATATTCTTTTAACATAAATACTCCATATACTCCAAGGTCTCCTGTTAATATTATGTCATAATATGATGGGTTTCTTTTCATTGTAGTAAAGTGATCATATAAAACTTCAGCAACACCTGGCGCCATACATGCTCCCATGTCATTAGCATCAGTATGTCCCATGTCTATTACTCTTCCAATAGTTGCACTTTCCACTTTTATATTACCCTTTTTATTACTTAAGTAAGTAGAAACTGCACCAGTTGCCGAAAACGAATTTGCTTTTTTTCTAAGGGCTCCATATTCTACAGGAAATCTAAATTGTTTTTCACTCACTAAATTACTTGATGATACTGTAACTAAAGCATTATCTAAAAATTTACCTTCTATCATAGATGCAGATATTATAAGGCCTTCAGCAAAAGAAGCACAAGCACTATATACTCCTAAAAATGGTATATTAAAATTTGTAGCATTAAAGATTGAAGAAAATATTTGATTTTGAAGGTCACCACCTATAAGTAAATCGATGTTTTGTTCTTTTAATTTCATTTTTTTAAGTAGTCCTATAGTTGCCACTTTTTGATATTCTGCTTCTCCTTCTTCTGGACACTTTGAACCCATATAATAATCTTCCACTACTTTATCTACTTTTTTAGCAATTACAGGATTATGTTCTAAGTTTCCAAGCATTGAGTAATAATTATTTATATAAACGTTATTAAATTTCAAACTTCTCATCCTAACACCACCTTAATTAAAGATACAAAAAATGCAAAAACTATGCCGTATAGTATTATGCTTCCTGTTAATTTAAATATACTTGCACCAATTCCTTTTACAAATCCTTCACGTCTTGCATCCATGGCAGCACTAGTCATCGCATGCGCAAAACCAGTTGATGGAACAATCAGTCCACATCTTGCAAATGATACAACTTTGTCAAAAAATCCAAATCCTGTAAGAATGGAACTGATAACTACAAGACTTACCATTGTAAGCATGTATGAATCATTTATAGGAAACTCTAACACTTTATAGAAAAAATCTGTTATCAGTTGTCCTATAACACCCATAAATCCACCAATTATAAATGCAACACTTAAATTCTTGATAGAATTTTCTTTGTACGTTTTTTCTTTTACTAAATTTTTATACTCTTCTTTATTCATAGTTCACCCATTTTTATTATGTAATGTTTTTAAATTTTAATACATAGAAAAAGAATAGCTATGCCGCTATTCCACTTTTCATACGAGATAATATTTTAGTTTCCTGTCTTGATACTTGTACTTGACTCATTCCAAGAAGTGCTGCGGTTTGTGCTTGTGTATAATCTTTAAAGTATCTATAATCTATTATTTTTTTATCAGTATCACTAAGTTTACCAATTTCATTATTTATATCTATTATATTATCTACCCATTCTCTTTCGTCTGCACCTATTACCTCACAAAGAGTTAAATCTTCTGCGATTTCTTTTTCAAAACTTTCTACATGCGAGTTATTGTTTATAGCATTATATAATTCAAATTCACTTACACCCATAAATTCAGATATTTCTTTAATTGAAGGGGTAGAATTATTTTGCATTGTTAAATATTCTCTTGCTTTTTCATATAATTTATATAATTTTGCGTTATCACTTGATTGTTTAATTAATTTATCTTGTTTTAAAAATAGTAACATTTCTCCCATTATATGAGTATAAGCAAATGTTGAAAATTTTGTATTAAATTCATCTTTAAAATTTTTATATGCGTTAATTAGACCAATACATCCCACTTGAAATAAATCATCAATATTAGCGCCTCTACTATATTTGTTTGCAATATTGTAAATTAAATTTTTATTTTCTTGTAATAATTCATAAATTTCTTTTTTCATAGTTCAAACACTCCTAACGCAGAAGTTTCACTAGAAGCTCTATATAAAATATTGTCAATTATAGAACCACTAAGCATACGCTCTACTTTCTTATTTTTTATTAATGTTGTTTTACCACCAAATCTCATTACTATATCATTAATTTCATCAATTAAATCAATACCATATGAATCAATGTACTCTACATCATTTAAGTTAAGTACCACATACTTAAATCCATTTTTTAATAAAAGTGGAATTATTTCTTTTTTTAATTTTATAGAACTTTCTTTATTTATTGGTCCTTCTAACCTTATAAAGAATATTCCCTTTTTATACTCAACATTTGTTTTTAACATTCTTTTCTTCACCTGCCTATTTAGTTTAGAATAAAAATTCACAGTTTTATACACATTCGACAAAACTAGAAAATATATGTTATCGATTATTTTCTAGGTTTAATCTTAGTTTTCGACATATAAACACAAGGAGTATTAAAATCATACCTAAAGTTACAATATATACAGGTATTAATTCATAATTTTTCTCTTCTAATTTATTTCCATAATTAATAGCAATTCGTTCATACTCTTCTTCATCATTAATCGCACCAATTATTTCTTCTGTATTTATTTTTGCTTCTTCTTTGTTTTTTTCTTTGTTTTCTATAATTATATTTTCTTTTTTTAACTCTTCTATTTTATAAAATATTTTTGATGTATCTTCATCTTTTATATATTCATCAACATACGCATAATAATCATCTAAATATTCTTTTTCGTAGTCAAAACACTTATACATTTTATCTTTATATCTATAAAGAGTTTCTTTGTATTCGTGATTTGTATTCCAAACATATTTTAAAGGTATTTTATAAGATGCACTTCCACCAAAATACATTCTCGTTAACTCCTCAGTATAAGAAATAACCCATTTTAATTTATATTCATTCAATAAATAAGTTGTTTTCCAAGATTTTATTTTGTCATTTTTATCAAACATTAACATTACAATCATATTTTCAGGATTTATACTTTTATCTAATTCTAAAATTATATTTGACTCTCCGTTAATTTTTACATAAGTGTCTGGATTTTTATCATTTAAGTTTTCTATAGTTTCACAATTATTACAAGATATTATTTTGTATTCTATAAATTTATTAGTAACACCATTTAATACATATATTTCTTTTAAAAACATACTTACAGTATCAAAATTATTTAATAATATTTTATTAAACTCATTATTTAATAATACTTTATTTTCTTTCGTTTCAATTATTCTATTTTCATATTTTTCTGGAAGTTCTTTACTCCATTCACTTTCTTCGCTATATATGTAATCAGATAAATCAAAATACTCGCAATTATTTTCAACATCTTTCATATATCTTTCGTTTATAATTTTCTCTTTATACCATTTATATCTTTCTTCGGTTTCTATTATTTTTATGTTCTCTTCATTTGGTAATATGCTTGTCCACTCTTCCGCTTTTAATTTTGGCAAGACAAGTATTACTAACAATATCAATATTTTTTTCATTTTTCATCTCCTTTTAATTTTTCATATTTTATATTATTTGTATTTTTTATAACACTTTCTCCAAGTTCTTTTTCTAATGCATCTCTTGCCGTCCGTGATATACTTCCACCTGTTTTAGCAATTTCCTTATTTTCTTCTAATCCTCTAGGATTTTTCTTTTTTATTAATTCCCTTGTAGATATTTCTCCAAGGTCCGCAAGAGACACTTCTATATCGGTCACATTATCTTTCAAAGATTCTTTTTTTAAACTTTTAAATTCTTTATATTCCTGGGTTTTCATACCAGACCAACTTTTATATATTTCATTTGTGAGTATTGCATACTCTATTCCTTCCCTAATCCCTGTCTCTTTCCATGCGGATGTAAGTTTGTTTCTATTTAATATTCCTTTTAATCTTGCTTCTATCCATGAGTCTGTATATCCTTTTTTCTTATAGTAATTAATAGATTTATTTATTGCAACAGAAGGATCAAATATATTATCTATTTCTTCTTTGCCAAGGGAAGCCAGCCATAATTTAAATGGTTCAGCTTTGGGACTAGGAATACTTTGAATTAATCTAAGTATTCCTTTTGTATCTAAAGTATCAGTAATTCTCATCTTTCCATCTTTTGCTTTCATTTTAAAAGCGACACAATTTGTGACGGTTTCATTTCCTTCCAAAGTCATTCTAGATTTTAATGTTCTCCAATAATGAGCTGGATCTAAACTCTCCGTTAAAATTTCAATTACATCAATCACACTAAAAAAATATTCTTGTGCCTCAGCGTCCCACACTACTCTAATATTCTTTCCTTCAAACAATTTATTAATTAGTTCTAATTTGTTTTGCATTATACCCTCCTACTTATATTATCGCCATTTTTTTGTCAAAACGCTTTTTTTATAGAAAACTTTTTATAATTTCTATGTTTTTTTCTATTCTTTTGTCGTTTGGTTTACACTTATTTGCTATAATTGCATACTCCAAAGATTTTTCTATATTGCCTAAATTAAATTCACAAATACTTAAAATATCTTCAATGCTTCCATCCCAAGAATATTGTTCATTTAAATAAGTTTTACTTTTATTTGTTATATCAAGAGCACTCACCATATATTTTTTAGCACTTTCATATAAACCTCTTGAATACATCAAATATCCAAGTTCATAATATGGTTCTCTTAAATATGGAGACTCATTTATTGCTTTTTGTAACCAAAACTCCGCTTCGTCAAATCTATTTATATTCATATAAGACCTAGCAATATATCTCATTGAAGCGCATCTTTCATCTACCCAATTCGCAGATGGCAAACTCAAATGTTTAATTAAAGTGTCTATGCATTTATTCCATTTTTTATAGTACATATATTCTCTACCTAAGTAATGCATATTCCTGTCATCATTTGGACTCTCTTTTACACTTAACTCTAGTAGTTTTAAATAAGAACTTCTTTTCTTTTTAATATCTTGATAATGATTAAGAGTTATCTCATCTGTTTGAATGCTAGATTCATTATTATTAATACATTCTAATACTTCATGAACAGGATGTGTCCAAGTGTAATCATGTCTACTGTGAATTTTGCTTATATAAAAGTTAACTGCGGGATTCCCAAGTTCATCAAAACTCCAGTTATAGTTATAACTTATACGGTTTACTTCATTATTCCAAATACGTTCTAATTTCTCTCTCCACCCTTTATTAAATCTCTCATCTATATCGGTGCACACACAAATATCAGCGTCTTTATCCACCATTTCAAGTGACATATTACGTGCAGTATCAAATCTCCAAGGCTCTATTACTTCCGCACGCACTATTACACCATTAGACCTCAAAAGATCAACTGAATTATCAGTTGATCCAGTATCTAATACATAGATTTTATCTGCTTCTTTCATAGAGTCTATCCATTTTAAAATATTTTTTTCCTCATTTTTACAAATGGCATACACTATTACTTTCATTATTTACACCAATTTAATTACTGAAAGACTTGAATCATGGTAGTTATTTGAAACTGTTGATGCATTTCTTATTTGTAAAGTCGTGCCTGCATCAGCTATATTAACATTGTGTTGTAGTACGATTTGAGTTTGCGTAGTAGTAGCTGGTACATATTCTGCAGCATTTGAAACAACTGTTCCATCGATTACCATAGATGCTCCTACATCGCCAGGTGTTGCATCATTAGATACTAAAGTAGTATATACAATGTAATATGTACCAGGGTCTAATGTTACTGTATCTGGAGCTGTAAAAATTATACTTGTTCCAGTCATATTTATAACGTCACCCAAGTCAACTAAAGTATTTGCTGGCGTTAACATTGTTACATCATTATCAACTAAGATACTATCTAATGCTACTGTAGCTGTTGGACCTGTTGGTCCTGTTGCTCCAGTGGCACCCGTTGGACCTGTTGGTCCTGTTGCTCCAGTGGCACCCGTTGCGCCAGTGGGACCGGTTGGACCTCCTGCTGGACCTGTTGGACCGGTTGGACCCGTTGGGCCAAAACAACAACAACTTCCGCCTAAATTTAATTTTTTGTATTCTAACACTTTATTTACTGCTCTTTGATAAGAACAGGGACATTCTTCATTCATTAATAAACCTCCTCTATATTAATCTATGAATGTATATAAAAAAGTTGTAGTTTTAAGTACAATTTAAATGCATTTATTCTTTTTTTACTTTTTTTATTATACATTTTTTAAAATATATCACATATAATATTAATAATAAATATTGATTTATTCCTATCAAATTATGGTATATTGTTTATTACTTACAGATGTTTTTAAAGTTGGAGCGGCATTATTATTTACAATACTCCCAATCAAAACACCTGTATTTTTTTGTAATCTTAAAATCTTATAATATTTTATATCATTATCATGTTCTATATATTAAAGCAATTAAAAAAATTGCTTATATCATAGCAATTTTTATCTTTCACATGTAGTACAAGTAGTTTCTACTATAGGTTTTATCATATTTTCTAATTTTGATTTTAAATTGTTGGTTTTTTCGGAAGTCCAGTAATCAGCGGGTGTTCCATCTTCTTCAGAAACAACAGATGTTTCATTATCGTGTCCCACGATTTCTCCATTTTTTACTACAGTTACATCGGGTACATATACTCTTTTGTTGCCTTCATCATTATTAAGTAAATAATCACTTAATATTGACACAATTTTTTGATACTCAGGTGTATTATTTTTTCTAATTTCTAATACATTTAAATAATATATTTTTTCTATACCTTCATTCGTAGCCACTTCATTTAAGTATGGCACATATGCTTGGCACCAAGGACATTCAGGAAATCCCATATATACAATTCCTGTACCATTTTCTAATATGTTAATTATTTCTTTTGGATTTCTATATACAAATATATTGTCTTCTAAAACACTTGTATATTCACTTGCAAATCTTACTGCATCAGTTTTTATATTTTCTCTAAAATAGAAAAAATATACACCTACTGCTCCTAGCAATACAACTACTCCTATAATAATTCCTAATAATTTTTTATTCATAAAATCACTCCTTTAAATATTTTATCACAAAATAAATATAAAAATCAATTTCTAGGTAAAAGGA
>CAYXHQ010000031.1:0-10658 GCA_964465245.1 uncultured Muribaculaceae bacterium | reverse complement strand
ATTCAATAATAATGATAATAGCATCAATATTAGCAGGATGTTTAGGCGGAATAATTGGAGTAAATATGAAGTAAATAAAAAGAAAAATTTTTTAAAAACCTTGCAAAACAATTTATTAATATATATAATAAATAAAACAATGAAAGGAGAGACTAAATGATAACATTAGAAGATATAAAAAATAATGCAGAAGTGCAAGAATTAGTAATTGGAGCACAGAAGCAATTAGACGTTTTAGGATTTACAGAACATTCTATAAGACATATAAGCATCGTATCTAATAGAGCAGGTAAAATATTAGAAACTTTAGAATATGATAAAGAGCGAATAGAATTAGCTAAAATTGCAGGGTATTTACATGATATAGGAAACAGCGTAAATAGAGCAGACCATGCTCATTCTGGAGCAATACTGGCATATAACATATTAAAAGAAATGGGAATGGATATAAAAGACAGAACAGAAATAATGTCAGCAATAGGAAACCATGATGAAGGTACAGGAACTGCAGTTAGTGACATATCAGCTGCTTTAATTCTTGCGGACAAGTCTGACGTACACAGAGATAGAGTTGTTAATAAAAATATGGCTACATTTGATATACATGATAGAGTTAACTATGCT
The DNA here is from genome assembly GCA_964465245.1 of uncultured Muribaculaceae bacterium. Lineage (GTDB taxonomy): Bacteria > Bacillota_I > Bacilli_A > RF39 > UBA660 > CAYXHQ01. The sequence continues at coordinate 10,034 of CAYXHQ010000031.1, read as the reverse complement.
GTTACAGAAGCAAATTTAACAGTAAGTAATAAAGAGAAGAAAGTAACCCTTGACTTAACAATAGATAATAAAATTTGTCCAGTACTTGATTATTTTGAAATTTTTATGGATAGAACTATGATGAGTAAATATGCAGCAAAATATTTAAAAATATGGTTTGAATTAATAATAAATGATACAAAATTATTATAATGGAGGAATAAAATGAAAAACTATAAAAAAATAGCAATAATTATATTGCTTTTAATAATTGCAATAGTTACAGTAGCTTGTTTTGAAGGAGTTTATAAATTAAAAGAATATAAAGTTGTAAATATAATACCAGATTATAAATTAGGAATGGAATTTGGAAAAACTAGAGTTCTAAATTTTAAAATTGATGATAGTACGGAAAATGTAATTTATGATTCAGAAGGAAATGTTGTTAAACAAGAAGAAGGAAAGGAATATACTGAAGAAGCTGGTTATAAAACAGTTGAAACTAAAGTTAATCTAGACGAAATCCGTACAAGTGAAAACTTTAAATTAGCCAAATCAATATTACTTTCTAGGTTACTTTCATTAGGCACAGAACAATATACAATTAGACAAAGTGATAATGGAGATATTACATTAGAAATTCCTGAAAATTCAAATACAGATTATATTATTCAAAACTTAGTACAAAAAGGTCATTTTAAAATATTGGATGAAGAAAATGATACACTTTTATTAGATGAAACATATATAAAAAGCACAAACATTGTATATGGTTCAGAAGATATGAAGACATCAGTTTATTTACAGATTAAATTTAATAAAGAAGGAACAGAAAAATTAAAAGAAATAAGTAATACTTATATTCAAAATACTACGAATACAGAAGAAACTGAGGAGGCTATTACAGAAGAATCTACCGAAGATGCAACAAAAAAAGTTAAAGTTAATTTTGATGATACAACATATATGACTACTTATTTTGGAGAGACCATAGAGGATGGAACTTTAAATCTTCCAATGGGTTCAACATCAGAAAATGAAGAATTACAAGAATATGTAAAAACAGCATCAGGTTTGAGATTAATACTAACTACAGGAGTTATTCCAATAAAATATGAAGCAACATCTCAAATTATGTCTTCTAATATAAGCCAAGACTTAATAAATATATTTTTATATAGTATAGCAGGAATTTTATTAATATGGTTTATATATTTAATAATAAAATTCAAAGGAAAAGGAATTATTGCAAGTATATTACAAATAGGATTTGTTTCAATATTACTATTATTCTTAAGATATGTACAAGTAATAATAACTTTGGAAGGTACAGTAGGAATTTTAATTGAAATAATAGCAAATGCAATATTAATATATATGTTTTTAAAAAATATTGAAAATGAAAATTTATTTAAAATTTTAGGAAAATATACAATAATTTGTATTCCATTATATATCATAGCAATATTATTTACTTTCTCTAGCGTGTTAAGTATAGCAAGTTTAGGAATGGTATTAGTATGGGGAACTATAACTATTAATATATATAACATATTATTTACTAAAATAATATTAGATTTTATAGCAGAAAAGTAGGAGGAATGAAAATGTTTAAAGATAAAAAAATAATTATATTATTAGCTATATTAATAATAGTAGTAGCCATAGGAGCGATAACAATTCCAACAATTGGTTTTAATTATAATTTAATGTATGATAAACATATAAGTATAGGATTAAATATAAATTCAGAATTTAATAAACAAGATATAATAAATTTATCCAAAGAAGTATTACAAACTAAAAAAGTATATGTTCAAACAATAAATGAGACAGATACAATGCTAGCAATAACAACTAAAGAAATAACAGATGAACAAAAAGAAGCACTTATTCAAAAAGTAAATGAGAAATATTCATTAGAATTAACAGTAGATGATTTAGAAATTACAGAATATGCACAAGTTAGTTTTTTAGACATAATAATGCCATATTTATCTCAAACTATAGCAATTTTAATTGTAATATTAATTTATTTGTTAATAAAGTATAGAAAAATAGGAATTATAAAAGTTTTTATAGATGTGGTTTGTAAAGTATTTATAGTATTAGGTATTTATATAGATATAATTGTTTGTACAAGAATACCAATTAACAGATTAACAATGCCAATAGCCTTATTATTATTAATTGCTACTATAATTGGAGAAACCGTACATTTAGAAAATAAGAAAGAAATATAATCACGAAAATAAAAAGTTTTAATATTATATATTAAGACTTTTATTTTTTAGGAGTGAAATAATTGTATATAAAAAAATTAATAAATAAAATAAAAAAATATAGAACTAAAGAAGATATAAATATTAGAGAATTAAAAGAAATTTTGAAGAATAATAAAGATACAATTTTGATAGATGTAAGAAGTCCTCAAGAATATAAAGAAGGACATCTTTCTGAAGCTGTCCTTTTACCATTATATGAGATTCCAATAAAGGCTAATCAAATATTAAAAGATAAGAATAATTTAATAATAGCTTATTGTAGCTGTGGCATAAGAAGTAAAAAAGCAATTAAAATCTTAAAAAAAATGGGCTATAAAAATTTATATAATTTACAAGATGGGTATAGAAAGCAATAGATGTTATTTACAGTCAAAATCTAAACCACTTATACTACTTTTTTCTATAAATCTACTTATGTTTTTTATAGTTACGCCAGTATTACTAGATAATTCTTGAATAGAATTAAAAGAATTATCACTATCTATAAAATTATTTAATTTTTGTATATCAAATGAATCTTTAGAAGAACAATTGCAACAAACATCATCATTAGACATAAAGAAACATCCACAACGTACGCATTTTTTAAATTCCATAATTAATACCTCCAATTTATATTTCACATTTTATCATAAAAGGTTGAAAAATGGAATATAAAAATATAAAAAATATTCACAAAAAAAGTAAATACTTCATAATATATATCAAACTATGTAATTTGAAGGGAGATATAATATATGAGTGATTTATTAATATTTTTTGCTTTACCAATTGCTACAATAATTTTATCAGCAGTATTACAAAAAATTCTAAGAAGTCCGTTAGCAGTAGCAGCAGTAGCTTTTGCGATATATTTAATTGTAACATTTGCAATAGGTGATGAAACATTTTTAATAGCAACATTAGCGTACACAATAATTGCTTTTATAACAGCTCTTATTGTAGAAATAATATGTAAATGCAGAAATAATCACACAAATACCTTATGTGATACAATAGAAGAAGTAACGGAAAGTATAAATGAAAACAATAATAATACCAATAATAATGGATGTTGTTGCAACAGATACAGATATAGGAGATTTTAAAAAAATTATTTAAAATTTACCAATTAATTAAATAAAGTTTTTCCTTGATTTAAATGGCACTATGTAATATAATAAACAAAATAAAAAAATATTTTGAGGTGTCATTTAAATGCAAGAAAATAATGTGATTGTAATTTTTGGGGGAGCTTTTAATCCACCACTTAATTCCCATTTTTCATTAGCTGAACAAATTATAAATGAATATAATTTTATAAATAAGATAATTTTTGTTCCAGTAAACAGTAAGTACAACAAACAAGAATTACTTTCAAATGAACATAGATATAATATGTTAAAAATTGTTTGCGATAAAAATGAAAATTTTTTAGTTTCAAATATAGAAACAAGTAGCGATAAACCATTATATACAATAGAAACATTAAATAAAATGCAAGAAATATATCCTAAGAATATTATATGGTTTACAATAGGAACAGATAATTTAAAACAGTTATCTACTTGGGAAAAAGCGGACGAGCTAGTTAAGAAGTTTAAAATATTAATATTAGAACGAAATAATGACAAAATGGAAGATATTATAAAAGAAGACACCTTTTTAGAAAAAAACAAAAATGCTTTTATTAAAGTAAATAGCAATGTACGAAGTTATTTGAGTTCTACATTTGTTAGAGAAAAAATAAAGAGTGGAAAAAGTATTAGATATTTGGTACCAGATGAGATTTATTACTATATAAAAGATAATAAGCTTTTTACAATATAAAATCTCCTTTAATAAGGGAGGTGACAGTCGAAGACTGACGGGGTTTTTACAACAGAAACCCCAGTCGACTATGTCAACAGCCCCCCTTAATAAAGGGGCTAAATATAAAAGAAGGAATGGTAAAATGTTAAGTGAAGAGAAATTAAAACAAGAAACAGAAAATGTAATTGATTGGGTAAAACAATTCGTTAAAAATGCAAATGCAGATGGAGTTGCTATAGGAAATAGTGGAGGAAAAGATTCTGCTACTGTAATAGCAATAGCCACAATGGCTCTTGGAAAAGATAGAGTTGTTACAGTTGCTATGCCATGTTCATCAATACCAGCAGATTTGGAAGATGCAAAACTAGTTGCAGCTACTTTTGATGTACCTTTATTAGAGGTTAACATTACAAATGAATGTAATTCATTAATAGAAAAAATTAATACACAATTAAATAATAAAAATCTTATAAAAGAAATGAATAAGGAAGCTATTATAAATACAAAACCAAGATTAAGAATGACAACAATTTATGCAGTTGCAAAAGCATTAAATTACTTAGTGATAGGTACAGGAAATTTGTGCGAAGGCTTTGTTGGTTATACTACAAAATGGGGAGATAGTGCATGTGATTTTAATCCAATAGCTAATTTTACAGTAGAAGAAGTTTTAAAAATTGGAGAAATTTTAGGAGTTCCAGAGAAAATAATAAAAAAGGCACCTAATGATGGATTAGGAGGACAAACTGATGAAGAAAAAATGGGAATAACTTATAAACAAATAGCGGAATATATAGAAAAAGGAACAACAGATAATCAAGCAATTGAAAAAATAGAAAGAATGCATAAAATTTCAAAACATAAAAGAGAGAAAATACCAACATACTATTTTGAAAGATAGGAGTAATTATGGACGAGAATTTATTAGTACCAAATTTAGAAAATCTAGAGGAAGAAAGAGCAGAAATTTCTTTGCGTCCTAAAAAATTAGAAGAATATATAGGACAAGAAAAAGTTAAAGAAAATATGAAAGTATATATAAAGGCTGCTCAAAAAAGAGGAGAAGCTTTAGACCATATTTTACTATATGGACCTCCGGGGTTGGGGAAAACAACACTTGCCAACATTATATCTACAGAAATGAATTCAAATATAAGAATAACTTCTGGACCAGCAATAGAAAAACCGGGTGATTTAGCAGCATTACTTACAAATCTTTCTCCAAACGATGTTTTATTTATTGATGAAATTCATAGATTAAATAGAAGTGTTGAAGAAATTTTATATCCAGCTTTAGAAGATTATAATTTAGATATTATTATAGGAAAAGGACCAAGTGCAAGGTCAATAAGATTAGAACTACCTAAATTTACTTTAATTGGAGCAACAACTAGAGCAGGGTCACTTACAACACCACTTAGAGATAGATTTGGAATAGTAAATAGATTAGAATTATATAGTGTAGAAGATTTGACTTTAATAATAAAAAGATCATCTAAAATATTAAAAATACAAATAGATGATAAATCAGCACAAGAAATAGCTAGAAGATCTAGAGGAACACCAAGAATTGCGAATAGATTATTAAAAAGAGTAAGAGATTATGCATTAGTATTAGAAGATGGAAATGTAAATTTAAAAATAACAAAAGAAGCATTAAATAGATTAGAAATAGATGAAATGGGTCTAGATGAAATAGATAGAAAAATATTAGAAACAATGATAGTAAAATATAATGGGAAACCAGTAGGAATAGAAGCATTAGCAACAACAGTAGGAGAAGAAATTGAAACAATAGAAGATGTTTATGAACCATATTTAATACAAATAGGTTTTTTAGCAAGAACACCAAGAGGAAGAATTGCACTTCCAGAAGCATATAAACATATGGGATTTGAATTAAATAATTAATAAATAAAAAACTAAAATAAAAGGAAGAAAAATCAAATGAAAAAACAAATTTCAAAAGAAAGCTTAATAAAAATATTATTAATATTATTTTCAGTAGCATTTGCATTTCCTTCAATAATATATACAATTCAAAATAAAACAATATATAAATTTTATTGGGTATGGACATGGCTTTTTAAAATGCCAAATAGTTCACAAGAAAAAGTGCTAAATGCAATATTTTTTATAGTGTTATTTTCAATAATATTTTTATTATATATTTGTATAGTAAAAAACTATAAAAAAATGTTTAAAAATAAAAAACAAATAATAATTATTATAGCAATAATATCAATATTATTTGCAATTATTATTCCTTATACAAGTACAGATGTATATTCTTATATAGCAAACCGGATGGTCAAATTCAAATTATAATGAAAATCCATATTACAAATCAATAGGACAAATATCAGATGAGAAACAAGTAAATGATCCAATGTTTAATAAAGTAGCAAATTGTTGGAGATACGAAACTGTAGTATATGGTCCATTATGGACATTTATATGTAAAACACTTACAAGTATGTCATTTGGTAATATTGATATAGCATTAATAATATTTAAAATAGTAAATTTATTAGTACATTTATTAAATTGTTTTATTATTTGGAAAATTACTAAAAAAGAAAAGTTCGTATTATTATATGGATTAAATCCTTTTATATTATTTGAAGCTTTGACAAATGTACATAATGATATGTTTATAATTTTATTTATATTATTAGCAATTTATTTTGCAATAAAAAAGAAAAATATAGCATTATCAGTAGCATTTGTTGCAATGGCAACAGCTATTAAATATTTAGGAATATTATTATTACCATTTATAGTTTTATATAGTGTTAAGGATAAGAAAATAATAGATAAAATAAAAAACTGTTTTATATATGGAATAGAATTTGTAGTTATAATAGTTTTATTTTACTTAATGTATATAAAAGATTTTAATATTTTATCAGGATTATTTATTCAACAAGCTAAATATAACAGATCAATAATGTTAATCTTTTATTATATATTTGATAAAAATATTGATATTGTAAAAGTAATACAAAATTCATTATTATTAGTATTTACAATATATTATATATATTTAGCAATAAAAATGTTAAAAACTAATAAAGGAACATTTAGTAAATTCATAAGAAAATATAATGTAATAATATTTATATTTACTTTTATACTAATTACTAACTTTAATCCTTGGTATATTATGTGGTTATTTCCAACGATAATGTTCTTAAAAGGGAAAAATATAAACACAGTGATAAACTTATCATATGCAAGTCAAATTGCAAATGTATGCTCTTTTGCATTATATAATGAAGAACAGTATTTAGGAGTACCATATTTTATAATATTGATAGTAGTAACTTGTATTCTAGGAAAAATGCAAAGTAAAAATAGAAACATAATTGAAAATAGTAAATTATTGAAAGGAAAATAAATAAAACAATGAAATTATTATTACATACATGTTGTGCACCATGTAGTGTCTACTGTATAGATTCATTAAGAAAAGAAAATATAGAACCAACTATATATTGGTATAATCCAAATATACATCCATATATTGAATATAAATCAAGAAGAGATTGTTTAAAAGAATATACACAAAGTATAAATGTAAATGCTATATTTGAAGAAGAATATGGTTTAGATAATTTTTGTAAAAATGTTATAAGTGATTTAGAAAATAGATGTAGTAATTATTGCTATAAAATAAGAATGGAACAAACAGCAAAATATGCTAAAGAAAATGGATATGATGCAATATGTACAACTCTTTTTGTAAGTCCATATCAAAAACATGATGAATTAAAAAAAGTGGCACAAGAAATGGCAGATAAATATGGAGTACAATTATTATATAGAGATTTTAGGCCAGGTTTTAGAGAAGGACAATCTAAAGCAAGAGAACTAGGACTATATATTCAAAAGTATTGTGGTTGTGTATTTTCAGAAGAAGATAGATATAAAAAGCAAATTGAAAAGGAGAAAAAATTTGAGTAGATTAGTTATAGTTGATGGTAATAGTATAGCAAACAGAGCATTTTATGGAATAATGAGTTCAAAAATGCTTACAGCACCAGATGGTACATATACAAATGCAGTATATGGTTTTTTAGCAATTTTATTTAAAATATTAGATGATTTAAAACCAGAATATTTAGCAGTATCATTTGATTTAAAAGCACCAACTGCAAGACATATAATGTATGAAGGATATAAAGCTACTCGTCATGGAATGCCAGATGAATTAGCTGAGCAAATGCCAATAATAAAAGAAATTCTTAGAGATATGAATATAAAAATAATAGAAAAAGAAGGATATGAAGCAGATGATGTATTAGGGACTTTATCTAAAATAGGAGAAGAAAATGGAATTGATGTAACAATACTTTCAGGAGATAGAGATAATTTTCAATTAACATCTGATAAGGTAACAGTTCGTATACCAAGAACAAAAGCAGGAAAAACAGAAACAGAAGATTTTGATAGAAATAAAATTGTTGAAACATATGGTTTAGAACCAATACAATTAATTGAAGTAAAAGGATTACAAGGAGATTCATCAGATAATATTCCAGGAGTACCAGGAATAGGAGAAAAAACAGCATTAAGTATTATAAAAGAATATGGTTCAATAGATAATTTATATAAACAAATAGAAGAAGGACAAGCACTTTCTGTAAAAGGAAAAGCAAGAGAAAAGATTATTGAAAACAAAGAATTAGCATATTTATCTAGAACTTTAGGAAAAATAAATAGAGAAGTTCCAATAGAAGAAAATATAGAAGATTTAGAAATAAAACAATGGGATAAACAAAAAGTATTATCTAAATTTAAAGAATTAAAATTTAATAGATATATTGAAAGATTTAATCTATTAAATGATAATTCTAATGATTCTTCAAATCGAGAAAATGAAGAAAAATCAGAATCTAATGAACAAGAAAATAAAAAAAGCTTATTTGAAATAAAAGAAATTGATAATTCTAATATAGAAGAAATAAATAAAATAATTAATATAATAAAAGAAAATAAAAAATTAATTTATTTTTTAGAAAAACAAGAAAATGAAAATACTGATAAAATAATAAAAAAAGAAATATTATCAATAAGTATATATATAGAAAATATTGTATATTATATAAATATAAATAATATAAATATATTTAAAGAAATATTTGAAAGTAATGAAATAAAAAAAATAGGATATAAATTAGGAGAAGATTTTGTTTTATTAAAAGAAAATAATATAAATTTTAATAATTTAAAATTTGATATAGAAATAGCAGCATATTTATTAGATCCAACAAGTAATAAATATCCAATAGAAGAATTAACACAACAGTATTTAGATGCTGATATAAATGAATATTTAGAAAGCTTAGGAGTTAATAATAATACAAATGCACAAATTAATTTATTTGAAAAAGTAGATGAAAGTAAAAGTTTATCAAAATATAAAAATTCTTTTATAGTATATTCAATATCAAAATTAGAAAAGACTTTAAAAGAAAAAATAATTGAATCAAATCAAACAAATTTATTTGATAATATAGAAATGCCATTAGTATCAATATTAGCACAAATGCAATATAATGGAATGTATATAGATAAACAAGAATTAATGCAATTTGGTGATATTTTAAAAGAAAAAATAGAAATATTAAGAAAACAAATTTGTGAATTAGCAGGAGAAGAATTTAATGTAAATTCAACACAACAATTAGGAACTATATTATTTGATAAATTAAATTTAACATCATTAAAGAAAAATAAAAAAGGATATTCAACAGATGTAGATAGTTTAGAGAAAATTAAAAATGAACATCCAATTATAGAAAAGATATTAGAATATAGAGGATTAATGAAATTAAATTCTACTTATGTAGAAGGTGTAGTTCCATATATAAATGAAAAAACAAAAAGAATACACTCATATTTTCATCAAACAGTAACAGCAACAGGAAGAATAAGTTCAACAGAACCAAATCTTCAAAATATACCAACAAGATA
>CAYXHQ010000030.1:0-10729 GCA_964465245.1 uncultured Muribaculaceae bacterium | reverse complement strand
CGACCATTAAGTTAACAAAGTCCCTATTTATGGGCTTTTTCATTTGCAATTATATTTTACCTCCCGTTTATATCCCATTTTTTCATATTTTTTATTTTTTGTAAAATCAAATAAATGAAAGACACAAATATAAATATTCCATAAACAATTAAAGGTAAATCAACAATGTCTGGTTTATCTAATGCGCTTATATTTTCAAATAAATATATTGGTAATAATATTCCTGTTAGTAAAATAATTCCTAAAACTATATTTTTTTTAGAAGATTTTTCAATTTTAAAAACTTCACAAATTGCATTTTTTGAAAACATAAATGCAAGAGAAGAAGAAACAATAAGATAGAAAAACCAAAATAATATTGTTATATTTTCTATACTATTTATAAAATCAAATACATGAATTTTTTTAAGTACAATATATACAGGATATGTATATATTTTTATTACTTCTATACCTAAAGAAGAAAGAGTAATAAATGATATTATAAGTAGTGTAACCGCAGAATAAGTATAAAATAAAGTCATATGCTTTTTAAGTTTTTTATTATCTACAATATTGTTTTTAGGAATTATTAAAAGCAAAAATGTAGGAGCACTAAAAAGCACCGCAGTTACTAAAGAAGATAAAATTATATTAGTTTTTGTAGTGTCAATAATAGGCAAAATGTTAGTAGTTTCAATATAAGGAATTAAGGAAGATGCATTAAATATAAGTATAAAAGTGCAAATGAAAAAAGTGAATGTAGAAAATCTAGATAAAGACTCCATATTCTTTGAAGCAATAGAAAATATTAATAAACTTAGTAAAAATGATAAAAAATATTTGGGTAAGTCTGTTAAAAATTGAGTTTCAAAAAAAGTAACTAATCTATATAAAACTATACTACCCATTGCAAATGTGGCAATTATAACAAGAAATGAGAGTATATAAAAAATAGGTTGTGAAGCATTTTTCTTAAGTTTTCCTATAAATGTTTCATCTGGGTCTTTATTAAAAACTTTAAACATTAGCATATTAATAGGAACACTTAAAATTAAACCAAGTATTAAACTAATTAGTATGGATTTTTCACTCTCATGAAACAAATATAAAAATCCACTTCCCATAAAAGCTGAGCTTGTTATAAAAGGAATTAAACTACATAATTGAAAACTATTTATTTTTTCATTTTTCATTGATTACCCACCTTTATCTTATTATGTGATAAGTTACCCCTCATATCAATTTTCGCTTTTACTTTGCTTTCTAATTTTAATTTTGAAAGTCCTTCTATATTCCAGTTTTTTTCATATTTCTTAAAAAACTTTTTATCAGTAGAGTTAATAAACTTTCCAATACCTAAAAAGTCTGTTTCTACTTCTTGCGCTTTTTTAAGAACACTATCTATATTTGTTTTTAAATATTCTTCAATTTGTTTCTCTAATTTTTTTATATTTTCTTCTTTATTTAGGTCATACTTACATTTATAGTCTGATATCGATAATTCTGCGTTTGTATTAAAACTAACCTTAAGTTCACTTTTTTTATACTTCATATCTGTTTTTTGACTAATTATTTCTACTGTATATTTTTCATCTTCACAATCAAGCGTAAGAATGGACGTGCCTATATTATTTCTAACAAAATTAACGCTAACAGACTCCATTCTTGAAAGTTCTTCTAACTCATTTTCTTTGTTTTTAACCATTAAATTACCAAGTTTAATATATGTATCAAGGGCTGAGGACTCTAACATTTCATTTTTATCTGATTCAGTAGTATTTTTTGTAAGACTTACCTTTGTATATATTGGTTCAATACCACCAGTTAATAAATCACTAACCATTTTTTCAAATGTCATTAAATTGGTGTTTCCATATGAATTCTCACTGTTTTTTAAACTATTAGATAAATATTCTCCGGGAACATCTTCAAAAGGAGTAAGAGTTTTTAAAATTTCATATGGAGTATTATCTTTAGTAACAAGTACATAAAAGTTAATCATACTTTCAGAGTCGCGAAGCAAAAAATCTAATACATCTATTATATCTTCATTTATAATTTCATCATCGATAACAATTATTCTCATGTGTGGAAAATAAAGTTTTTTTGAACTTTTTGTTGAAATTTTTCTAATCGCATCAAATATAGTTTTCCCAGTAGATGAAAACGTTACTATCTTTGATGCAGTATTACTTGTTTGTTCACCAGACTTTTTAGTGTTAACAAGTTGGGCAGTAACTAAAAAATCATCTCCTTCTTTCTCAAATCCAAGAGCGCTTACAATTCCTAGTTCATTTAACTCTTTAATATTGTCACAACCGGAAGTTAAAAAAATGAATGGAATAATTAACAGTATAACTAGCTTTTTCATTTTCCATCTTCTCCTTCACGTGTGAAATATGTTTTTTTCATTTTTATTTTACCAACACTTTTTTTGAAAATTGCATCACTAAATGCTTCTTTTTTATAGAAAGGAACCATTGGCATCAAGTATGGTTTTCCAAAAGATTTAATATTACATAAATCAATTAATATTAAACTAGATCCCACTATAAAACCAATTAAACCGAACACTGCAGATAATCCCATTATCAAATATCTCCAAAATCTAATTGATGCTTGCATATCAACATACATGAAAAGTAAAGAACTTATCGCAGAGATTGCAATCACTATTACCATGATAGGGGAAACTAGGCCTGCGTTTACCGCGGCGTCTCCCAAAACAAGCGCTCCTACAATAGATAAAGAAGTTCCTTTAGAAGTAGGAGTTCTTGCATCCCCCTCATATAGAATTTCAAATGTAATCATTAAAATAAAAGCTTCTAAGACTGCTGGAAAGGGTACACCATCTCTTTGGGTTGCAAAGTTAATGAGCAAACTAGTAGGCAGTATTTGCTGGTCCACGGTGGTAAGAGCAATATAAAAACCGGGAAGTAAAATACAAATGAAAAAAGCAAGGATTCTTATAATTCTTACAAAAGTTACATAAAAAGGTTTTTGATAATAGTCTTCACCATTGTGAATAAATTCAACAAAAAGTGTAGGAATGATTAAAACGTTAGGACTGTTTTCTACAACTACACATATTTTTCCTTTAAGTAGTGCTAAAGCTATCTCATCAGGTTTTTCTTTACTTGATACAATTGGAAAAAGAGTTTTATTTTCTTTTTTCATTAGTTCTTTTATATAATAAGAGTCAAGTATTTGGTCAGTCTTAATTTTTTCGATTTTTTCGGTTACTTCATGCACCATATCCGCCTGTGCAATATCATTCATATAAAGAATGCCTACTTTTGTACTTGTGATATCTCCAATGTACATTTCTTTTAAATATAAATTCTCACTTTTAATTCTTCTTCTAATAAGACCTACATTCATTTGGAAATTCTCATTAAAACTATCTTTTGGTCCCTTTACCGCAGGTTCACTAGAAGACTCTGTTATAGCTCTATCAATTTGAGCCTTTGTTTCAAATGCGGCACATACATGCTCAGATAAAATAACTGTAAACCCATTTAAAATATAAAACATAATATCTTCACTTGTATTAATTTCTTTTATATTTACAGAAGGAATAAAGTTTGTAATATCTTTTTTAACGTTAGTAATACCTTTAAATATACTTTTATTTGAAAAATATTTAAGTACAAAATCATTTACTTTATCTTCACTACTAAGAGTTTGACAAGTTACAATATAAACGTATTTAAAAACTCCAACATTTAATTTTCTAATGATTAAATCTGGCATATGAACTTTTATATTTTCAAGTTTTTTTATCTCATTTTTTATATTCATAGTATCCCTATATTTATTTTTAACTTAAAATGTAAATCTATACAAAATATTTTGTTTTACAACTTAAAAAAACTTAGGTATAATTAAATTACAGTATTGGGAGGATTTTGGAAATGCTAGATTGGGATATTGAAACTTTAAAAAAATATAAAGAGGAAGCAGAATATGCATATAATGTAAACCCTAGTGAATGCACAGCACACACATTTAATTGTTATGAAAGTTTAGGTAATGAACTTGAAATAGATACAGAAGATGATGAAGAAAATGAAGAAACAATAACTGTTAGGGATATAAAAGAAATGGTAAGTGATTTTAAAGAATATTTTGAGAGTTTACCACAAGTAACTAGGAAATATCTTCTTAGAATTATTACTTCTTTTGATGTTTTATTCAAGAAAAATGTTAACTCAGATGTTATAAAATTAAAACAAAGAAAATCAAATACTAATACTCTTGTTAGACAATCCTATAAATTATTTAAGTCTCTAGATCCTACCATAGAGAATTATTTAGATTATATATATGAAAATAAATTAGTGAAGTTTGATCAGGAATTTAGCGATAGAAGTTTTGTGTGTAAAGATTATTATAATGGTGTAGGTTGGATGTGGGCTCATAATGGTGAAAAATATTTAACTGAGACAACGTTTAATCATGAACTTGCTCATACACTTGATATAGTAGTAAATCCTCAACTTGATTTAATGCGTCGTAAAAGTGGTTTGGAAGAGACAAATAGTATATTTTGTGATTTACTTACACACTGTGATATAATATCAAAATATAAAAATAATCAAAAAGAAGAAAATGCTATAATAAGTGATGCGAATTATTTTTCATTTATAAAAAGGTCCATTATTTCATTAGGACTACTATATTCCATTAGTAAAATGAAAAATATTAATAAAAAATCACTTGAAGAATTATTATATTTAAAATATGATTTAACACTTATAAAAGGACATAGAATTTATGATATTATAGGCAGTTTAAATGACTATGACTCTGCGACTTATATAATTTCAAATATTTTAGCACTTCATATGTTGGATGCATACAAGGAAGATGCGGAAAAAGGAGCATATTTATATAGAACCTCATTATATTCAACTAGAAATGATATATTAGGATATTTAACAGACTTAGAGTTTGACCCAGAAGATATAGATTATGGATTAGAACTATTATTTAATAAAAATAAAGAAGTTAACAATAATTTAATGTTATTAAGAAAGTAGGTGAATAAAAATGAAAGAATTGTATATTGATTTTGATGGAGTAATAATGGATACTATTCCTTATCTATATGAAGCATTAGAAGATAATGAAATAGATATGGATAATGAAGAAGAAAAAAGAAAGTTTTTCTCTGAATATGATTATTCTCCAATTATAAATGATAAAAACATTTTAAATGATTCAATAAACTGTATAAATAGATTAAAGGAATCAAATTTATTTCAAATACATATTTTAACACACATTAATTCATTAGAAGAAGGTGTTGTAAAAGTAAATTATTTAAGGCGTTATTTTAAAGATATTACTATTATATTAACTCCAAAAATACTTGAAAAAACTGCGATGGTACATACTGAAAATGCAATACTAGTGGATGACTATTCAGGTAATTTAAGAGTATGGAGAGAAAAAGGTGGAGTACCGATAAGATTTTCTAAAGATATGGAAACTACTGAATTTGAAACAATTAATAAATTAGATGAGTTAATTGATCTTTTTGGTGGATATTATGAAAGTTAAATCATTTGTAAACGGTGAATTATTTGAAAATTGCTATTTGGTTTATAATGATAAAGATGCTTTAATAATAGATCCAGGATTAGTTATAAAAGAGTTAGAAGAATTTGTAAAAGAA
Source organism: uncultured Muribaculaceae bacterium (assembly GCA_964465245.1). Classification (GTDB taxonomy): domain Bacteria; phylum Bacillota_I; class Bacilli_A; order RF39; family UBA660; genus CAYXHQ01. Next base: position 5,067 of record CAYXHQ010000030.1, on the reverse strand, counting down.
AATAATTTAAAGGTGTTATCTATTTTAATTACTCATTATCATTTTGACCACATTGGTGGTTTAGATTATTATAAAGATTTATATAATGTAAACGTAGTGGATTATAAGAGTGATTTAAATAATATAGACCCTTTTAAATTTGAAATATTGAGTACTCCTGGGCACACAAAAGACTCAGTATGTTTTTATTTTAGTGAAGATAAAATTATGTTTACTGGAGATGCTTTATTTAAAGAAACTATTGGAAATTATAAAAAAGATGATGAAAGTGATATGTACAAAAGCTTAACAAATATTTTACAGTATCCAAGTGATACAGTTATATATCCAGGTCATGATGAGGTAAGTACTTTAGGACATGAAAAAGAATATAATATGTATTTGCGAGGATTAAAATGATTGCGAGTGTGCTTGTTGAATACAATGTTAAAAGTTTGGATAAGGTATTTGATTATTTAATACCTGAGTTTTTACTTGATACATTAAAAGTAGGACATAAAGTATTAGTACCTTTTGGAACTGCCGAAATAGAAGGATTTGTACTTGAGATAAAAAATGAATTAGATAAAAGTTTGGAATACAAAGAAATAAAAGATATTGTTGAAAGTGATTTTTATTTAAAAGAAGATTTAATTGAATTAGGAAGGTATATGAAAAATGTTACTTTAAGTAATTTAATCGCATGTTATCAAATAATGCTTCCCAAAGGATATAAAGCAAAAAAAGGCTCTTTTGTTAATAAAAAATATGAAACATATATTTATTTAGCAGATAGTAATATAGTTGATGCATATATAAATAAAAATCCTAGAAGAAAAAAAGAAATTGAAATAATAGAGTCTCTTAAAGATAAAGAAGTATTAAAAAATAGTATTAAATCAAGTTCTTTACCTAATTTAATTAAAAATAATATAGTTATTGAAAAGTTTGTTGAAGTAAATAGAAGTGTTTCATATAACATTGAAGAAAAAAATGAAGTAACATTAACTTTCGAACAAAATGATGTTTATGAAAATATAATAAATTCTAATGAAAATATTCCATTTTTGCTTTATGGTGTGACTGGAAGTGGAAAAACCGAAGTATATATTAAATTAATTAGATATTATTTAAATATAGGTAAAACTGCGATTTTATTAGTACCTGAGATTAGTTTAACTCCTCAAATAGTATCAAAATTTATGAGTAATTTTGGTTCTTCGGTTGCCGTTCTTCATTCAAGATTATCTAGTGGTGAAAAGTTTGATGAATATAGAAGAATAATGAGGGGTGAAGTAAGTGTAGTAGTGGGGGCTAGAAGTGCTATTTTTGCTCCCCTTGATAATATAGGTATAATTATTATAGATGAATGTCAAAGCCCCACTTATAAACAAGAATCAACTCCTAAATATAATGGAATAGAAATAGGTATAGAAAGAGCCAAAATGCATAATGCTGTATGTTTAATGGGAAGTGCTACACCTTCTTTAGAACAATATGCAAGAGCTAAAAAAGGAGTATATCATTTACTTGAATTAAATAATAGAATTTCTTTGAAATTACCAAAAATAAAACTTGTTGATATGGAAGAAGAAGTTAAAAAAAGAAATTTTATAATAAGTAGTGAATTGAAAAGTGAAATAAGTGAGTGTCTGCGCCGTCATGAACAAGTCATCCTTCTTTTAAATAGAAGAGGCTACTCTACATTTATAAGTTGTTCTGCATGTGGGTATGTACACAAATGTCCTAACTGTGATATATCTATGATTTATCATAAATCCACAAATAATTTAGTATGTCATTATTGTGGTTATTTAAAAAAAATGAGTAACATTTGCCCAGAGTGCCATGAAGATGCTATTAAAGATTTGGGTCTTGGCACAGAAAAACTTGAAAGTATTATAAAAGAAATGTATGCATCTGCGAGAGTTATTAGGATGGACGCTGACACTACCACAAGAAAAGGAAGTTATGAAAAAATAATTGATAGTTTTAAAAATCACGAATATGATATTTTAATAGGTACTCAAATGATTTCAAAAGGGCTTAACTTCCCTGATGTATCTTTAGTTGGAGTAATTAACACAGATGCATCTTTATCTATACCTGACTTTAGAAGTGGAGAGAGAACTTTTGAATTATTAACTCAAACTGCTGGAAGAACTGGAAGATACGATAAAGAAGGTAAAGTATTAATACAAACATATAATCCAGATAATTATGTACTTCATTATGTATTAAAAGGGGACTATAAAAGTTTCTATAATTATGAAATGAATATAAGAAAAAAGTTAAGTTACCCACCATACTATAATATTGTTTTAATAAAAGTAGTAAGTTCTGAATATGAAATTTCTAGGGATAATGCTAAAAAAATAAAAGAATATTTGGATAGAGTATTAAATCATGAATATATAATTTTAGGTCCTTCAACTGCTAGAATACTAAAGATGAATAATAAATATACATTTCAAATAATAATAAAATACAAATACGGAGAGTCTTTATTTAATGAATTAAAAAAACTAACAGATAATTATGTTAGTTCTAAAGTAACAATTGATATTGACATAAACCCAATCAGTTTTATTTAATAATAGAATTTTCTATCAATTCATATTTTTAATAATAAACTTTATGATTATATGTAAAAATATGAATTGTAAAAAACTAATAAAAATGTTATCATTTAAATGTATATAAAATAAATGATTAAAAAGGTGAAATATGAAAAAGAAAAAAATAGGATTTGTAGAAATTTTTTCAATTATTATAATTGTGTGTATATTAGGATTACTTATTATTCCTAGCATTAATTCTATTGCTTCAGATTCACAAAAAAACACATTTTTAACTAATATAGATTTAGTATATAATGAATCTTTAAATAAAAGGGAAAAAGGCATAGAGTCGGGATTATCACCAGAAGAATATAATAATCAATTCTCAAGATTTTTATTTGAAAATGGATATGAAATAAAATACGCGGCTACTTATGATGATGAAGGTAACATGACTTATTTATGCATTTCAGATAATTCTTTTGTTGTAGAGCTTCCAAGTAAGGAGGGCTATGTTTCAAAAGATGAATTTACGGTAGAGAGTATTCGTGAAGAAACTAAAGATTGTTTTAAAGAGGCAACAAAAGATGATGAAGAATAAAAAAGTAATATTTATGGGTACACCAGAGTTTTCGGTTCCTGTACTTCAAATGTTAATTGATAATACCGATGTAATAATGGTAGTTACACAACCAGATAAAGAAGTTGGAAGAAATAAAGATATAATATTTTCACCTATAAAGGCACTTGCAATAGAAAACAATATACCGGTATTTCAACCTATTAAAATAAGAGAAAATTATAAAGAAGTAATAGACGCCAATCCCGATATTGTTGTTACTTGCGCTTATGGACAAATAATTCCTGAATCGATTTTAAATGCTCCAAAGTATGGATGTATAAATGTACATGCATCACTTTTACCCGCTCTTAGAGGAGGAGCACCGATACATCATGCAATACTTGATGGGTATGATGAAACTGGAGTAACTATAATGTATATGGATAAGGGAATGGATACTGGAAACATTATTAGTCAAGTAAGAACAAAAATAGAAGATACTGACAATGTAGGAACTCTTCATGACAGATTAAGCATAATGGGAAGTAAATTATTAAAAAGTACATTACCTTCAATATTTGAAGGAACTAATCCAAGTATTCCACAAGATGAAACTGAAGTAACATATGGATATAATATAAAAAGAGAAGAGGAACTTATTGATTTTAATATGAGTTCAAGAGAAGTTTTTAATAAAATAAGAGGACTTTATCATTCTCCTACTTCTTATGCTGTTCTTGACGGAGAAATCATAAAAATATTAGAAAGTAGAGTGGGAGATAGTTCTAAAGGGATACCTGGTGAAATCATTAATATATATAAAGACTCATTTGGAGTAATGTGTAAAGACACAGAAATAGTTATTACAAGAGTTAAACCAGAGGGTAAAAAAGAAATGAATGCAAAAGATTTTATAAATGGAAGAAAAGATTTATTAGGTAAGGTGTTTAATAATGATTAATATATTTAAGAAAAGTAAAGAAACTGGTGAAAAGAAAGAAGTAGACAGAACTCTTATATTTTATGGAATAGTTTTTGCATTAATACTAGTTCTATCTTTAACTTCTAGACTTTTAAAAAACAATGAAAAACCAGTGGAAAACACACCCCCAGTGAACACAGTAGAAAAAGATAATAAAATAGATATAGAAGAGATGGTAAAAGTACTTGAAAACAATAATTTCGATATGGAACTAAGTATTATCGCAGATACTGACATTTTAAATGTAATTAAAAGAAAGGAAAATATAAATAAAGAATTAGTATCTGTTACTTGTAGGGATGAAACTAAAAATTATTATAGAAATAACTATGATATATATTTAATAGAAGAAGAAAGTTATAGTCTTACAAATAATGTTAAATTTTATAATGATTATGATGATACTTTTATAAGTATTACTAACATATTAAAACTTATTGATGTGTCTAATGATTCACTTGACTTAAAAGAAGAAAATTATGATATAAAAAGATACAAGGTAAGTGTAGAAGATACATTAAAAATATATAATAATTACAAAGGATTAAACATAGACAAAAAATATAATGGGGAAGACAAAGTAGATATTAATTATAAAGACGAAAAATTATTGGGAATTACTTTAGATTTAACTTCATTTTATAAAAACGTTAATTCAGATTATAGAAGTATTAAATATTATTTTACATTTGATAATATAGGAAGTGCTGATATATCCGAAATATCTAATATTATTGATAAAAATATAAACTAGTTTTGTCGAAGTAAATGAAATAAATTCATGAGTATTATAACATATATTTATGGAGGGATACTTATTGATAAGATAAAAATAGAAAAAGATATTAATAGTTTAATTAATGAAGTTACTTATTGCATAATGAAAACTAGTACAGTTAATTTTAAAGACTATAATAAATTATAGTCTTTTCAGAGTGTAGACAAACCCCTAGTTTTTACTAGAGGTTTTCTTATGCATAATT
>CAYXHQ010000029.1:0-11380 GCA_964465245.1 uncultured Muribaculaceae bacterium | reverse complement strand
TTTTTCATGTTCTTTAGCAATATCTTCACCATATTTAGGTAAAAATTCCCATTTTCTATCGGCTTCAAGCAATAGTTTGATAGCTTCTTCGTGTGTAATTCTAGTAAACTTACTATTAATTACTTTATTTAATTTATCAAGTAGTCCATTTTCTACAAATTTATCAAAAAATTCTAATTCCACTTTACATTTGTCCATAACATATTTTACAACATATTTAAGCATATCTTCTTCAATATCCATTAAGTTTTCTAAATCACAAAATGCGATTTCTGGTTCTATCATCCAAAATTCATTAGCGTGTGTTTTAGTGTTTGAGTTTTCAGTTCTCATAGTTGGTCCAAATGTATAAATCTTTTTATAAGCCATTGCAAACGTTTCGCCATGAAGTTGACCCGAACCCGTTATCCATGTTTGACGACCAAATAAATCTTTTTTATAATCAACTTTTTTATCATCTGTAAGTGGTAAATTATCCATATCAAGTGTTGTTACTTTAAACATTTCACCAGATCCTTCACAGTCAGCTCCAGTAATTATTGGACTATGAAAATATACATAGTTATTTGACTGAAAATATTCGTGAATAGCATGAGCACATACACTTCTTACTCTAAAAACTGCGTTGAATAGGTTTGTTCTAGGTCGTAAATATGCTACACTTCTTAAAAATTCGTTAGTATGTCTTTTAGGTTGTATTGGGTAGTCTTCAGGCGAGTCTCCAAGCACTTCGATATTCTTTACTTTTACTTCATAGTCTTGACCAGAGCCAAGAGATGGGATTAATATACCCTTTACTCTTAAGGCAGAACCCACTCTAATTTTAGCAATATTATCAAAGTCTTCTAACTCATTATCATATACAAGTTGCAAATTCTTAAAATATGTCCCATCGTTAAAATCAATAAATCCAAAATTTGATTGACCTCTATTATTTCTAACCCATCCTTCTAAAGTTATTTCTTTATCTACATAACTTTCTATATCTTTGATTAAATCTTTAATATCCATATGTCCTCCTTATATATTCATAGTTAAATAATCTATTATATCATCAAACTCTACTTTTTCGCTTTCTTTAGTAGCATTATCTTTAACTGTTAAATAGTTACCTTTTTCTTCTTCTTCACCAATAATTATTACATAACTTGGATTTATATCATCCACTATTTTAAATTGTGACTTCATAGATTTATTTAAGTAATCAGTTTCTATTATAAATCCACTATTTCTAAGCATATCTACTATTTCATATGCGTATTTATCAGCACCCAAGTTCATTACATATGCATCTACTTTTTCGTGTTTTACTTCACGTTCTTCTTCTTTAAGTAATATCATAAGTCTTTCAACTCCAAGAGCAAATCCAAAAGCAGGTACATCTTTGTCCCCTAAAGAGCTTACTAAATTATCATATCTTCCACCACCACATACGGTAGAGGCAGTACCTAGTCCTTCTTTGTTATATACAATTTCAAACACAGTATCAGTATAATAATCAAGTCCTCTAACTAAAGAATTATCTTCTTCGAATGGCACTTCTAATACATTTAAAGCCTTTTTAAGACTCTCATAATAATTTAACGATTCTTCGCTTAAAAACTCAGTTGGTTTAGGGATAGATACTAATACTTCAGAATCTTTATCTACTTTGCAATCTAATATTCTCAAAATATTTGTATTATATCTATTTTTACAGTCATCGCATAAATTATTTATTTTATTTTTTAAGTATTCTTGTAAAGCATTCTTATAATTATCTCTTGATATATTGTCTCCTAAAGAATTAATTTTAACTACTAAATTAGAAAGACCTATATTAGTAAGCATCTTATAAGCAGCACTTATAACTTCAGCATCTAAATATGGATTTTTTATACCAAATGCTTCTACTCCAAATTGAGTGAATTCTCTAAGTCTTCCACTTTGAGGTCTTTCATATCTAAAAGCTGACCCAAAATAATAAAATTTATTTACTTCACGTGTATATAATTTATTTTCTAAAAGCATTCTAACAATACCTGCGGTAAACTCAGGTCTAAGGGTCATGTTTCTGTCGCCCTTGTCAGTAAAATCATAAGTTTCTTTATTTACAACATCAGTAGACTCACCTACTCCACGAACAAATAATTCACTCGATTCAAATGTAGGAATTTTTACATATTCATAATTATATAATGTCATAAATGATGACAAATATTCTCTTATATAATTAAAAGTATGTGCATCAGCCCCATACATGTCTAAAGTTCCTTTTGGTTTTTGTATCATTTTAGTTCACCTTCGCTTTTCTTACTATTTATATTATAACTTCTTCCTTTATTTTAGTCAATTTTAATGATTAAATAATTGCGTTTTATTAATAAACTTTATAAAATATATTTATAGGAGTGTTTATGAGTAGAAAAAATATGATAAATTTGCTAACATTTGCGATGGTGTTAATTCACAAATATGGTTATGATAAGTACTATGATAACATGATTATTTATAGTAAAACTAATAAATATAATAATAGCGTATATGAAAAAAACATGAGAGTTAAATGTAATAATTTAGATAAAAATAATAGAGTTTTAAAAAAGCAATAATTTATTTTATTGCTCTTATTAATTTTATTTCTTTTTCTAATATATCACTATTGCCTTTATAAATTGAATTTTCTACTTCTTCTAATCTTTCTATATTGTAAGAATGTATTGCATACATAAGTAGTGAAAAATATGTTTCATCATCTAAATCTAATATTTTTTTATTGCAAAATATATTTGAAATACTGTTGGCTCTCTTACTTTCTTTCAATTCTGAAATTTCAAATAGTACCTGTTTATACCTTATTTCATTCGAAGAAAGTAAGTTTATGTCTATTGCTGTGAAATGAACTATATCAGCGATTAAAGCGTCTGTAACATTTTTTAATATAAGTAGTATAAAATTTATATAGTTTTCATTATTTTTAAGTGGACTATCATATGTAATTGCTTCAAGTGCTTCATATCTAGATTTGATATCTTTTATTTGAAGTAATTTAAATAAAGTTGAAGTGGATAATTTTTTATAACTACCATCTTCAATGTCATCAAAAAATGTTTTAATATTGCCATTATCTTCTTTAATAAGTTTATCTAATAAATATTTTCTCATAAATCCCCTCTTAAATACTTCGCATATTATAACTTATTTTATTATAAAAGTAAATATATTTTCATATATTCATAGTATGATAAAGAAACTAATGGAGAACAATTTTGTTAAATCCACTCTTATACTTTTAACAGGTGGATTTCTATCAAAATTTTTAGGATTTATATTAAAAATAATTATAACAAGAGAAATTGGAACTGAAGGTATTGGGCTTTATAGCATGATGGTTCCAACATTTTCGTTTTTTACAGTCTTAGCTATATTTTCATACCCTACTGCGATTAGTTCTTTAGTTGCCGAAGGAAAAAGAAGTAGTAAAAAACTAATTTTATCGATTATTCCAGTTGCGATGGTATTTAACATTTTAATGATTGCGGCAATAATTATTTTAGCTCCATTCTTATCTACTACTTTGCTTAAAGAGCCAAGATTATATTACCCAATAATATGTGTTGGTTTTACTCTTCCTTTTGTAGGACTTTCTTCAATTATTAAGGGTTATTTTTGGGGCAAACAAAGGATGAGTCCTTATATTATTTCTAATATATCAGAGCAAATTGTAAGAATAATTATATTAGTCTTATTAGTACCAAAACTCATGGATATTAGTGTAATCGCGGCAATTTGTGCAGTAATAGTAGTAAATGTTATAAGTGAATCTGTTTCTATTATTGTAATGATTAAGTCGCTACCTAAAAATGCTAAAATAACAAAGAATGACCTCAAAATCAGTAAAAGAGAAGTAAAGGATATTATGGGAATAAGTATTCCGTCTACCAGCAGTAAAGTTATTGGAAGTTTATTTTATTTTTTAGAACCTATAATACTTACAAATATTCTTTTATATTTAGGATACTCAAAAGATTTTATTACTATGGAATATGGAATTGTAAATGGGTATAGCTTATCTCTTCTTTTATTACCACAATTTTTTACTCAATCAGTTTCTACTGCGTTAATACCAGAGTTATCTAAAAATTATAGTTTAGGAAACAAAGAAAAATGCAAAAAAAGAATAAAACAAATTGTTTTATTATCACTTCTTATTGGTGTTACGTCCACTATAATTATATATATATTTCCAGAGCAATTACTTAGTCTACTTTTCCATACTACCAAAGGGGCACAATATATTAGAGTTTTAGCACCTTTTACTCTTTTATACTTTGTAGAAATTCCTCTTTTAAACTCACTTCAAGCATTAAATAAAGCTAAAACTTGTATGAAAATAACACTTGTTGGAGAAATTATTAGAACCATTTCAATTGTGGCATTTTCATTCTTAAAAATTGGAATGTATTCATTAGTTATAGCAATTATTATAAATTTAATTACCTCTACATATATGTATTATAAAAATGTACGAAAAATATTTACTTAAGTTCACTTTTTTTAATTATAAATATATCATTATTTTTATAAAATGCATAAAATACATCTTTTAATGATATGTTTTTTTCTTTTATTAAGTTTTCTACCCACACAATATCTTTTTTTAGGTATTTTAAGGTGTCATTCTGAATTATTCCATCTAATACTAGTGGAAATGGATTAGAAGTGGTTAATTTTAAAAAATTATACTTAAAAATAGATAAAGTTCCATCATTTTCTAGTACTGCATATTCAACATCATTAATATTTTTAATGTTTTTTGAACGAAGTTCTAAAAGCAAATCATCTAAAGTATATCTTTGACGAACCATTTCATTAAAATTGATTACTCCTTTATCTATAATTAGGGCAGGTTTTCCTTCCATAATATTTCTAAATTTATTACATTTTAAGGCAAGAAAAGCCATAGTTACTTCAAGAATTAGTAATATTACAATAGGTATTACTGTTAAAAGTAATGAGTCCTCGGTATTCTCTATGCTTATTGCTACAAGTTCAGCCATTAAAATACTTATTACAAGATCTTGAACACTTAACTGACCTATTTCTCTTTTTCCCATAAGTCTAAAAGTTATTACAATTAGTATATAAAAAAATACTGTTCTAAACATCACTATTAAAAATTCCATATTATCACCTATTTATATTATGAATCGTTCATATAATTTTTAAACATAGAATATTATTTAACAGTGGGGTGGATTTATGTCTAAAATGAAATTATATTTAAAAGGAATTGCATATTTTTATATTATTTTGGTTTGTTATTTAATACTAATTACAACATTTAATTATTTTAATATTATTAGTTATAAGGTTCTTTCAATTATTAGCTTTGTATTTATGATACTTTTATTTATGTATGTTGGTTTCTTTATAGCATCAAGAAGTAATAAAAAAGGTTATATCAATGGATTAATTATAGGAGGATTTAACATTATATTATTTCTTTTTCTAGCGGTACTTGTAGGGGAAAATCCAAAGTTGACTATCGGTATATACTTTCTAATTTTACTTTTATCTTCTACTATTGGCGGAATGTTTGGAATAAACTATCAAAACAACAGTAAATTAATGTAAAACAAAAAAAAATAGAGTTAAGTTTAATACTTGTGCTCTATTTTTTATTTTAACAAATTTCTACTATTTACAAAGATTTGAGATTTAAATGAATGTTCGTTAGGTAACATATAATAGACTTTATCTTTAATATATAATCCTTCATATAAATTTTTTTGATACGCAACTATTACTGAATCTATATACAATTCTTTTGCTCTATTATCACTAATACAAAATAGTTCATCATCCAAAAATGGTTTTAATAAATTTTCACCATGCATTATTTTAAGTTGATTAATTGTAACAAGTTTTATCCAAGACTTTAATGCTTTATAATACCCCGATACTTTTACTGGATTGGTATTTATATGCTTCATTGCATATTTAATAGCATTCTCTTGTTCTTTTGTTAAATTACTAGTATTTACATATTCTATTTTTGACTCCATATATTACTCCTTGTTTTTATATTTTATCACATATTTTATTATAAATCTATTTAGTAAAATAGTTATAAATATCTTCACTCATTAATTCTATTAATAAATCATCAACTAACTTATATTCAGTATAATCTACTTGTTTAATCTTGTTTGTTGGTGTCACTATCATATTGAAATTGCTGTATCTTCCTTCATTTTTAGAAATAGAAAATATAATATTATCATATTCTCTTACTATATTAAAAGTTTTTTCGTTATAAATTCCACTAATTCTTTTAGTTTCGTTGTCAGAATAATAAAGTTTTAATTTATTGTTGGAATAATCTAATTCTACTAAAAAATTGTTATATTTAATATTTTTAATTTTTAAATCAAATTTATCTGTATCATACATCAAATTTATTACTTTATAATTATCTATACTAATTATTTCATTATCTAAAATAAATTCATATTTTACTACATCACTATATAAACCTGCTGTATAAATGATAAAAGTTGCTTTAGAATAAGATGTATTTAAAAAATTATTTACATTGTCTACATTTAATTCATATATACGTTTTTTTGTATTTATTTTTTTATCATTTATAACAATTTTATCCTTTTCTTTTAAAGAAAATTTAATATTATCAAAGATATTTATGAAAGACTTGGAATTACTAATATAATTCATAAGAATATTAAATTCTTTTGGAATTTCTGTATTCAATATTGAATTATTTAAAACAATTTCAAACTTACTATTATTTTTAGACAATATAAATGTAAAATCTTTATCAGTTATAATATCTTTGCTATGTTTTAAATTTGAAGTATATTTTGCATGTATATTAGATTCAAATATAGTAATATTATCTTTGGTATAATCAATATTTTTTTTATTTAAAAATGTTGCAGATGAATTAATAAAACTTGTTACATTTTTTTTAGATTTATTTAAAATATAGGTTTCATTACTAAATAGAATTATTGGTAAAACAATTAGCAATAATATAATTATTACTCCTATAACAATCTTTTTCATTTTAATACTCTACTATTATATTTGTATTATAATATACATCATTTATAATCAAATATAAAGCATATTCCCCTTTCTTTAAATCAATATTCATTAATTTGTTTTCTTTCTCATTTTCTTTTTTATAATTATATATATAACTTTTTAAATGCTTACTTACAAACAATATATCGACTGAATCATAAGAATCAAATACATAATCAGTGTCTAAAGTGTTCTTTGTGTAACTAATTATATGATTAAAATTTTCAGCGTTGTCTAAATTATCTATTATATTTTTCGTATAAATACTTTTAATTTTACTTCTAGGAATTGTATTAAATGAATTATATATTTTTGAATCAAAGTTTTTGCTTTCTTTATTATATAATGAATGTTTAAAAACCCTATATTTCCCATCTTCAATAGTGGCTTTAAACAAAATATCATTTTCATTCATTTCTACAATTAATGAATATGTATGATTGGTGGACTTTTCACTTTCACTTAATGTAGCACTAGAATTATTTTTATATTCCTCACTTAAAACCCAGCCAAAATTTATTAGTTTATTATTATTTTGCAATTCTTCAAACGATCCATATTGATGAGAAAAATATTTTTTATTCGCGTCATATTCCCAAATTAAAGAGGCTTTCATATCATCTATTTTATATATTTCAGCACTTGTATAGTTGTTTTTGTATGAACTAACCAAATCCACTTCTCCCACTTCGTGACCGTGTAATCTATCATACCCATTATTTATAAAACCAATATAACCTTCTTTAGTCATAAACACAGAATGAATTCCTAAAGGATATCTTCCGTTTTCTAAACTTACCATGTATTTGTCAAAATTGTCGCTATAAATGTTTGGTGGTGCAAAAATGTAGTTAATCTTTTGAGTTTTATAATTTATGCTTACAACTGAATTAAGTCCTCGTAATGATAAAATTAATTCATTATTTTTTTCATTATAATAAAATGCATTCCTTATAATTTTCCAATTTAATTTTTCTGTATCAAAATTTTTATCTACACTTTTGAAAATTTCGTATAAATCTATGTAACTTGCAATTTCTCCTGTTTTACTATTTATTTCATATACATATGCATGGTCATAAAATATAGGTGTATTTCCACCACAAAGCATATAATTTCCATTTGATAAAACTTGAAATTCGAATTCATAGCCATATTTAGAAATATAATAATTATAAATTTTTCCTAAATAGTCCATTTCTACAAATCCTATTTTTCTATCATTTACACTGCCCTGTGGTAATCCCACTAAAAAATGTCCATTCTCTAACCATTCAAAGTCCATAACAAAATCTTCAGTTAAATACCATTTTAAATTTCCGTTTTTATCATATGCAGAAGCACTAGTTCCAACAGGACTAGTCATAAAATACAAATCATTGTTGAGCGATATATCACTTTTTTTAACTGTAAGTTTATTTACATCTACTGATTTTTCGGTTGTTATAAATATTTTTTTTGTTTTATCATTATCCATGGTTAGAATTATTTCATTGCTCTTATTTTCGTATAAACCATATATTGGAATCAAATGTTCTTTTGAACTAGAATAATCTGTAATATATTCTCCATTAATATTTACATTTATGATTACATTTTTATCAGTTTTAAATATTATTAAAGCAGTTAAAGGAGAAATTTCGTAAGGATTTAATATAATTTTGGGATTTTCAAAAGTATATTCGTTACTATTTTTATATTTTAAAATCTCATCATTTATCTCTTTTTGATTAGCAAAAATATCATATGTAGAATAGTAAATTGTTTTATTTTTGCTAAAAACGTCATTCAAATCACACGTATTATATAAATATATCAAAAAAATTGTAACAAATAGAGATAAGAACAAATATATTATTAATTTTTTAATTTTCATATTATTTACCTTTCACTTTTTATATTTATTATTTTATTTGTATTATAATATTCATCATTGATTTTTACAAATATAGCATATTTTCCATATAAATATGGTAAATAATTAAAGATGTTATTATAAAAATTTTCTTCTTTGTTTATATAATCAAATTCATATCCAGTAAAGAAATTATCAACAAATATTATTTTTGCATTATCAGATAATTTTAAATTTGCATTTTTTAAATCAATAGATCTATTTGTTATATTTAACATGGCTTCATCAGTAAGAGCATTCTTTAATTTTTTATAATTATTTAAAATTTCATATTTTTTTATATATAAGTTACCATTAATAATCTTCTTAGATACATCTAAGTTATAATTAGGCGTTGTTTCATTGTAAAAATCATTTTCAAATGCTTTATAAATAGAATCACCATTTTTTAAAATGATTTCTATATCCACATTATTTTCATTATTTACTATAACGACTTTACTATTAATATTTGTTATATGGATATTATCATACAAATTTCCAAAATTAATCAATTTGTTTTCGTTTTTCAATTCATAAAAACTTCCATAGAAAGAACTAAAACCACTTCCTTTATATTCATATATTTGAGAAATGCTTTTATTATTTATTTTATAAATTGAAGCGGATGAATATCTATTACCTATATTATCATTACTAATTAACTCGCCATCGTAATCGTTATTAAATAAATATAATAAATCATTTTTTAAATAGACAGTGTGTTGTCCTAAAGGGTATCTTCCGCTCGCTAAATTAAGTTTATATGAATCAAATTTTTCGCTAAAAATATTATTATTTGTAAAAATCCATTCTATATTTTTTTCAGATAAATTATATTTTACTATTGTGCTAATTCCTCTAATTGAAATAATCATGTAGTTGTCTTTCTCATTATAATCCACATAATTTATATACATATCTTTATTATAATCTGTAAGATTTAAGTATATAGATTCATTTTTTATTTCAAAATTAGAATCAATGCTTTTAAAAATTTTAAAAAAATTATATTCATTTACAACTTTTCCGGTTTTATAATCAATTTCATAAATAGTATTATCTGAAGATATTACTATAAAGTTTCCGTTTTCTATTTTTGTTATGTGGTGTGAATCCAATTTAATATCTAGTTGATAAATTTTTTTAATTTTTCCAAAAAAGTCAGTTTCAATTATTCTAGAATAATTATCAATATAATATAATTCTTTATTTTCTGAAATAAACAAATCAAGTTGCTCAATTTTTAAATCCCAACATACTTTACCATTTGAATCCAAAGCAAATTTTTCAATAGAATTTAATAAAAATATTGGCATATCATTATTAATTTTATTTGTATAATTAAAATAATCATAAATAAGTAATGTGGAGTCTGTTTTGATATAATGTGAAAATTCAGTATTTTCTTTAGTAACAAATTTTATTTCATTATTATAATTAGATATTAAACCATATATTGGAATTATATGCTTTGTGCTTTTTTCTACTTTTGTTGCATATTTTCCATTAATAAAAACACTTATTTCTGTTTCTTCTTTAGTTTGAAATATTATTAAAGCAGTAAGAGGTGAAATTTTATAAGGATTTAATACTATTTTAGGATTTTTAATTGTATAATTATCGTCATTTAAAAACTTGTTTAAATTTTTATCAATTTTAATTTGACTATCTATTTCATTTATATTTATGGTTTTAATATCTTTGTTAGAAAAAATGTTAGAATTATAATCTATATAAAAAAATAATAAAATTGATAAAAAGATAAAGAAAGAAAAAAACACAATTCTATATTTCATATTTACCTCTATAATCATTATAGAATAAATAATTAAAAAAATCATTAATTAGTTTAATTATTAAGACTAATTAGTGATTTTTTAGTTGTCATGTTTCTTTTTATAATTTTTTACAAATTCATCTCTAAAATTAAGTAGTGTATCAGTTTCAATATTTGATCTAATATCTTCGACAAGTTTAGTTAAGAATCTAATATTATGTATTGATAGAAGAGTTGATGCAAGCATTTCATCATTCACAATTAAATGTCTAATGTAAGCTTTAGTAAAATTTTTACAAGTGTAACAATCACAACTGTTTTCCACGGGGTTAAAATCGTGTTCAAATTTCTTGTTTCTTAGATTAATTTTGCCCGTTCTTGTAAATGCATTTGAGTGTCTTGCTAAGCGCGTTGGAAGAACGCAATCAAATATATCTATTCCTCTAATAACTCCTTCAATGATATCTACTGGGTCTCCTACGCCCATTAAATATCTTATTTTATCTTTTGGCATATGAGGGGTTGCATATTCTATCATTTTATATTTAGTTACGGCGTCTTCTCCTACACTTACTCCGCCAACAGAATACCCGTCAAAATTCATCTTTGCAGTTTCT
>CAYXHQ010000028.1:0-11911 GCA_964465245.1 uncultured Muribaculaceae bacterium | reverse complement strand
GAGTGGGCTCATACAATAGGAACAGCCTATGGATATATTACTAATAAGTATCAGCTTACACAAAATTTAATTAATACTATAAAGAATAATCCAAGAGACCGAAGAATGGTTATGAGCTTATGGCAAAATGAATTTTTGGATACTGCAGTCTTACCTTCATGTGTGTGGAGTAGTGAATGGGATGTAACAGATAATAAATTAAATGCATGGGTTCATCAAAGAAGTTGTGATGTACCTTTAGGACTTCCATTTAATGTAACTCAATATTCTATTCTTTTATATATGTTAGCACATGTTACTGACTTAGAGCCTGGAGAACTTAATTGGAGTATAAAAGATGCTCACATATACATTAATCAAATTGATGGAATAAAAGAACAAATAAGAAGGGGAGAGGAATTGGAAGAAATAGATGCACCAGAACTTTGGTTAAATCCTGAAGTTAAAGATTTCTTTGAATTTGATAATTCAAAAGAATTAAAAGATATTAAAGTATTAAAATATCGTCATCATGGCAAAATTAACTTTCCAATCGCACAATAAGATGGAAATATCACTAATTGCCGCTATTGGCAAAAATAATGAACTAGGAAAAGATAATGATTTAATATGGCATATACCCGCAGATTTATATTTTTTTAAGAAAGTAACTACAGGTCATACAATAATAATGGGAAGAAAAACTTTTGAGTCATTGCCAAAAATGTTACCTAATAGAAAACATATAGTATTAAGTCATAGTGATAATTTCCCTAGTCAAGTTGAAGTATACAAAAATATAAAAAAATTATTAGATAGTTATAAAAATATAAATGAAGAATTATTTGTAATAGGCGGGTCGCAAGTATATAGTGAATTTATAGACTCAGCTAAAAAAATATATCTAACAGAAATAGAAGCAGAATTCCCAAACGCAGATGTGTATTTTCCTGATTTTGATAAAAATGAATGGATAAAACAAGAACTTGGTAGTGGAATATTTAATGATTTAAATTATAAACATGTATTATATAGGAGGGTTAAGTGAGTAAAGGGAAACTAATAACAATAGAAGGAACAGATGGTTCTGGAAAAGGCACACAATCAAATTTGTTATATGACAGAATGCTAAAAGAAGGAATAGAAGTTCAAAAACATAGTTTTCCAGTGTATGACTCCCCAACTGGCAAAATAGTAGGTGGATGTTATTTAGGAAAAGAACATTTAGGAGTACCTTATTTTTCTGAAGGCGCTGATGCAGTTGACTATAAAGTAGCTAGTTGCTACTATGCAGCTGACAGAAGATATAATTGTGAAAAGTGGAAAATAAAAGAAAATTTGGAAAATGGTATTAATATAATATTTGATAGATATGTTGAATCAAATATGGCTCATCAAGGTGGAAAAATTCAAGATATCAAAAAGAGACATGAGGCTTATCGATTTTTACATGAACTTGAATATAAATTATTGGAATTGAAAAGACCAGACTTAACATTTTTCTTATACGTTCCATATGAATATTCAGTAGAACTTCGAAAAATTAGAAATGAAGCCCCTGATCAACACGAATCAAATCCAGATCATCTTCGTCATGCAGAAACTGCATATTTAGAGCTTGAGAAAATATATAATTTCAAAAGAATAGAATGCATTGAAAATGGCAGTATGAGAACAAGAGAAGATATAAATGATGAAATATATGGTAAAGTAAAAAAATTATTTTTAAAATAAAAAGCGTTTTAGCGAATTTTTGGCTATATAATATATAGAGGGATATAAAAGAATGCAAATAAATTTGTGTTCTTTTTATATGGCAAAAAGAAAGGAGAAATATGAACTATTATGATGAAATAAGAAAAGAACTTGTAAATAATGAAATTTATAAGAAAGTAAAAGACTATTCAAAAAATAGAAGCGATTTAAATACTTATTACAATGTGGGAAAATTATTAATTGAAGCACAAGGTGGAGAATCTAGAGCTAAATATGGAAATAATCTTATAAAAGAGTATTCTAAAAAACTTACTGTTGAATTGAATAAAAATATGAGTGAAAGAAGTTTAAGAAAAATGCGTCAATACTATATTTATTGTGAAAAAGGAATTTGGTCGCCACTGGCGACCAAATTGAACTGGAGCATTTATTTGGAATTATTAAAACTTAAGAATAAAAATGAAATAAATTACTATATTAAAATTTGTGAAGAACAGATGTTAAGTAAAAGAGAACTTAGAAATAAAATTAAAAACTGCGAATATGAAAGACTTGATGATAAGACTAAAAATAAATTATTACTAAAACAGAAAGATAACAAAATCGAAGATTTTATTAAGAATCCTGTAGTAATAAAAAATAGTGGCAATTATGAAATTATAAGTGAAAAAATATTAAAGCAACTTATTTTAGAAGATATAGAAAAATTTATGTTTGAGTTAGGTAGTGGATTTTCATTTATAAAAAGTGAATATAAAATAAAACTTGGTGATAGATACAATTATATAGATATATTACTATTTAATTATGATCATAATTGTTTTGTGGTAATTGAACTTAAAATAACTGAACTTAAGAAAGAATATATAGGGCAAATACAGTTATATATGAATTATATTGATAAAAACATAAAGACACTTAGTCAATGCAAGACAATAGGAATTATAATATGTAAAAAAGAAAATAAGTATGTTATGGAATACTGCAGTGATACGAGAATATTTAATACAACTTATATTTTAAATTAAATTATTTTATTTTCTCAATTTTTATAGTATACCCTATTGAACCTAATATTTTTATTAGACTTTTTACTGTAGGTGAATGCATAGAAGATTCAATTCTTGCAATTTTCTCTCTTGATGTATTTGAGTAATCGGCAAGTAACTCTTGCGTTAGATTATTACTCCTTCTTACGAAAGAAAACTCTTTAATAAAGTCGTGTTCCAATTCTTCAAATGATTTATTAATTTTTATATAATTTATTTCACTCATGTAAACCTCTATTTAAATTGTATCAAAAATGATACATTATGTAAACACAAAGATTGAATGAAAAAAAAGTTAATGATACGATGGATTATATAAAATAGAAGGAGAGTATATGAATTGGAAGAATGTAGGTTTAATAAGTGCTAAGAATAAAGATGTAGATCATTTTACTAGCGATAAAGGAATTGAAATAAGGCGAAAAATATATCCGTTTGTTAAGAAATTAATTAAAATGTCAATAACAAAAAATGTGATGGTAGAAAATTATCCTATTTTGGAAGAAGATACTCCATATATATTTGCGGCTTCACATTTATTTCCGGATGAAGTTGGGATAAATTTATCAGTTATTGATAGAAATGCATATGTTTTATTAGGAACTACTGATCAAATTGATCATAATCCGGAAATGTATATTGCTTGGTTAAATGGAATGATTTATGTAAATAAATTAGATCAAAAAAGTAGAAAAGAATGTGTAGAAAAAATGGCGCGAGTTTTAAATGCAGGGACAAGCATATTGATGTTTCCTGAAGGAGTATTAAATAATTCGGAAAATCAGTATTGTGTCAATCTTTATACAGGAGTTTATTATTTAGCAAAAAAAACAAATAAACTTGTCGTTCCTATGGTAAGTCATAATGAATGTGATTCAAAAGATGTATATGTTAGTGTTGGAAATCCAATAGATTTTAGTAACATGGAAAAAAAGGAAGCGTTAAATTATTTGAGAGACACATTATCAACAATTAGATTTAATATTATGAGTCACTATGATTCATTAGTTAGAACTGAACTAGAAGGAGATTTACATCAAAAGCATTTAGAGGAACGTAAAAAACTTTATGATCAAGTTAAATGGACTCAAGATGTTTGGGATGAAGAAATAACGCCATATGTTGAAAGCAATTACACGACGCCTCAACAAGTGAGAGAAAGTTTGGAAAATGTAAAAATAAATTATAATAATGCGTATATATTAGCACCAATTTTGAATGAAATAGAATACGATAAAAAATATGATATTAAAAGGTATATGAAAAAAAACTGGAATAAATAATTCAAAATTGATTTTAGAATTATAAAATGCTAGAATGAATATATGATACAGGAGTGCTTATGTCTTTAGAATTTGAGATGCCATTATTTTCATTAATATTTATTTTTCTATTAGCAGTAGTTTATTTTACTAAACCTTCAATAAAATTAAGTGAAAACAAATATTATGGAATGATTATTGTTTTTTCATTAATTGAAACTTTTTTAAGTTCAATAGTGCATTTTATTTGCGCATTTAATGATTTTGATTTTATTAATACTAAGTACTATCCTTTTATAAATTTTGCTAATAAAATAGTTACTACTGCGTTTGTAGGGGTATTCATTTGTTTACTTATATATGTGATGATAATAAGTTATGAAAAAATAAGAAAAAATGAAGTTAAAATAAAAATTGGTTTATTATTTTTTATAATATTATTTTTTATAGTTACATTTTTTACGAAAATTATTCTTGTTGAAGAAAATTATGTAACAAATGTAAAAGGTTCAACTCCTTTTTTAGGATACATATTCATAGCAATATTTATTATTGCTTCATTTATAGTGGCAATTTTAAACATTAAAAAATATGACAAAAGATATCTTTCTATATTTTTTGTTATTCCGCTAATGGGATGTATGTATGCAATGACTGTTTATTTTCCTAGTATAATATTATATGATTTAGTTTTAGCACTTTTATGTTACATAATGTATTTTACAATTGAAAACCCGGATTTAAAATTGATAAGTGAACTTAATATTGCTAAAACTCAAGCTGAAAAAGCAAATAATGCTAAAACAGAATTTTTATCAAGTATGTCACATGAAATTAGAACACCGCTTAATGCAGTAGTTGGATTTAGCGAGTCATTACTTGAAGAAAATATTTCAGAAGAAGCAAAAGAACAGGCAAAATACATAGTAAGTTCATCCGAGAGTTTGCTAGAAATAGTAAATGGAATATTAGATATTTCTAAGATAGAAGCAAATAAACTTGAAATAATTAATAGTGAATACAGTTTTAAAAAAATATTTGATGATTTAGTGAGCATTAGTAAATCAAAATTAGGAGAAAGACAAATAGAGTTTATTACTGAATATGATGAATCTATTCCTGGTGTATTTTATGGAGATTATACAAGAGTAAAACAAATAATACTAAATTTACTTACTAATGCTATTAAATACACTAAAGAGGGATATATTAAATTTAAAGTAGATAGTATTATAAATGGAAATACATGCCGGTTAATTATAAATGTAGAAGATAGTGGTATTGGAATTAAAAAAGAAAACATTGATAAATTATTTACAAAATTTGAAAGACTACAAGTTGAAAAAAATACTACTGCTGAAGGTACTGGACTAGGGCTTGCAATTACTAAAAAACTTGTAGAACTAATGAATGGTAAAATAACAGTTCAAAGTACAGTGGATAAAGGATCAAAATTCTCAGTTATTTTAGACCAAGAAATTGTAAAAGGCAAAACAATATTAGATGATATAGAAGAAAAAATTGATTATAACAAAAAAGATTACACTTCATATAAAATACTTGTAGTAGATGACAATATAGTTAACATAAAAGTCGCAGCAAGATTACTTAAAAACTATAATATCGCACTAATAGAGTGCAAAAGCGGACAAGAGTGTATCGACAAAATAAATGATGGCGAAAAGTTTGATTTACTATTACTTGACGACATGATGCCTGGGATGAGTGGAACTGAAACGTTTAAAAAACTCAAAGAAAATGAAGAATTTAAAATCCCAACAGTGTGTTTAACAGCAAATGCAATAAGTGGAATGAAGGAAAAATATTTAAAATTAGGATTTGATGATTACCTAGCTAAACCAATAGACAGAAAAGAATTAGATAGAATTTTAAAGAAATATTTAGGAGGAAAAAAATGAAAGATGTAAGAATTTTAAAAAATGGTGGAGTAAATGTTGATGCAAGCCTAGAATTATTTGGAGATATGGAAACGTATGACGCTACTCTTGAAGATTTTTTAGGAGCAGTCAATCAAAAACTAGAAGACTTAGAAAAATTCAAGACTGCAACCGACATGCCAAACTATGCAATATTAGTTCATTCACTGAAGTCAGATGCAAAATATTTTGGATTTACTGCTTTAGCTGAACTATCTTACGAGCATGAGATGAAAAGTAAAGCTAACAACATGTATTACGTATATGACCACTTTAATGAATTATTAACAGAAGCAAATAGAATTATTGATCTTGTATGCAAATATTTAGGTAAATCTTCTATAGTATCAGTTCGTCCTACTGAAGTTGCAGAAAAAAATGATAATTTAGGAACTATACTTGTAGTGGATGATTCAAACATTGTAAGAATATTTATAGAAAAAGTATTTAAAAATGAATATAATGTGATGTCTGCAACTGATGGAAATGAAGCTATTTCATTAATAGAAAAAGCAGATGAAAACAATATAGTTGCAATGTTACTTGATCTTAACATGCCAAACTGTAATGGGATAGAAGTATTAAATTATTTCAAAGAACATAATCTATTTACAAAAATACCTGTATCTATTATTACTGGAGAAGATTCAAATGAAACTATTGAAGAAGCTGCAAATCGTCCAGTCGCAGAAGTGCTAACTAAACCGTTTAACGAAAGAGATATAAAAAGAGTTGTAGAAAAAACAATAAATTTTAATAAAGTAATGTAGCGTAAAAGAAAGTAAATTAAATTTCACTTCTTTCTTTTCAAAAATGTGACATTTTTGATAAAAAAATAAAAAATAATGTGAAAAAACACTATTAAAAAATGGAAAAAATGTGATATGCAAGCAAAATAACCTTGAAAAGATGTGATAATTATGTTAAACTCAACATATATTTAAAAAGGAGTTGATTATTATATGAAAAGAAATGTAACAGAAGAATTGATTAAATGGAAAAATAGTAAATATAGAAAACCTCTTTTGATAAGGGGTGCGAGGCAAGTGGGAAAAACTTATATAGTAAAAGAATTTGGCGAAAAATATTACGAAAACCTTGTTTATTTTAATTTTGACCATGATTCAGAGTTATTTAATATTTTTCAAAATACTAAAGATCCACAAAGAATAATAGATCAACTTTCTGTAATAAGTGGAAAAACAATTAAACCTTTATCTACTTTAATTTTTCTAGATGAAATACAAGAATGTCCTAATGCTTTAAATTCATTAAAATATTTTTATGAAAATGCAAATGAATATAACATAATAGGAGCAGGCAGTTTGCTTGGAATAAAATTATCTCATGTATCTTTTCCAGTAGGCAAAGTTGATTATATTGATTTAACTCCAATGTCATTTAGTGAGTTTTTAATCGCTGATGATTGTGAAAACTATGTTGAGTTTATGAAAAATATATCTTCAATTATTGATTTTGAAAATGTATTACACACAAGATTAATAGAAAAATTAAAAATTTATTATGTTATAGGAGGCATGCCGGAAGTAGTATCTACTTGGGTAAGTGATAGAGACATTGAAAATGCATCTAATTTTCAAAGGAAAATATTACTTTCTTATGAAAATGATTTTTCTAAACATACAACTGATAGTGAAACAAATAAAATATCTTTAATTTGGAATAGTATTCCTTCACAACTTGCTAAAGAAAATAAAAAATTTTTATACCAAGTTATTAAGAAAGGAGCTAGAGCTAGAGAATATGAATATTCTCTAAATTGGCTAGTTGATGCTAATATTTTGTATAAAGTATATAACGTAAGTGATCCTAAATTGCCATTAAAAGCATATCAAGATTTAAGTTCTTTTAAAATTTATTTAGGGGATGTAGGTCTATTACATAAGCATTCAAATTTATCAAATGAATTTTTAAAGAATGATAATTTTTATAAAGAATTTAAGGGTTCCTTAACAGAAAATTTTGTATTAAATCATTTAGTAAAAAATTTTGACATTATACCTTATTATTATACTTTTGAAAAATATGAAATAGACTTTTTAATACAATATAAAAATGAGATTATTCCGGTTGAAGTGAAATCAGGAAATGCTAAAAATAATACTAGTTTAACCAAATATAATGATAAATATAATCCTAAAATTTCTATTAGATTTTCTATGAATGATTTAAAACTTGATGGAAAAATATTGAATGTTCCATTATACATGGTTGAATATTTAGAACAATTATTAGATATTGCTCTTAACAATTAATTTTAATAAAGTAATGTAAAGTAGTGCAAAAATTATAAATATATTTTTAAATTTATGGTAACATATTAATATAAGGGAGATAACTATGAATCCAGAAAACAATGTTAATAATGAAGTGCCTCCTACTAATGCAGATGTAAATACAAATAATGTAACACCAAATGAAGTTGCCAAAAATACTGCACCAGTAGAAAATGCACAACCAAAGTTAGAGATAATAACAGAAAATAAAATAATACAAGAAGGAGCACCAAGCCCAAGAAAAGAAGAAACTAACAAAAAGAAAGT
Organism: uncultured Muribaculaceae bacterium; assembly: GCA_964465245.1. GTDB lineage: Bacteria > Bacillota_I > Bacilli_A > RF39 > UBA660 > CAYXHQ01. The sequence goes on along the minus strand of CAYXHQ010000028.1, from coordinate 3,404 downwards.
ACTAACACCTACATTAATTGTAGAGTTAATTATACTCGCAGCATTAGGTATTTTCTGCTTATGGTATTATGTTTTAAGATAAACGATTGTTTAATCGTTTTTTTCTTGACTTAAATATTATCTAATATTTATAATAATATTAATTTATATATGGCGGAATAAAAACATTTGCGAGGAGAAAAATAATGAATGAAGTGTTGTTGAAAGAAAAAAGAATAGAAAGTATGATTTATGAAATAAGGGGAGTACAGGTAATGCTAGACTTTGATTTAGCAAAGTTGTATCAATGTAAAAATGGGACTAAGTCAATTAATTTAGCTGTGAAAAGAAATATTAATAGATTTCCTGAAAGATTTATGTTTCAGTTAACTGAAGAAGAAACAAAGAATTTGCGGTTTCAAATTGAAACCAAAAAAACTCTTATAGAAACAAGAGGTGGAAAATATAATAAACCGTATGCTTTTACTGAACAAGGCGTAGCCATGTTAATAACTATACTTAGAACACCACTTGCTGAAGAAATAAGCATTGAAATTATGGATGCTTTTGTTACTATGAGAAAATATATAGGATCAAATTTATTGGAACAAAAGTACATAAATAATCAAGTATTTAAAAATACGGAAAATATCAAATTACTCCAAGAGTCATTTGATAAATTTAGTGATAAGTCTTTAAAAAATGAAATATATTTTGATGGCCAAATATATGATACATACTCAAAAATAATAGATATAATGTCTGAAGCTAAAAAAGAACTAATTATAATAGATGCGTATGCTGATAAAACTGTATTAGATATGATATCTAAAATAAAAGTAAGTGTTACTTTAATAACTAGAAATAATAAATTAAGTAAACTAGATATAGAAAAATATAATAGTCAGTACAATAATTTAAAAATAATCTATGATGATACTTTCCATGATAGATATTTAGTGTTGGATAGTAGTATAGTCTATCACTGCGGGACTTCTTTAAATCATGCTGGGAGTAAAACTTTTTCTATAAATAAAATAGAAGATGGATTTGTAAAAAAATCATTAATTAATAAAATAAATTCTAATCAAACATAATGAATATATTTAATTAGGTGATTGTTATAAAAATAGGTATGTTTGATTCAGGACTTGGAGGACTTACTGTATTAAAAGAATTTGTTAAAAAATATCCAAATAATGAGTACTATTATTATGGAGATACTGCGAATATTCCGTATGGGATTAAAACTAAAGAAGAATTATTAAAATTATCTAGTAAAATTATTAAATATTTGGATAGTAAAAAAGTTGATATAATTGTAATAGCGTGTGGTACAGTTAGTTCAAACATATATGATGAATTAAAAAGAGTTACTAAGACACCATTGATTAATATAATAGATAGTACTGTTAAATATATAAATTCATCTAATTATAAGAATATATTAGTACTTGCTACTTCTTCTACAGTTATGTCTCATGTATTTAAGAAGAACGTTCCTCTTAAAAATGTAAAAGAACTAGAATGTGGAGATTTAGTTTTAGCAATAGAAAATAATGAGCCTATTGATAACTTGATTTATAATCATTTGAAAAATATAGATTTAAGTAAAACAGATGCTATTGTTTTAGGGTGTACTCACTTTCCTATAATAAAAGATAAAATAAAAAAATATACAAAGGATATTCCAATTATTAATATGGGAAAGTGTTTAGTTAATGAAATGGAAGTACCTATTAGTTATCAAGAGTTAAATATAAAATTTAGTAAGGATGTATCAGATGAAATAATAAATAAAATTCTATATTGAGAAAAGTAATTAAATTTTAAAGTATGTACAAATAGATTTATTTATTGTAAAATTACAATAGGTGAATCATATGAAAATAAATAAAAAAGGTTTTACTTTAATGGAATTATTAGCAGTTATAGGAATAATAGGAATTATTATGGTTTTATTAGTTCCTAATGTAATAAAATTATTCTCAGATTCAAAAAAATCTACATTTATAACAGAAGTTAGAAATGTTCAAAAATTAGCTATAAATCAAAGAGAAATAAATATCGCAGAAGGTTCTTTTACAGGAGTGTATAACAGTAATAATACAAAACTATTAACTGAAGATAAGAAAAACTTTGATTATATAATAAACTTTAATAATAATGGAGATATGACTTCACTTTGTGTTTCAAATGGAAGTTATGCTTTAGTGTTACCAGCATCAGGTTTAGTAGTAAACCCAAATGATATAAATGTTAATAACATAGTAGATACAAAATTCAATTGCACAGAGATAGCAGCCGGTGCATTAGAAGGTTCGTTAACAGAAGGCGAAGAAGGGTCAACTTTGGTTATAGACTATTTGGTGAATGCTATAGAACAACCCTACAAATCAAATATAGCAGGAGGCCCTATATATAATGAATTTGTGGGTAAGTATGTAAAAATGGATGATAACGTGTGCTTTGAAGACGATAATAATAATGAATATTGTGGATTAATACCGAACCCATATGATAATTCTTTATTAAGTGCACAAAATGCCTGTAGTTTAACAACAGAAGGGGAATTATCAACAGAGTCCACCGGAAATTGTAATATAAATACAACTTCTTGTAGTGGGTTAAATGGATACACTTCTTCCTTAGAAAATTGGAGAATAATGTACATAGAGGGTCTGTATGATGAAACAGATACAAATTATATCAACAAAAAAGAAAATGCAAATATTTGGATAGTATCTTCTAAAAGTGTGGAATGTGTAAATTGGGAAAGTAATTCAAATGTAACTGTTTTGAAATTAAATACAGCAGCCCAAAAATATTGTAATGATAAAATTGTAGAAGGCACCCTTTGTAAAGGAATAAATTCAAATAATCCGAATGTTCGTTCTATCAACAATGAAGATTTTGAAAACATATCTAAATATACAAGAGGAAAGCTAGATTTAACAATTAATTCATTTAAGGATTTATTATATTGTCGCGGAAAATCTGTACCTGAATGCTTTAATTTATCTCAAAATGCTGATAATTATAATTCTCTTATAAATAATAATGAAATTTATTGGTTTGCTTCTTCATATAGCAGTGGAGATGTACATGCATGGTGGCCAAGTGAGATAGCGGTAGGAGGTAGTGGCAATGTTTTAGATGGTCTTCGCCCGGCATTAAAACTAAAGGCTGGAATTAAATATGTAGTAGATGATGCTCCTGATTATGGAACGAGTACTAATCCATACAGGATAGTTTTAGATTAAATAAAAAAATTTAGGTTTAACAACTTGAATTTTTTTGTTTGAAAAGCATTTAGTCAAAAAAATATGCAAAAAGTATAAAAAATGCTTGATTTTATTAGGAAGATGGCATATAATGTAATGCGTATATGACTGCTGAGAAGTGCGAGGTTGCTGATACACCAG
>CAYXHQ010000027.1:0-12187 GCA_964465245.1 uncultured Muribaculaceae bacterium | reverse complement strand
ATAATAAAAATATATATGCTTCAAAGTTTAAATTATGTATTCCAAGCGAAAAAGATTTAATTGAACTAATAGAGAGTGAAAAGAATAAATTTAAAAATTCTTAGGCTTTTTTAAAAGTCTTTTTTTTTAGTTTCTAAACTGGTATAATACATATAAGAAATGGAGGTTGCCATGAAAATAATATTTATCAAAGATGTAAAAGGCCAAGGAAAAAAAGATGATATTAAAGAGGTTAAAACAGGATTTGGTGAATTTTTAATTAAGTCCGGTTCAGCAGTTCCCTATACCTTAAAAAGTGCAGAAATATTATCTAGTCAAAAAGAGTGTAGACAAAAAGAAGCTGATAAAATTAAAAGTGAAGCAATGTCTTTAAAACAAAAGATGGATAAAGTATCTATTAAATTCAAAGTTAAAACTGGTGCTCAAGATAAAGTGTTTGGCAACATTTCTAGTAAACAAATAAGCGAAGAATTAATCAAGTTAGGATACACTATAGATAAGAAAAAAATAGTAATAGACGTACCTTTAAATAGTTTGGGAATATATAATGTAAACGTTATATTACATAAAGATGTAAAAGCAATAATAAAAGTTGAACTTACAAAGTAGGAGGAAAAAATGGCAGTAAAAAATGAACCACAAAATATAGAAGCTGAGATAAATGCTTTAGGGTGTGCTTTTGTTAATGCATCATCACTTGAAAAAATTTGTGAAGAATTAACAAGTGATATGTTTTATAACAAAGCAAATTCTAAAATTTTTGCAGTTATTAAAGAACTTCATACTAAAAATATATTAATTGATTCAACTACTGTTATAAATGAACTTGATAAGAAAAAAGAACTATCAAGTGTAGGGGGAATAGAATATATTACAGAGATTATTGATTCTGCTGGCTCAGTATATCATTTAAAAGAATACATTAGAATTATTTTTGAAAAATTTATTTTAAGAAAACTAATTGAAAAATCAAATTCTATAATTGGTTCTTGTTATGATGAAAAAACTAGTGTTGAAGAAATTGTAGAAGAAGCTGAAAGAGAAATACTTAGTGTAAACAGTGACTCATTAGGAAAAGAAATTAAAAATTTACAAGATTTATTACCTATAGTACAAGAACAAATTGAAGAACTTGCTAAAAAGAAAACAGGAGTAATAGGTGTTCCTACAGGATTTCGTGATTTAGATAAGAAAACTAGAGGATTTAATAAAAATCAAGTAATAATTATTGCTGGGCGTCCTGGTGCTGGTAAATCTACATTTGCATTAAATATCGGGGTAAATGCGGCAACTTTAGCTAAAAAAACAGTAGCATTTTTCAGTTTAGAAATGTCTTCAGAAGAAATTGTTAAAAAAATGTATTCTTCTGTTGGAAGAATTGAAGGTAATACTCTTGCGACAGGAAGACTAAATAATACAGATTGGAAAAAATTTAATGAAGCGCAAAGTGAACTAGCTGATACTAATTTTTATATAGATGATACTGCTGGTATAAGTGTAGGAGAAATTAGAAGAAAATGTAGAAGACTTAAAAATAGTGATGCAGGACTTGACCTAATCATTATCGACTACCTTCAACTTATTAACAGTACAACAAAATATGCAGGAAATAGAGTAGCAGAGGTTAGTGAAATTTCAAGAGACTTAAAGAAACTTGCAATGGAATTAGAAGTACCAGTAGTGGCACTTGCACAACTTTCTCGTGGTACTGAACAACGTAAAGGGGATGACAGAAAACCGAAGCTTAGTGACTTAAGAGAATCAGGAAGTATTGAACAAGATGCCGACATTGTGTTATTCTTATATAGTGAAGATTATTATGATAACATTACAAATTTAACACCAAAAATTGAATTATTAATCGCAAAACATAGAAATGGAGAAACTGGAAGTATAGACTTTATATTTGAAAAAAGTATTGGTAAATTTAACAACTTTGCATACACGGGAGATGAAAAGAGTGAATAAAAAAGGAATAATATTTGGTGCATTTTTAACTATAATACTATCAGTATTAATCTTTTATATGGGTTTAACTGAAGGAAAGGCTATTAAAAATTCAGTTACACTTTTTCAAGTTTACTTAAATGGAAAAAGAGTGGGTCTTATGAATAGTGCAGATGAACTTTATAATTTAATAGACTTTGAACAAAAAGAAATAAAAGAAAAATATGGAGTAGATAAAGTATACCCTCCTGAAGGATTAGAGATTACTCCAATAAAGACTTATGAAACATCTACTATGAGTGCAGAAATGATTTACAATTTAATAAAAGATGAAGCCCCTTTTACGGTTGAAGGATATGCTGTAACTATTAAAGATGATGATGATACAACTGAAAATATAAGGTTTAATATACTAAATAGAGAAGACTTAGATACTGCGATTAGAAATACAGTACTTTCTTTTGTAAATACTGAAGACTTAGAGAAGTATATTGCGGGTACTCAAGAAGAAATAACTGATACTGGTGAAACTATAGATGACCTTTATTTAAAAGAAGAAGTTAGAATAAAAGAAGCTTTTATTTCAACTGAAGATAAAATATTTACAGACCCTGATGAACTTAGTAGATATATGCTTTTTGGTTCGCTTGAAGCAGATAAAGAGTATACTGTTGCATTAGGGGACGATATAAAAACAGTTGCTACTAACAATATGTTAAGTGTAAATGAGTTTTTAATAGCTAACCCAAATATCGTTAGTGAAAATGCACTTTTATCAGTAGGGCAAAAAGTAAATATATCACTTATAGACCCACTTGTTAGTGTGGTTACAGAAACTACATCAGTAGAAAAACAAGATATCGCATATGAAACAGATGTTGAATACGATGTAAGGCTAAGTGCAAGTACAAGATATGTTAAACAAGAAGGATCTAATGGGCTTACTAAAGTTACATATAAAAATGAAATAGTAAATGGAGTACTTTACAGTACAGTACAATTATCTAAAGAAGAAATTACTCCAGTAATTAATAGAATATTAGTAGTTGGTGGATTTAATACAGTTTATGTTGGAGATTCAACTTATTGGGCATGGCCAACAAACAAACCATATAAAATATCATCAGTATTTGGACCACGTTGGGGATCTTGGCATTATGGAATTGATATTACTGGTACTGGGTATGGTTCACCAATATATGCAATTCAAAGCGGAACAGTGGTAAGAAGTAGTTATGGCGGGGACATGGGAAATTATGTAATAATCACTCATAATAATGGATATAATTCTGTTTATATGCATATGTCTGAACGTATTGCATCAGAAGGAGACGCTGTTATAAAAGGACAAATAATCGGACTTATGGGAAGTACAGGAAGGAGTACGGGAACACATTTACACTTAGGAATATATACAGGAAGTTCGTCATATAGTAACTCAAGAATGATAGACCCGTTATTAATTTATCAATAATGAAAATAACAGTATTAGGAAGTGGCTCTAAAGGGAATTCTACATTAATAGAAATAGAAAATACAAAAATTTTAATAGATATAGGATTTTCTTATAGAGCATTAAAAGAAAAATTAAGCACTATAAATGTAAATCCAAAAGATATTAATTATATATTTATAACACATGACCATAGAGATCATATTTATGGTCTTTCTGTATTCTTAAAAATGTATAATCCAGTTTTATATATGAGTAAAAAAATCGCAGATATATATTTTGATGATGATTATAAAAATATAAGATATTTGTGTGATGTAATGGAAATTGAAGGAATAAAGATAAGTAGTATTCCTACCTCTCATGATGCGACAGATTCTTCAGGTTTTGTGTTTGAATACAAAAAAGAATCTTTAGTGTATATAACAGATACTGGGTATATACCAGAAAGGCTATTGACCAAAATTAAGAATAAGACATATTATATAATTGAAAGTAATCACGATGTTGATATGCTTTTAAATGGGTCTTATCCTCCATACTTGCAAAAAAGAATATATGGAGACTCTGGCCACTTGTCTAATGAACTTTGTGGAATGTATTTATCTAAAATAATAGGTACAAAGACTAAAAAAATAGTTTTAGCTCACTTAAGTGAAGAAAATAACAGTAGAGCTATCGCACTTGATACAGTTAACGATAAAATTAGCGAATTACCTAAAACTTATGAAATATGTTGTGCATCTCAAAGTGAAGTATTAGAGGTATCCCATGATTAAAATTATATGTATAGGTAAAATTAAAGAGAATTATCTAAGTGATATGGTGAGTGACTATTATAACAGAATTAAGAAATATCACAAAATAGAAATAATAGAATTAAAAGATAGTAATATAGAAAATGAAAGAGATGAAATATTAAAACATATTAATTCAAATGACTATATTATATCTCTTGCGATAGAAGGAAAAAAACTCAGTACAATAGATTTTAAAGAAAAAATTGAAACTTTATTTAATAGTGGTTCATCTAACATTACTTTTATTATTGGTGGTTCAGATGGAATACATAAAGATATTAAAAATATATCTAACAGCCTCATATCTTTTTCTGATTTAACTTTCCCACATGGACTTTTTAGAGGATTACTTTTAGAACAAATATATAGAATATTTAAAATTATGAATAATGAGACATATCATAAATAGGGGGCTATAAATTTGAGCGAATACTGTAAGTATTATTTAACTAAATCATTATATAAACTATCTAGTTTATTTATAGTTTTGTTTATAGTATTTGAAGTAGCTATTCCCCCATTAGAATTGCCAAAAATATTTAGCACTGTATTTGCGTTTTCACTAAATGAAATATATTTTAATGAAGAATTAAAGCATAGAAAAGAAAAAATAAGGGCTTTAAAAAAGAATAAATAAGACATATTATTAATATAAATATAATAATGAATAAATTATGGTTTATCTTAACAATACTCTTATTTTTATTTGCATTACTTATAAGTAAAAGAATTAAATTTGAAAATTATAATATAATAAAAATGTTAAAAAGTTTAAATAAGAAAAGTAGAAGTGGACTTTTTTTATCTTTAGGAACTAAAATTGGAGTAGGTTCAATTATTGGTACCTCTATGGCGATATATGTAGGAGGGCCTGGAAGCATTCTTTGGATTTTAATATTTTCTTTCTTAACATCATCTTTAATATATTATGAAAGTTTTATAGGAAGCACTTATAAAGTTAAAAATGAAAGTGGTTATATGGGTGGACCATTTTTCTATATAAAAGGTATTAACAAAACAGTTGCATATATATCGCTAATACTATTAATACTTTGTTATTCATTCTTTTTTCAAATGATTCAAACAAACACTATAACAGAAATATTACTTATAAACTATAATATAAATATTTACTTAATCGCAGTTATATTTCTAATTATAATACTTTTTATAATGTTCTTTTCAATAAAAGAGTTACTGGGTTCCATGAACAAAATAGTTCCTTTAATGTGCATACTTTATATAATTTTGGGTCTAATTGTAATATTTACTAACATTAATCAAATTCCAAATATTATAACTAATATTGTATCAAATGCATTCACAAAAAGAGGAGTGTTAGTGGGAGCTTTTATTGGAATTAAAAGAGCAATATTTTTAAGTGAAGTAATGATAGGTACGTCTTCTACTTCGTCTTCTATTGATGATATCTCACCCATTGAGGCCGGCAGAACTCAAACTATTGGAATGTATTTTATAACATTTGTAGTATGTTTGATTACTGCGTTCATGGTACTCTCAGTAAAAAGTACTACTATATTTAGTAGTTATAATGAACTTATATCAAATGTATTTATGCATCACTTTGGAAATGTTGGTATTATTCTACTTACTATAATTATACTTATGTTTGCACTCACTACTATAATAAGTGGATTTTACATTGGAGAGTCTAATATAAGTGTAATAACTAAAAATAAAAAGATAATTTTCATTTTTAAAGTATTTGTGTTATTATTTTGTATGAGTGGTATATTTATTAGTTCTAAGGTTATTTGGGAATTTATAGATATACTAATGTTTATATTAATTTTAATAAACTTAATATATTTATATAAGATTTTTAGAGGTGAAAAAAATGATAGGAAACGATTGGGATGATGTATTAGAAAATGTTTTTGAAAGTGATGGATTCAAAAGATTCATGGGTACAGTAAAAAAAGAATATGAAACTCATACATGTTATCCTGAATATAATAATATTTTTAATGCATTAAAACTCACTCCATATAGTAATGTAAAAGTAGTAATTTTAGGGCAAGACCCATATCACGGAGTTGGGGAAGCACACGGACTTTCATTTTCTGTAAGAAAGGGTACACCAAAACCACCAAGTTTACAAAATATATATAAAGAATTATTTGCTGACTTGGATATTCCTATTAGTAACTCTGGAGATTTAACTTCATGGGCGAGGGAAGGAATACTTTTACTTAATTCAGTTTTAACAGTAGAAAAAGATAAAGCAGCTTCTCATAAAGATTTAGGATGGCAAAGGTTAACTGACCATATTATTAAACTATTAAACTTAAAAGAAACGCCTGTAGTTTTTATATTGTGGGGAAACTTCGCTAGAAGTAAAAAAGTATTTATCACAAACCCTAAACATTTGATAATTGAAAGTACACATCCATCTCCATTCTCTGCGTATAATGGATTTTTTGGAAGTCGTCCATTCTCTAGAACAAATAATTTTCTTATTAAAAATGGAATCAAACCAATAGATTTTAAAATAAATTAAATGGACTTAGATATCTAGGTCCATTTTTATATCATCATAATCAAGAGATTCACTATAGAAATTTTTAATATTATAGCGTTTTAATTTAGCAATTATATTATTTGGAAATACTTTTATCAAATTATTATAAGTAGTAGCATTTTTGTTAAAGAAACGTCTAGCCCCTGTCAAATAAATATCAATATCATATATATCTTTTATTATACCATCAAAACTTTTAGTTTTAGACAACTCTTTATAATCTTCTTTAAATTCATTAATCTCTTTAGTAGCGTCACTTAATATGTTATCAAATAAAATATCATTAATTTTATCTGCCTTTATTTTTTTAACTTCCCCAAACATTTTACTCTCAATTTTAAGTTCTCTTTCAATTATATTAATCGCACGAATATTTAATTCTAATTTATTCTTTAAATTTTCCTTAATAACACTTTCTGCTTCTGTCATTTTATTAATAAGTGATAATATTTTTCTGTTTTTTGATACAAACAATATAAGTAGCATACAAACAGCAAACACAATAATTGCCGCGATCATTAAAATATATAATGTTTTTTCCATATCATCACATCCTATTATGAATTATATCAAAAAAATATGAACTTTTATAGTCCATAATTTATTTTTTCATCAAATTCTACGTAATCCAAGTAAATCATTAGTATTAAATACCATTTGCCAGTATTTGGGTCACTTAAGATTAAATGATCACGTCCTGCTTGCTCGATAATACCAGTAAATATTTTGTCTCTCCATTCAACTGAGTCTGAATATGATACATATGCACTTACTTTTTTACCCTTGTTGGCTCTCAAAATATTTTCAACGTAACTTTGCTCCATAGGTAACTCATTAGTAGTATCCATTATAGGTATTCCATTTGATGAAATAGTAGGTGGAGTACCAGTTGGTCTTAAAGAACTCGGGTAACTCGGATTTTTATAATAACTTCCATTCATTTTTACACATCCTTTTTCTAATAAATACTATGATATATGTTTCAAAATATGTGAAAATATTATATAATTTTCACATAAGGAGTCAAAATGAAAATAAAAGTAGGTGTAAGTAATAGACATGTTCATTTAAGTAGAGAAATACTTGCTAAATTGTTTGGTGAGAATTACTCTTTGAAAGTTAGAAGGCAGTTGATGCAAACTGGTGAATATGCATCCGAAACAAAAGTTAATTTAAAGACTGACTCAGGTATAATCGAAGGAGTAAGAGTAATTGGTCCTTTAAGAGAATATACTCAAGTAGAGATTTTAAGAAGTGATGCAGATATTTTAGGCATTAACCCACCTGTTAGAAATAGTGGAGACTTAAATAATAGTGAATCTTTAACTATTGTAGGAGTTGTGGGAATGGTAACTCTTGATAATGTGTGCATTATTGCAAATAGGCATATTCACATGAATGAAAGAGATGCTGAACATTATAATGTTAAAAATGGTGAAATTGTAAGTATTAAAAAAGATAATATAATTATTGATAATGTACATGTAAAGATTAATCCTACTTATATTTTAGAGTGTCATTTAGATAAAGATGATGAAAACAGGTTTGATATTCACACTGGAGAATACGTGGAAATTATAAAATAGGAGGGTATAATGGAAAAATATAAATATTTTGCACCAGAAATAGAATTCATTAAAAATAATGATATAAAAAGTGATTTAATAAGTGTGTTAGAAATAGTGCCTGATTATTTCTTTGAAGTGAGCGCATCTTCCACTGGAAAGTATCATCCATCTTTTTCACAAAATAAAGGAGGATTACTAAGACACACTAAAGCTGCGGCAAGAATTGCGCACGATTTATTAAGTCTAGAAATGTATAATATTTTTAGTGATAGAGAAAAAGATTTAATAATATATGCATTAATTATGCATGATGGTTTTAAACACGGTAAAATAAAAGGAATATACACGTCTTTTGATCATCCACTAATCGCGGGAGAAGAAGTTTATAAAGCTTCATCTTTACCTGAAAAAGAAAAATCTTTAATCTCATCAATGATTAAAAGCCATATGGGAGAGTGGAATACTAACAAATATAGTAGCGTTACATTACCAAAGCCTAAAACTGAGTGTGAAAAATTTGTTCATATGTGTGACTGTTTATCTAGCAAAAAATATTTAAATATTGAATTTATAGAAAATGAAGTTGTATGTTAAAGGAGGAAACATGTTAAAAGTAAAAGGAATTACAAAATATTATGGAGACATTTTAGCTGTTGATAACTTATCTTTTGAAATAAAAGAAGGAGAAATATTTGGCCTTCTTGGTGTGAATGGCGCAGGTAAAACAACAACATTTAGAATGATTATGGGTCTACTTGACAAGTCAAATGGTGAAATTACTTTGAATGGTAAACCAATTGATTACTCAGTTACTGACAAGATAGGATTTCTAACTGAAGAGCGAAGTCTTATGACAAAGATGACAGTAGAAGAACAAATGGTGTATTTTGGAACTCTTAAAGGAATGAAGGAAAGTGAAATATTAAAAAAATTAGATTATTATTTGAATATGTTTAATGTTAGTGAATATAAACACAGGAAAATTAAAGAATTATCTAAAGGAAATCAACAAAAAATACAATTTATTACGGCGATTATAAATGACCCAAAACTTCTAATACTTGATGAACCATTTTCTGGACTTGACCCAATAAATATTGAAATGTTTAAAAGTGTTATCATGGAAATGAAAAAAAAGGGAGCTATAATAATATTTTCAACTCATAGAATGGATCATGTAGAATATTTTTGTGATTCTTTGGTTGTCCTTGTAAAAGGACATGTTGTACTTGAAGGTAAATTAGCAGAGATTAAAAAAGAATATAGAAAGAAAAATATTAAGATAATTGGTTCAGTAGAGAAGGCTGAGCTTAAGAAAATAAAAGGTGTAATAGATATAGATAAAACAAGTGAAGAATATATTGTAAAAATTGAAAGTGATGCAGTTATAAAAGATGTATTCAAATACGTAAGTAAGTGTGAAAATATTACAAAATTTGAAGTGGAAGAGCCTTCACTTGATGAAATATTTATTGAGAAAGTAGGTGAATGCTATGAGTAGTAAAGTTGAATATTTAATAGGTTATTCACTAAAGAAAAAATTAAAAAGTAAATGGTTTAAAGTTGTCAACATTCTACTTCTTGTTTTAATGCCTATTATTTGTAATGTTGACTCTATTATAAAATATTTTGGTGGTGACTTTGATAAACCTACAAATATTTATGTGGTGGACTCTATTGGAGTATATGATGAATTTAATGAAATATATATGAACTCTAATAATATATCGTTAACTGATAGTAAAGTTACAATGGAGCATTATACTAAAGACACGGAAGAATTAAAAAATGAATTAAAGAGTGATGAGAAAAAAGACGTTATTTTAGTGCTTACTCCAAGTGAAGAAAACGTATATGATGTAGAAATTATTTCATATGATTTAATTGATACAATTCTTTATCAAAACATTGTTACTGCGCTAAACACAACTAAAACTGAAATTGCTTTAAAACTAAGTAATATTGATACCGAGGTTTTGGATAAAGCATCGGCGCCAGTAAGTGTTGACAGAGTAATTTTAAATGAAGATGCTAACAGTAATTCAGAGTTAATGCAACTTATCGGTGGAGTAGCTATACCTTTATTTATACTTCCATTCTTCTTTTTGATATTAATGGTAGTTCAGTATGTTGGAGCAGAAATCAATGAAGAAAAGACTTCAAAAAGTATGGAAATAATAATTTCAAGTGTATCTCCTATGGCACACTTTATATCAAAAATAATAAGCACAAATGTGTTTGTACTTTTACAAGGATTTTTACTTATTGTTTATAGTGCAGTTGGTGCATTTAGTAGGGTACTAATTAGTAAACAAAGTTTTACAAATAGCTTTAATGGAGATATTAATTCTATGCTTACTACATTCGTTGACAGTGGAATGCTTAATAATATTTTAAAAGCTTTACCATTTATAATAATACTACTGATTTTAAGTTTTATCTTATGCTCACTAATTGCTGGTATTCTTGCTTCTATCACTACAAGTCCAGAGGATTACTCACAAATTCAAACACCACTTATGTTTATATTAATGGTAGGGTATTACCTAGCAATAGTAGCATCAACATTTGAGTCATCTGCATTTATAAAAGTTGCTTCATATATTCCACTAATTTCTTCAATATTATCTCCGGTGCTTCTCGTTCAAGGCCAAATTGGAATAATTGATGTATTAATATCATTAATTCTAGTAGTTGCATTAATCGCAGTATTATTAAAATATGGAATTAAAGTATATAAGGTAGGAATACTTAATTATTCATCAAGTAAACTTTGGAAGAAGATGGCATCAGCCGTTAAAAGCAAGTGAGGTAAAAAGTGATAATAGATAACTTTAAAACTGCATTCTTTATATTTATATTTTATTCATTTTTAGGATGGGTAATAGAAGTAATAAGGACTTACATTTTAAATAAAAAATTTGTAAATAGAGGATTCTTAATAGGACCATATTGTCCTATATATGGTTTTGGAATTTTACTTATTACTTTGCTTTTAAAAGGAACAGCTGATGTTTCGGGTGTATTTTTAAAGTCAATTCTTATATGCTCAATTTTAGAATATTTTACTAGTTATATCATGGAAAAAATATTTAAATATAGATGGTGGGACTATACAAATAGAAAATTTAATATAAATGGACGAATCTGTTTAGAAACAATGATTCCATTTGGACTAGGCGCTTGCGCAGTAATGTACTTTATAAACCCGTTATTATTTAAAATAATCAATATGTTTAATCCCTTTATTTCAGAAATTATTTTTATAGTATTATTTGTATCAATAATTATTGATGCAGTCTTATCTATTACTCTAGTTGGAAAAATTAAAGGAATTGAAAAAAATACAATGGTTGACTCAACAGAACAACTTAGTATAAAGATAAAAGAAATGATTGAAAAAAACAGAGTATTCTATAAAAGAGTATTTGATTCATTTCCAAATTTAAAGATAATAGATAAAAAGAAAAATAAATAAATCCAAATATATTAATAAGATAAAGAAGATATGCACGTCTTCTTTTTATTTTGCCGTATTTTTGCCGTAAGAAGCAAAAGAACATTTGTTTGCTTGGCGGGGGGGTTAAAATGATAATATTAATGCGTAAGAATAGAGGTAAATAATGGATGTAAATTATAATATAAAAAACTCAATTACGCGAAAACAAAGATTAATAACAGTGGGATTAGCATTTATATTAACCGCAGTAATAGGACTGGCATATGCCTGGGTAACACATTCAATAATAGGAGAATCAACAGATATGTTGCTAACTTCAGCTTCACTATCATTTAATTATAGAGGAACGTCACCAACAATATTAGCACACCTATCACCAGGAGAAACAGTAGAAAAGACATTTGAAGTAACAAATAA
>CAYXHQ010000026.1:0-12253 GCA_964465245.1 uncultured Muribaculaceae bacterium | reverse complement strand
TAAGAAAGGTTTTACATTAATTGAGTTATTAGCAGTTATAGCAATTTTAGCTATATTAGTAGTTATAGCAGTTCCTGCAGTATTGGATTTGTTTAATAATTCTAAAAAAAGTGCTTTTGTAACACAATCACAAACAATTTATAAAGCAGCAGAAACACAAATAATTCAAGATCAAATTACTCCAACAGGAACAATTCCTCCTAATTATTGTTATATTAGAGAAGGCGGGTCGAGTACATCAACAGTTTCTTTATCAGGTAATTCTGGCGTTTCATATATTGTAACAGTTGGAACAGTAAGTGGAAATAGAGTTATAACAAAAATTCAAATTGATGATGGAACTAATAGTATGACTGTAGGCGAAGGAACTGCGGCAGTATCAATTAGCGATTTGAAAGATACAGAAATTGATGCTACAAGAGTTGCTATAATTAGTTGTCCACAATAATTATAATATAATTTTTAGCAAACATATGTGTTTGCTTTTTTTTGTGCAATAAACTATAATTAAGTAGGTGATTATAATGGAATTAATAATAGGTTCTCATGTGTCTTTTTTGTCTAATAGTGGACTTCTTGGAAGCGTGGAAGAGTCTTTAATATATGGATCAAATACTTTTATGATATATACTGGTCCTAATCAAAGTTCTTTTAGAAGTGAAATAAACATGGAATTTACGAAAAACGCATGGGAATTAATGAAAAAAAATAATATAGATATAAATAATGTAATGGTACATGCTCCATTTATTGTTAATCTTGCAAATGATAGTGACGCACGTAAATATAATTTTTATATTCATTTTATGAAAGAAGAAATCGGAAGATGTAAGGCTCTTGGAATTAAAAATTTGATTTTTCATCCAGGATCTAGAACAAATATAGAAGCTGCTCATGCCTTAGATAATATAGTGTTTGGAATAAATAAAATAATGGAGGGTATTACTGACTTTAATCTAATCATAGAATTTATGTCAGGCAAAGGAACAGAAGTAGGAAGCACTATTGAAGATATAGAATATATAATGAATAATATAAATTGCAAAGAAAATGTTGGAGTTTGTTTAGATACTTGTCACATGAATGATTCTGGTATTGATTTAAATATGTTTGATGAATTTTTAAGCGTTTTTGATAAAAAAATTGGAATAGATAAAATTAAATGTATTCATATAAATGACAGTTTAAACGAGTTAGGTATGCATAAAGATAGACATGCTAATATAGGATATGGAACTATTGGATTTAATACTCTAATTAATGTGATATATAATGAGTCATTAAAAGAAGTTCCTAAAATATTAGAAACTCCTTATGTAAAAGACATTCCACCTTATAAATATGAAATAGAAAGTATTAGAAATAAATCATTTATAGATTTTAAATCTAATTTATAAATCCTTTATATTTTTCATATTTCTCAATTATTTTGTTATATAAGGGCGCACTAAATTTGCTCTTATATTTTGCTATGTAAGAATAGAAGTCTGCACTTAGTATTTCATCTGCGTTGTTTTTAATTACACTATGTAGTGTACTTACTTCTTCCTCTGTAATGCTTATTCCTTCCTTTTTAGCAAATTCAATTATGTCTTTTTTCTCAATGTTTGACGCATATTTTTTAATTATATCATTATTCATTTAAAATCCCTCCTCGTATTAAGTTTATGAATTAAATTTTTGTATATACTAATAAATATGAAGAAAGTAAAATTTTCAAATGACATAATTAAAGGAAGATTTATAATATTGCTAGTGTTTTTAGGAATATCTTTTAGTGTTATTATATATAGACTAATAGATTTAATAATATTTGAGCGTGAGTTTTATACTACTGAGTTAGAAATGAAAAGCAATAAAGAGTATATAAGCAAATATGCTCCACGTGGCAGAATACTTGATAGAAATGGAAATGTCATTGTGGATAACAAAGAAATATATACACTTACTTATGAAAAATCAAGTAATGTTACAAGTGATAAAGAACTTGTAATCGTAGGAAATTTAATAAATGTTTTAGATCTAAATTATGAAAAATTAACAGAAGCAGATAAAATAAATTATATTTTAGTTAAATATAAAGATAAAATAGAGTCAAGAATTAATGAAAATGTAGAAAACAAATACAACAATAGAGAATTATCAAAAAGTGAATATGAAAATTATTTATATAAATTAGTGACTAAGGATGATACAAATTCTTTGACAGAAATAGAAATAAAAGAAGCATATCTATATTCTTTAATGAACGAAGGGTATAGAAATTCTATAAAAACAATTAAAGAAGGTATTACCTTATTAGAACTTGAAAATATTAAAGAATATGAAAAATATGGGTTTAGTATTGGTGTTATTTATGAAAGAACTTATCCTTATGGAGATACTTTTAGAGAATATTTAGGTAACATTGGTAGCATTCCTAAAGAAGAGATAAACGAATACATAAAAAAAGGGTATAGTAGAACAGATACTGTGGGAGTGAGTTTTTTAGAACGTGAGTATGAACATTATTTAAAAGGGCAAGATGAAAAATATATTTTAACTGCTTCTGGTGATAAAATAATTGTAGATAAGTTAAAAAACGGAACTGATATTACTTTATCTATTGATATAAATTTACAAAAAGATATTGAAGACATTATATATAGACAAGTAGTTAACGCAAAAAAGGAAGCAAATACTGCGTATTTCAATAGAAGTTTTGTTATTATGAGTAATCCTATGACTGGAGAAATTTTAGCGTCTGCTGGTACTGGAGTATTAAATGACAAAGATTATACGCGTGTTAATTACTTATCTGACTTAACTAACTATGCAGTAACTCCTGGGTCTATTGTAAAAGGTGCATCTCATTTGGTCGGATATAAATATGGCGCAATTGATATAGGGTATACTGTAACAGATGGGTGTATAAAAGTTAAAAATTCAAAAGAAAAATGTTCTTGGAAAAGTTTAGGGCGTATTAATGATTTAACAGCTCTTAAATATTCATCAAATTATTATCAATTTTTAATAGCTATTAAAATAGGTAATGGAAACTATGGATATAATAAAGGACTCAGTTTAGATACATCTGGTTTTATAAAGTATAGGAGTATGTATAATTCTTTTGGACTTGGTGTTAAAACTGGTATAGATGTGCCGAATGAAACAATAGGTGTTGTTGGAAGTGATACGCAAGGTGGAGCATTACTTGACTATCCAATAGGGCAATATGAAACATATACTCCAATGCAGTTAATGCAATATATAAATACACTTGCATCTTCTGGTAAAAGATATTCTCTTCATTACTTAAAATCTGCAGGTAGTCATGAATATGAAAATAAAATATTGAATGAAGTTGATATAGAGAGCATTTATATGGAAAGAGTAAGAGAAGGTTTAAAAATGGTGATGGAAGCAGGGGGAACTGGAAGAAGTCACATTAATCCAAAGTATAATGTCGCAGGTAAAACTGGAACAGCACAAAGTTTTATAGACACAAATCATGATGGAAAAATAGATACTGAAACAATTAGTTCGGCATTTGGTGGTTATATGCCTTATGATAGTCCAACTGTTAGTATAGTAGTATTATCTCCAAATGTAAGTAATCGTCATACTTCTTTTACTTCAAAAGTTAATAGAAAAATTGCTAAAGAAGTAACAGATTTGTATTTTGAGAAATATAATAAATAAGAAAAAACATGGATTTTAAGTTAAAAATGCTTTAATATTTTAAATATCTATGCTATAATCTTGTATGTAATTAAGAGGAGGTGCATTATGGCTAAGAAAGAAAATAGAGAAAGTATTAATTTAAGATGTAGTGTTTGTAACGAAATTAATTATTTAACAAATAAAAATAAGAAAAACACTGAAGGAAAAATTGAAATTAATAAGTTTTGTAAAAGATGTAACAAAACAACAAAACATACAGAAAGAAAGGTTAGTTAATAAATGATAAATGTTAATGACATTAAAAATGGTATGACTATTAAATATGACGGTAATGTTTATCAAGTTGTTGAATTTCAACATGTTAAACCTGGGAAGGGTAGTGCGTTTGTTAGAACCAAACTTAAAAATTTAAAAACAAATACTACTCAAGATATTACATTTAATGCTGGGATTAAAATTGAGAAAGCAAATGTAGAGAAAAAGGAATTATCATATTTATATAATGACGGGACTTCTTATGTTTTTATGGATAATATAACATATGAACAACTAGAATTACCCGATTCAATATTAGAAGATAATAAAAACTTTTTAAAAGAGAATATGAATGTTGAAGTAATGAACTATGATGGTGAGGTTATAGGAGTTAGTTTACCAGAGAAAGTATCTTATAAAGTTATTAAATCTGAAAGCGCAGTTAAAGGAAATACTACTTCTGGAGCACTTAAAGATGCTACTATAGAGACAGGATATACATTAAAAGTTCCTTTGTTTATAGAAGAGGGGGAAGAAATTATAGTTACAACTCGTGATGGGAAATATTCATCACGTGCATAAAAGGTATTTGAAAAAAATATCTTTTTTTATGTAAAAGAAATATTAATTAATAAAATAAATTTATTATAAAGCATTTCTTTATTTTTATATAAAAAAAAGTTATAATTATTATATTGAAAGAGGTGTGTTATGTTTGATAAGTTTGTTCCTGATATTTATGCTAAAAGCATTTATTCTATAAATTATGAAAAGTTAAAATCTAGTGGTATAAAATGCATGATATATGACTTAGATAACACACTTACTCCAATAGATTTATCAAGTCCTACAAAAGAATTAAAAAATCTATTTGCAAGACTCAAAACAATGGGATTTAAATTAATGATTTTATCTAATAGTGGACGTCATAGAGTGGAACCATTTAAAAGTGGTTTAGGAATAGACGCAGGAGCATCTTCAAAAAAACCCAAAAAAGATAAATATGAAAAAATTATGAAAAATTATAATTTTAAAACCTCTGAAATTGCAATGGTAGGAGATCAATTAATAACCGATATATATGGCGCTAATAGGATGGATATAACAAGTATTTTAGTAAATCCAATGGGGGATAAAGATTTTTTTGTATCTATTTTTAATAGAATGGCGGAACGCTATATATTTTCATCTTTAACTAAAAAAGATTTATTTAAAAGAGGAAGATATTATGACTAGAAAATGCATGGGATGCGGAATAGTATTACAAAGTGAAAATAAAAATGAACTAGGATACGTAAAACATGAAAAATATGAAGATGCTATGTACTGTGAAAAATGTTTTAAAATAAAGTATTATGGAAAAACATATGAAACAAACGCAAAGGTAAATACTGAAATTATTATAAATGATATAGATTTAAATGGGGATGCAGTAGTATATTTAGTAGATATATTGAATATTACTGAAGATGCTATTAAGTATTTTAAATATTTTTCTAATGATTTTAAATTAATCTTAATAACAAAATTTGATTTATTGCCACGTGGTGTAAAAGAAGGAAAAATTATAAAATATTTTAAAGAAAACTTTTATATAAAGAATGAAGTAATGTGTGTAAGTGCCAAAACAAAATATAATATTGATAAATTCATGGGTATAATAAACAAGAATAATATAAAAAAAGTATATATAACAGGTTTAACTAATGCTGGTAAAAGTTCTTTTATCAATTCATTATTAACTTCTTCTGGTGAAGTTTCAAAAATTGTTACTAGTCCTATTCCTAATACTACAATGGATTATATAAATATGAAAGTGGGAGATATAGAAATAATAGATACTCCTGGTTTTGAATTAGATTGTTCTATATATAATCATATCGCACCTGAAGAAATTTCAAATATTATGCCAAAAAAAGAATTAAAAGTAAAAACTTTTCAAATTAAAAATGGATACTCTATAATTATTGATAAAATTTTAAGAATAGATTATTTAGGAGAAAAACAAAATAGTTTAAATTTTTATATGAATAATAATTTAGAATATAAGAAAGTGAAATCAGTAAATAGTAATGAATTAAAAGTATTACCAAGTAAAACATTTGAGTTAAAGAATAAAAAAGATATAGTTATTAATGGACTTGGTTTTGTTAAAGTAAATAAAGAATCTAAATTAAAAATATATACATTAAGAGAAGATTTGATAAGTATTAGAAATAATATGATATAGGAGTATTTATGGGTATTATTAAAGTAATGGATGAAAATTTATCTAATAAAATCGCCGCGGGAGAAGTGGTTGAAAGAATTTCTAATGTGGTAAAAGAGTTAATAGAAAATAGTATTGATGCCGGGGCAAAAAAAATAAAAGTTGAGTTAATCTCATCTGGTATTAAAAGTATTAAAGTAACGGATGATGGATGTGGAATGGAATATGATGATGCTATTCTTTCTTTTTCTCGTCATGCGACAAGTAAAATAAAAAGTGAAACTGATTTATATTTTATAAATACTTTAGGATTTCGTGGTGAAGCACTAGCTTCTATTGCGTCTGTTTCTAAAGTTACACTTGAAACCAGTAAAAAAGATGATGGAACAAAAATTGTAATAGAAGGCGGAAAACTTATAAGTAATGAGTCTGGTGTATCTCATAAAGGTACAATTATTGAAGTAAAAGATTTGTTTTATAACACTCCAGTTAGACTTAAATTTTTAAAAAGTGAATCCTCTGAACTTGCATCTGTTACTTCTGTTATGGAACGTATTAGTTTATCTCACCCAGAAATATCATTTACTCTTTTTAATAATGAGAAAGAAATACTAAAAACAACAGGTAGTAATGAACTATTAAAAGTAATACATGAAATATTTGGTTATAATGTTAGTAAGAATATGGAATGGATTCAAGGTGAAAATTATGATTATTCTATTAAAGGGTACATATCTAATATAAATATAACAAAGAGTAACAGAAATGGACTCGTTATACTTGTAAATAATAGAGTAGTACAGAACAATACTATAATTAGAATAATAAAAGATGCATATCATACCTTTTTAGCTGATACTAAGTATCCTATTTGTGTTTTAAATATAGAAACAGATCCAACTCTAATTGATGTAAATATACATCCAACTAAACAAGATATTAAATTTAGTAAAATGGATACTCTTGAAGATTTGTTATTTGGAATTATTAGAGATAAATTAAATAACACTGATAATACTTTTAAAGCATATACTGAAGAAATAAGAAAACCTGTAATAAAAGAAAATGAAGAAATAGAAAGCATTATTCCACAAAATTTTTATAAAGAAGTATCAATGAACTTTAATGTAAAAGAAAGCGAAACAGAAGATTTATATGAAGAAGAGAGTAAAGAAAAGAGTTTAATAAAACCTGTAGGTCTTGCTCTTGGGACATATTTAATTTGTCAAGATACTGATACTATGTATTTAATTGATATACATGCAGCAAACGAAAGAATAAATTATGAAGTTTATTTGGATAGATTAAAGAATTTAAAAAAAGAATCAACATCACTCTTGTTCCCAATAAATATTGAACTCACTAAAGAAGAATATTTAAATACATTAGAATATGGATATATTTTGGATGAGATAGGAATTACTTACGAAGAGTTTGGCATAAATACTATAAGAATACTTTCACATCCAACATGGTTAAAAGAAGGCTATGAAGAAGAAAGTATAAGAAAAATACTAGATCTTATAAATGAACTTAAAGGTTCATTTGATAGAGTTAGATTTAATGATAGAGTTGCAATGACACTTGCTTGTAAAATGAGTGTAAAAGCAAATACAAATATATCATACGAGGAAGAAGAGATGCTTATTGAAAGATTATTTAAATGTGATTTTCCATATTCTTGTCCACATGGAAGACCTACAATTATTAAGTATCCTAAGTATGAACTGGAAAAATTATTTAAGAGGGTAGAATGAGCAAAATAATTGTAATAATTGGTCCTACTGCATCTGGTAAAACTAAACTTTCAATAAGTCTTGCAAAAGAATTAAACGCAGAAATTATAAACGCAGATGCTGTACAAGTATATAAAAACACCAATATAGGAACAGCTAAAATTACTGAAAGTGAAATGGAAGGTATAACTCATCATATGATAGACTCTGAATCATTAGATAGAAAATATACTGTATATGACTATCAAAGGGACGCAAGAAAGATTTTGGATAATTTAATTAAAGAAAATAAAAATGTAGTAATAGTAGGTGGATCTGGGTTATATGTAAAAGCACTTTTATATAATTATAACTTAGAAATTGAATCAAAAGAAAATCATAATGATTATGAATCATCTACAAATGAAGAATTAAAGCAAATAGTAAATTCGATAGATTCTAACAATGAAATACATGTAAATAATAGAAAAAGAATGATAAGATTTATAAATCACTTTAATTCCACTAATAAAGTTATTAAAAATGAAAGTATAAAAGATACTCCATTATATGATTTTAAAATAATTGGACTTAGAGCGGATAGAAAAGAAATGTATAACTATATAAATAAAAGAGTGGATAATATGTTTGATAAAGGTTTACTTGAAGAAGCAAAAAAACTCTACGAAAGTGGAATAAATACAGATTCTATTATAGGATACAAAGAATTAAATAAATACTTTAAAGGTGAGTGCACATTAGAAGAAGCAATAGATGAAATAAAAAAGAATACAAGACACTATGCTAAAAGACAAGTAACTTGGAATAATCATCAATTTGATAATGTAAATTGGATAGATGTTAATTATGATAATTTTAATAAGACAATTGAGAGTGCAAAAAAACTGATATAAATATTATCAGTTTTAATATGCTTCTGTAAAGAAGTCTTTATTAAATGTATGTTGCTTTTTATCGATTTCTAATAATTTATTAGTATCTATTAAATAAAATTCATAATCATGTAGTTTGTTTTCAGTATCATTCCAAGTAGCGTCTATGTGTAACCAATAATCATCTATATATACTAAGTTCCATGCATGAGTATCACTTGCAATAATTATATTTGGAATATTTAATCTATCTAAATATAAAGCCAAGGTATCAGAGTATCCTGCGCACACTGCAAAGTTGTTGATAAGAGCTCCTACTGCTTTATTAGAAAAATGTATGCTACTTTTATTTTCTACAAATGATTCATCATAAACAACAGTTTTTATTAAATAATCATGAAATGTTTTAATTTTAGTTTCTGTATTCATTTCATTCAATTTTAAAGTACTAATTATTTCATCTAATGCAGCATTTACTTGTTTTATTTCATCATCATTATATTTTTTTTCTACTTTTACATATACTTCTCTATAATTTGAAACTGTTGTATTAATCATTGAAAATGCATTAAAAGGAGATACATATCCATTTACGTTACTAAGTATTTGTTTATCAGAACTAATCTCTCTTATATCATCAATACAAGAAGTATATTCAGTGGGGCAATAGAATGTAAATTCAGTCCATCCATTATTTAAAATATTATAAAATATATTAATTAATTCTTCTTTGTTTTCTGGAGTATAATCTTCATCAAATGTAAAATTTTCATATTCATACATTCTTTTATATATATTTGCTTCGGGCACTTTTATTATATCTTTTTTTAATACAGTACCATAAATAAATGTATGAACTTTTTCTCTATTCACATACAAAAACATTACTCCAAATACTATTATTAAACTAATTATGATATTTCTTATTAACTTCATATTATTAGTATATCAAAAAAATATAAAAAAAATAATATCATTTTTAAAAAAAGTGTAAATTTATTTAAAATAAAAAAGTAGTAAAAACTACTTAATATTGTTTAACATTTTTCCTAAACGACTTTTATATCTTGCAGCTGTATTAGTTTTGATAATTTTTGCTTTTAAAGTTTTATCTATCTTTTTAAAAGCCACGCTTACTAATTCGTTTACAGTTTCCTTCTTTTCATTAGCAGCAACTGCTTTTTCAACCTTTTTAATCGCAGTTCTCATACTAGCTTTAGCATCATTGTTTAAAACGTTACTTTTTGCGATAGTACGAACTCTTTTTTTAGCACTTTTAATATTAGGCATAATGCACCTCCTTTTGAATTACATAAAGATAATATCATAAATAGTCAGTAAAATCAAACAATATCGTACAAGTTAAAATAAAATCTTCTTTATATTATAATTCAACATTTTTTTTAATATTCATCATATATAATTTATATGAAAGGTATATTATGGGAAAAAAGTTTAAAAGTACTAAAAAAATAAATTTTAAAAAGTATGCAGTCATACTAATAGTTTTTGCATCTATATATACAACTATGAGCATTCTTTTTAATGGTAAAACAATAAATTTAAAAGAAACACTTTTAACTTCTTCAATGAGTGAAATAATTCGTGAAGATAGCTTTATCTCTAAAATACTAGATATTAATATAACTACACCAGAAAATATTATATATTCTGCCTTAAATAAAGTAGTGTCTTCTAAAAATATGATGGTCTTTAGTAATGAAGATGATTACTTTAATTATGAAGAAAGTGAATCCGAATATGTGGAAGACCCAGAATATACTCCATCAAAAAATCCATTAGTTTATATTTATAATTCTCATCAACTTGAAGAATATAATATGGAAGTTTTATATGACTATAGTATTAAGCCTAATGTATTAATTGCTTCCTACATACTAAAAGAAAAACTAGAGAGTTTTGGAATACCTTCAGTAGTAGAAACTAACAATATTAAAAAGTATTTGCAAGATAATAAATTAAAATACAATTATAGTTATGTCGCAAGTAGATATTTCGCAGAAATTAAATTAAAAGAAAATCCCACAATTGAATATATGATAGATATTCATAGAGATTCTGCTTCATATGATAAGACCCTGTATGAATATAATTCTAAAAAATATGCAAGAATACTTTTTGTAGTAGGTTTAGATCATGCTTCTTATGAACCAAATTTGAAACTTGCTGAATCTCTTAATAATAAATTTAATGAATATTATCCAGGATTTTCAAGAGGAATATCAAAGAAAACTGGTAAAGGAGTAAATGGAATATACAATCAAGATTTGAAGCCAAATGCAATACTTTTAGAAGTAGGGGGAGTAGGAAACACTATTGAAGAAGTAAATAATTCAATGGATATTATATCTTCAGTATTAAGTGAATATATAGGAGGAAATAATGGAAGAAGTTAAAAAGAAAAAAGCAAATCCTGTGTTAATATTTATAATTATTATGTTCATAGTTTTTATATCATTATATTTCGCGGGTATTACTAATTTATATCAATATGGCCAATATAATAAAATGACCATTACTAAAGAAGCAATGGAAAAGTTTGAAAGTGATGTAGATAGTGGTAAAAATATTAAAATTGAAGACTATTTAGATACAACCACAAAAGACTATACTACTCCAATTAGTAAACTTGGTAATAAAACAAGTAAAATGGTAGAAACCTTTATGACAAAAGGTATAAAAGAAACATTTAGAGTTATATCAGTCTTATTTACAGGCAATATAAAAGAGCCACATTTGCATTAACTGGAAGATATTTAAATCTACTTGTTAATAGTGGCTCTAATAATATTATGACTAATAATTAATATAATATACATACTTTTTAAATATTATTTAAAAAGTAATCTTGCACATTCGCTGTATGTTCTAGTTAATGGCCCAGTTCCAAGCAAAACACCACCAAAATATCTTACTACAACGATTAAAGTATTATCAAGATTTTTAATATTTATTAAATTAAGTAGGGGAGAACCAGCTGTACCAGAGGGTTCTTTATCATCATACTTTCTTTCCAAAACACCTATTTTATAGGCATAAACTACATGTTTTGCTTTTTTATTGTCTTTTTTTATACTATCAAGTATTAATTCAACCTCAGTAAGAGAACTCACTTCGTATAAATATCCATAAAACTTTGATTTTTTAATTTCTACGTAACTTTCATTTAATTTCTTCATAATCTTATTATATAAAAACTTACTGATTTATACAATTATAAAAAAATCAAATTTAGTATATTTTTGAATTTTGTGTTAAAAATTTTTATTTAAAATTAAGTTTTACTCCTTAAGAATAAAATTTATTTTTATATATTTTTTACTTAAATAAATAGACATAAAACCCAATTTTGTCGATTTGCATTACTACTATCACTATGTTATTTTTATAAAGACACGTTTAATTCGTTAGCTGTGTGCTCCCTCGTTCTATAAAAATGAAGGGAGGTGACTAACTATTAGAAGTCAATACTAAAATTGAAAAAATAATAGTTTGTT
>CAYXHQ010000025.1:0-12297 GCA_964465245.1 uncultured Muribaculaceae bacterium | reverse complement strand
TTTCAATAGTAAATTCCATATCTTGCATGTCTTTGTAATGAGTTTCTAATATATTACAAGTTTTAACAAATTCTTCATATACTTCTGGCATTTTATCTTTAAGAGTTTCAATAGATTCTGGAGTTCTTACTCCAGCAACTACGTCTTCTCCTTGTGCATTTATTAAGTATTCACCGTATAATTTAGCCTCTCCAGTAGATGGATTTCTTGTAAATGCTACACCTGTTCCGCACTCATTACCCATATTTCCATATACCATTTCTTGAACGTTTACTGCAGTCCCCCAAGAACCAGGGATATCGTTCATTCTTCTATAATATATAGCACGTTCATTATTCCAACTTCTAAATACTGCTTTTACTGCTTCAAGCATTTGCTCTTTTGCATCTTGTGGGAACTCCTCACCAGAAAGTTCTTTATACACACTTTTAAATTTCATTGCTACTTCATACATATCATCTTCTGTTAAATCTGTATCAAATTTAGCGTGTTTTTCTTCCTTAATTTCATCTAATAATCTTTCGAATGATGCTTTTGAGTATCCTTTAACAACATCAGCAAACATCATAATAAATCTTCTGTATGAGTCATATGCAAATCTTTTATTATTTGTACTTTTTGCAAACGCAGCACATACTTCATCATTTAGTCCAAGATTTAATACTGTATCCATCATACCTGGCATACTAGCTCTGGCACCACTTCTAACTGAAACAAGTAATGGATTATTTAAGTCACCCATTTTCTTGCCTGTTAATTCTTCTAACTTTCCTAAGCATTCGTAAATTTGATTAACAATTTCATCATTGATTTTATTACCATCATCATAATAAGCAGTACATGCTTCTGTTGAAACAGTAAAACCTCTTGGAACAGGAAGCCCAATATTAGTCATTTCAGCTAAATTAGCACCCTTTCCTCCAAGAAGATTCTTCATTGATTTATCTCCTTCACTAAACATATAAACATATTTTGTCATATCTCTTCCTCCTATAAATTCACTTACTTATTTTATCACATCAAGTTACTTATTATCAATTATTTTACATTCTTATTTACAAGAAAAAAAGAAACTATTTGTTTCTTCAATATATCTTTTTAAAATGTTATTTATTCCTAGGATGTGCTTTTAAATAAGTACTCCTTAATTCTTCATTTGATATATGAGTATATACTTCAGTTGTATTTAAACTTTCATGCCCTAAAAGTTCTTGTACTACCCTTATATCACACCCAGAATTTAACATATGAGTTGCAAAAGTATGTCTTAATGTATGTGGACTTACCTTACATTTTATTTCTACATTTTTCATTATATCATTAATCGCAAGTTCTATAGTGCGCGTGGTTAAATGTTTTCCTTTAGTGCTTGGAAATAACCAATCAGCATCACTTTCGTCTAACACTTCTCTATCATTTTCTATGTATTCTTTTAAAGATAGTTCAGCATATTCTCCAAAATATACAATTCTCTCTTTATTTCCTTTTCCTATGACTCTAATAGATTTATTGTCATAATTAATATCGGATAATTTTATATTAACAAGTTCACTTACTCTTATGCCTGATGCATAAAGTAGTTCAATTATTAAATTATTTCTTTTCTCATTTTTACCTTTTAAGGATTCTTTTAATATACTTTCAAGTTCATTATATTCAATGTAATTTGGTAATTTCTTTTCTCTTTTTGGGTATGATATATAATCTGTTGGATTTATTGTAATCTTCTTTTTATTTAATAAGTATTTGTAAAAACTTTTAAGAGTACTTATTTTTCTAGATATTGAAGTCCTTTTTCTTTTATTATCATTTAGAAAACTGAGATACCCTATTATATCTTCTTCTTTTGTTTCAAGCAAATTTTTTTTATGAAGGTACATGTAAAACTCGTACAAGTCAAAACTATAAGACTTAGAAGTATCACATGAATAATTTTTATCTACTTCTAAGAAACTTACAAATTCTTCAATTAAGCTATTATATTCTTTTTCTTTTACTTTACTCATACCTAAATTATACAATATTACATAATAAAAAGGAAGAATGCCTTCCTTTTTACGCGAAGTAAAACATAACTCCACTTATATATAAACGCTATTTAAGCGTATATAATATTAATATGATGAACGCATGAAAATGTTTACATGTTTTTATAAAGTTCACCTATACTAATTCATATTCTTTTGAAGTAATTCTTTCATCACTACAGTATTCAATTATATATTTGTTATTCTTTTTACAAACTATAATTCCTATTGTTTTATTATGATTTATCTTTTTAATATTTTTATCTATATAACTCATGTAAACTTGTATTTGTCCTATATGCTCTTTCTTTAAACTCGTTACTTTAAGTTCAATTACTACATAACAATTAAATTCAATATTAAATAAAAGTAAATCTATATAATTATACGCATTTCCTATTTTTATTTTATATTCGTTTTGTATAAATGTAAAACCAATACCTAATTCATTTAAAAATGATGATATATCTTCCATTATTAATTTTTGTAATATACGTTCTGATATAACTTCATAATTATATATATTATTAATAATAATTGGATTTTTAATTAAATCTTCTACTTTAGGAGTTTCTTTCTTTATTAACTTCACTTTAGTGTTTTCATCTAATCTTTCATATTCTTTGTTCTTAATTTTTTGATGTAATTGTCTGTAACTTAAATTTAATTTAATCGAAATATTAATATAATAATTAATGGATTCCACATCATTTAATTTTAGTAATTCTATATAATGGCTCCATGTCAATTGGTCAGGCACTGCTTGGCTTTTTGAAAATAAAATATAAAATTTTCTCATATTCTTTAAACTAGATAAACCATAACCTTTTCCCAATTCTTTGGTTAACCTGTTTGAATACTCTTTTATAATTCCTTCTCCATAGTGCTTTCCAGCTTCAGTTAATAGCTTGCCTATATTATAATATGTACTTAAATCACTTCTATTTTTACTATAATCTTTTACTCTTTTAGTTATTTCATTATTTATTATTTGCTCTTTTATTTCATTATAATAATTCATATACTCCTTTCTATGGAACGTACGTATTTATAGAAATTTTATCTTCTAGAATTTTAAACATAATAGTCCCATCTTTATCTGTTCTGTAAATTTTACTACTGTTTAAAGTATCCAGTACTTCTTTTCTAGGATGACCAAATCTATTGTTTTCACCTACTGAAATTATAGAATATGTGGGATTAATAGTTTCAATAAATTTCTTACTTGTACTTGTATTACTTCCATGATGCCCTACTTTTAAAATAAACACATCGCTTAAATTATATTTTTTAATAATATACTCTTCTTGATGCACCCCAGCATCTCCCATAAATAATATTTTTTTATTGTCAATTATTACCAAAAGAATTAAACTGTCTTCATTTTCATCGTTGGATATTTCATCATTTAATGAATATATTTTTACCCCATCAATATTGTAATACTTACTTACATGTTCACTTTTAAATTTATTTTCAATTTCATTAACGCTTCCATTGTTGATAATCACATTCTTAACTTTAAAATTATTAATTAAATCATATGCATAACCCGAATGATCCTCATCTCCGTGAGATAAAAATAAATAATCGATATTTTTAAGTCCTATGCTTTTATAAAATGGAATAATTGTACTCTTCATAAGACTAAACTTGTTTTTCCTTATTTCCCATTCTTCTCTTTCATATTCAAGCAATCCACCGGTATCTATTACAATAGATTTATT
This sequence comes from uncultured Muribaculaceae bacterium, assembly GCA_964465245.1. Taxonomy (GTDB): domain Bacteria; phylum Bacillota_I; class Bacilli_A; order RF39; family UBA660; genus CAYXHQ01. Next base: position 8,543 of record CAYXHQ010000025.1, on the reverse strand, counting down.
ATTTTCAGTAACTATTAGTGCAGAGTCGCCTTGTGATACATCTAAAAAATATAAAAATGTATCTTTATTAAAATATGGTTTTATATATGTAAAAACTAAAATCATTATAAGAAATATAATATAAATTAATTTTTTAGGTCTTTTCACTATTAGAATTAATGTAATAAAATATAAACTTACTAATATAGGATTCATTACTGGAAAATCTATACTGAATACTTTTATATTTGATAAGAATAAAGAAACATTTTCTAATATAACTGCACTATAGTTCAAAATTTTATTTAAAAACGGGAATATCAAAGTAATTATAGAAAGTGGAAAAACTATATATGAAACAAATGGTACAAAGAATAAATTATTTATTAAAGATAACATATTTACTGTATAAAAATTATTTATTATTATAGGCACGGAACTTAAAAGAGAAATAGTACTTGTAAATAAAGAAGTTACAAAAAAGTTTTTAGAATTAATTAAATTAGACGAAAACAATAGAAAAAATGTAATAACGGATGATAATTGAAATGCAATGTCATATATATAATATGGATTTATAATTAGAAGAATACTACATGTTACTATTAATAAATTTTCACTTTTTATATGAAAATAATATATTTTATTTATACCCATAAGCATAAAAAAGATAACTGATTTAACTAAGGCGGGTTTAAATCCTGTGATAAAAGAAAATAGTAATAAAAATATAAATATTAAAATATATGTTGTCATACTTTCTTCTGTGCTTTTCTTCTTAAATAAAATTTTCTTAATTATTTGTAATATTTTTACCAAAGAAAATGCTAGTAAGGAAACATGTAGCCCAGATAATGAGAATAAATGACTTACTCCATTAATTCTATAACTCTCTGCATCTATTTGATATGTTTCTCCTAACACTAAAGCATAAATATACTCATTATTTTTAATTTTTTCTACTCTTTTGTATACATAGTTTTTTATCTTATAAAATATATTGGTGTTCTTACTTACAAGCTCATAATCACTTACATTTAATGTATAAAAAATATTTTTGTTATATAGATATTTTTTATAGTTAAAAGTATTAGGAATACTGTTCATTTTTGGATTAATTAGTTCACCTTTTAAATAAACAGTATCCCCAATATTAAAAGACGTAATAAAATTGTTTTTTTCTTCTTCTGTTTCAAAATAATAATTTGCGATTAAATCTTCTTTTCCAGTTAAATTCATAGTTAATTTATTGCCATCTACTTTGTAATAATATATTTTTAATTCAAAAATATTATCGCTTATATTATAAATAGATTCTTTTGTTACTAAGGCAGTATAAATTAGTGAAAAAACCATGATAATAATAAATAAGATATAATAAAGTTTACTTTGTAGTAATAAGGTCCTTAATTTTATTGTAAACTGATTCACCTATTCCACTTACTTCCATTAAATCTTCTATAACACCAAACTCACCAAATTCTTCTCTATATTTAATGATAGACTCTGCTTTAGATTCACCTATATTAGGAAGACTCATTAATTCTTCTAAAGAAGATGAGTTAATATTAATTAAATCATTAATTTTTACTTCACTTGTATTATAGTTTCCTTCTATGCATGCATCATTTTTTGTTTCTTCACATAAACAAATTATTGCTTCTTCATTTTTATAATTAAGTTCATTAATTTCTTGTTCACTGTAAATAACAATTACCATTTCATCAAATACTTTTTTGCTTAAATTTATATATTTAACTGAAGCACCACTTATTAAACCCCCTGATGCATTTATAACGTCATTTACTCTTGAAGTGATGTTCATCTCATATACACCAGGGTTCTCTACATAACCCTTAATATCAACCATTATTTTGCTTGGTGTCACTTCTTCACTCACTGTCATGTTTTCTACAAGTGATATTTGATTATCAGTAACCTCATTTTCTTCTAGTTTTTTATTTTTATTAGTTAGAATAACAATAATCAAAGTTACTAATAAAACCAAAATTGCAGCTAAACAAATATAAATAATTTTATCTTTATTATCGTTATAAATATTCGATATGCGTTCTTTAATGTTCATGTTCCTCCTTTCTAGAGAGAGTACCCTCTATATATATTATCGCCATTTTTTTACCAAAACGCTTTTTTTTAATGAAAAAAGTTAAAAAAATTATAATCACCTAAGTAATTATAATTTCCATTTTAAACTATATTGATCTTTTTTATCTGGTTTTATCATTTCGTTATACAAAACATTTTCACTTCCTATTGTACCACCAAACAATATAATGTAGCATAAAAAATGTAAATGTTAATTAACATTTACTATTTTTACTTTATATACTCCATCAGGTGAAGCAACTTCTACAGTAGCTCCAACTTTTTTATTTAGGATAGCTGCGGCTATTGGACTTTCATTTGATATTTTATTATTAAATGGGTCTGCTTCTGCGCTTCCTACTATTTTGTATTCCTCTGTATCATCATCGCCATCATATTGAAGCATTACAGTAGAACCTACTCCTACTGTTCCTTCATCTACTGCAGATTCATCTATAATTGTAGCATGCTCTAAAGAGTATTCTATTTGTTTAATTCTATTTTCCATAGATTCTTGTTCGCTTAACGCAGCATCATATTCTGCATTTTCTGATAAGTCACCAAGAGCTCTTGCTTCTTTTAAACTTTGTAATACTTGAGGTCTTTTTTCTAATTTTAAATAATTTAATTCATTTTCTAAGTCTATATAACCTTCACTAGTTAAAAATATTTCTTTTTTTTGCATTTTTGTTTGTCTCCTCTTCGTCCCAATAATGATACTATAAATACGCTCAAATGTCAAGAAATTTTGACCCTTATTATATCGCCTTTACATACAGTTTTTGGTACATTTATTTTTAATTTTTCTTGTGGATGCCTTGCTGCATCAACACTTTCATTTTTCTCATTTAATATTGTATTAACTATATATGAAAAGTGTTCCGTGTTAGGACCAAATATTTCTATTTCATCTCCTACTTTAAAATAATTCCTTTGTTCGATAGATATAAGATTATTTTTTTCATCATAATCGCTTATTATTCCTAAAAAGTCTTGATTAGATACTTCTTCTCTTCCGGAAAAATATTGTTCGGTGTGCGTTGGATATTTATCATAAAATTGTGGAGTATTTTCTCTATTAGAACATCTATTTAATACTTTCTTGTAATATACTATATCATTCTTAGTTAAATTATTACATAAATTTTTATCTATTATTTTTCTATAAGCATCTGTAACAGTAGCAATATAGTATAAACTCTTCATTCTTCCTTCAATTTTAAATGAATCGATTCCAATACTCATCATGTCAGGTATAAAGTCTATCATATTTAAATCTTTTGAACTCATTGCAAAAATATTATTATTACCATTTATATTAAAGTTAAATCTACATACTTGAGAGCATCCACCTCTATTAGAGTCTCTTAGTGTTACATAATTAGACATAACGCATCTTCCACTATAAGACGTACACATTGCTCCATGTATAAAGGTTTCAACTTCTAAGTCACAATTTTCTTTTATTTTTATTATATCTTCTTTGGAACATTCACGAGCAAGTACTACTCTTGAAGCACCTAAACTTTTCCAAAATAATGCAGTTTCATAGTTTGTAGTAGACATTTGAGTTGAAATATAAATAGGAATATTTAAACCCATTTCTTTTACTTTGGAAATTACTGCGATGTCACTTACCATTATTCCGTCTACTCCGGCAGAAGATAACTCTTTTAAATATTTACCTAAACCTTGTAAATCATCATTATGGAATATCATATTTACTGTAACATATACTTTTTTACCTCTTTCATGAGCATAATTACAAGACTCTATTATCTCATCAGTACTAAAGTTATTAGCATTAGCGCGAAGACTATAATTGTGTCCACCAATGTATACTGCATCTGCCCCATAGTCAAGTGCCCACTTAAGTCTATTTATGTCTCCAGCAGGTGCTAAAAGTTCTGGCTTTTTCATTTTAAATCACCTACTTTATATACGATATTTTCTTCTAAAAATCTGTTATTACAATCAAGCATTTTATATAAATCTTTATTTCTATAATTATCAATTATTATATTTCTTTCAGTTTCACTCATATTATTTAAATTAACAACCAAATTAAAAATATTCAAATCATTTAAGTGAGCTGATGCACAAAATATTTTATCATCAAAAACAAGAGTAGACTTTTCTTCTTCTCTAAATTTTAATTTGTAGTCACTTACACATTCGCTCATAGTCATATATTTATATCTTTCTTCTATATTAAAATTGTCATAATAAGCAGTTAAAAGTTCTCTTTTAGAATACATTATACTATTTACTCCAGTATACATATAAAATATGTTGGAATTAGTTTTATTACCAATTTCTTTTAATTCTTTATCAGTTAGTTCATTAGATATCATTACGTTTTTATAACCTAAAGTATTAAGATAATTAATAGATTCATAATTGCTTATTATATGAATTGGATATAATACAGTTTTTTCTTTTGGGATTATAGAAGTAAGTCCAAAGTCTTCAATAAAGAAATATTTAACATTTTTAAGATTATTTAATACTTTTTTAATGTTTTCTAAATCACTAGCATGTAAAAACTTGTTTATAAGCACTGATACTTCATAAGTCCTCGCATATTCATTTATTTCATCCACACTAAAATAATATTCACATCCAACTGAATACTCTTTTAAAGGTAAAATAAAAGACGTGCAATTAATTGCACTTAAATTATTATCACATGGTATTATTAAAAATTTATTTACTTCTTTGTGCATACTGCAAGTCCATCTCCTACATCTATAAATTCTACGTAAAATTCATCTTGTACTTTTAGGTATTCAATAGATTCTTCAATTTTTTCTACTAATCTTCTTAAGTTTTTACTTTTAATAGAACTACTATTTCCAACTAGACCGTGAAATTTAGTATTATCTATAATAATATATCCATCAGTCATTAAATTAGATTTAAATTTATTTAAAAAATCTATATTTTTTCCTTTAGCAGCATCTATTATAATCAAATTATACTTTTCTGTCAAATTAACATTTAATGCATCATCAAATATTAATTTGATTTTTTCGTTGTATCCACATTCTTCTATATTTTTTATAGCTTCTTTGTATCTATTTTCATCTCTTTCAATAGAAGTTACTTTAACACTATCCAAAGAAGATGCCATATTAATCGCAGAGTACCCTATAGCAGTTCCAATTTCTAATATGTTATTTAAATTAAACTGAACAATTTTTCTATTAATATATTCAATTGTGTCCTTCTGCATTATAGGTACATTATACTCTTCTGCATATTCTTCCATTTTCTTTATTATTTCTAATACTCGTACCATTTTCCCTCACTTTTTAATTTAGCAACAGTCGCAGTATGCCCTTTTGATGTTTCATTAAAATATGTTTGTCCGTTTATATCGGCAACAAAATAATAATATTCATGAGTCTCTGGTTCAATAGACGCCACTAGAGAATTTATTGAAGGATTGCATATTGGTCCAATTGGTAGTTTACCTGCCATACATGAAGATCTAGTATTATATGAATTACAACTGTTTATTTCCTTAGCATATAAGTCCCTACTCCAAAGTTCTAATTTTTCTGCATAATATGTTGTAACATCACTTCCAAGAGTCCATGAGTCTTTAAGTCTATTATAAAATACTCCAGCTACTCCTTTTCTATCGGTACTACTTCCCGCTTCTTGCTCAATAATAGAAGCAAGAGTAAGCATTTCATGAAAAGTGTATCCACTACTTTCTACTTCACTTTTATATGGAGTTAATTTTGCACTCATGTTATCTAACATTTTTTTAAAAATCGCTTTAATATCATCATTTTCATAAAATTCATAAGTATCTGGATATAAATATCCTTCTAATGAATAATAAATATTTTCATCTTTAATAGCGTCTGTTAAAAACCAATATTCACTTATTAAACTATCTAAATAAGTGCTGTCTTTTAATGTACTAAGAATCTCTTCTTCAGTTATATTAAACTTATCAGTAATCATACTTATCACATATCTCATGTTTTTACCTTCAACAAAAGTAACAGATACTGTTTTTCTAAGGTCTACAGCACCACTTTGAAGTGTTTTTATTATTTTACTTAGCCCCATTGAAGGAGATAATAAATAACTTCCCGCTTCTAAATTATCAGGTCCGATTAATTTTATATACGCTTTATAAAATGTTTCATTTTTAATTAGTCCACTACTCTTTAAATCATCTGCAAGTGTTCCATATGATTCACCAGCATTCACTACAAATTCCATTTCTTTTCCATTTTTATCAACTGGACTTACCATAATCGCAAATAAACTAACACCTATTAAAACAAGTACTACTATTATAAGTAATACTATTAAAATTGTTTTTTTCTTTTTTATATTATCCATTAATTCTCCTTGCATAGAGACACTAAAAACTTCTCTATATATTTCATTTCTTCTATTGTAGGTTTACTCTTTAACACTTCATTTTTCTTATTTAATACAGATACCATAGTATGAAGTGAACCATCTACAAACTTTTTATCATCCGTAAATACTACATACTTTCTATCCTCTTCTGTTTCAATTTGTAAGAGTAATCTAAATTCCTTTGTTCTTCCACTTTTATTTTCAACAAGTATACTATTTTTCATTTAAACCTCTTATTTTATCTAAAAATGATTCTAAAATAATCACCGCTGCTATTGAATCTATCACTTTTTTTCTATTTTTTCTTCTTGTTTTATTATTTATAAGCATCTTTTCTGCTTCAGTAGTAGAAAGTCTTTCATCTTGATAATTCACTTTCATATTAAATACTTTTTCAAGTTCACACCCAAATTCTTTAGTAAGTCTAGATCTATCAGACTCTGTCCCATTTAAATTAAGAGGAAGTCCTAATACTAATTCATCCACTTTATATTCACTTATAACTTTAGTTAGTTCACGAATCAATTCATCTTTATTGTTATATCTTATAGTTTTAACATTTGATGCAATTAAAGCTGTTTCATCACTTACAGAAACACCTAAAGTTTTATTTCCATAATCTAATCCTAAATATCTCATTTTATATAACTCTCAAGCATTAATTCAATAACACTATTTCTATCAAACTCTAATATTCTGCTTCTGCATTCCTTATAACTAGAAATATATCCAGGGTCTCCACTTATTAAATAACCAGTTATCTGTTTAATAGGGTCATATCCATGCTCACGTAAATCTTCACATATTTTTTTTAATGTTTCTCTTGTGTTTTTATCAGTAAAATCTTCCTTTTTAAAAAGTCTAGTAGTTTCTACCATTAATTATCACATCCTAACTATTACATTTTACCATTTATAGTTATTCAATATCAATGTTTTTTATATTAATTTTTTATATCTTTAATAGAATCTAAAAATTTCTTACTTTTTATATATAGTCCTGTATAGTTATCATAATAAATACGCAAAAATAAATCAATTTCTTTAATTGTATCTTCGCTTATTTCTAGTTTGCTTATTTTACTTATTTCAACATAATAATAAAGTCTTAATGTTTTAAGAACTTTTTCATTTTGAATTTTTTCATTTGTCCTACACATCGCACAAACATATCCACCTTTTTCGTAAGATAATGTCAAAATATTCTTTGAACCACACGAAACACAACCATCTAAATTTAGTGATACTCCTAAGTAATCTAAGTATTTTATTTCAACTATATTAGTAATCGCAAGTGGATTATAGCCTTCATCTATTTTAATTAGAGCATCTATAAATATTCTATAAATTCTCTCATCTTCCCCATGTTTATATACATTCTTTGTAAGTTCAGATAAATATGATAAAAAACTAACTTTCAATATATCTTTTTTGATATTCATGAAGTAATTTATTACGTCTGCTCCTATTAAGGTACTAAGTTTTCCTTCTTTATAATACATATAAAAGTATGCATAAGTGAAATTTTCACTTATTAGTTTTAATTTGCTTTTAGGTTTTTTACATCCTTTAGACATAATTCCAATTATCCCATGTTCAGGAGTTAAAATATTAAGAATTTTACTACCCTCTCCATAAGGAGTACTACTAACTATAAAACCTTCTACTTTTTTTATTTCCATACACTTTATTTTAAAACAAAAAACTAGTATTATCTAGTCTTTTATTGTTTTTTTAGTTTTCTTTCAAGTGAATTTCTATAATTATATTCTTTTGTTAATTCTTGATAAGTATCCAAGAACTTTGAGCCATATATTAAGCCAACTGACCCTACAACTATACTTATAATTCCAAATATAACCCCAGCACTTAAATTAAGTTCTGCTTTTTGGTATCCTTTAATAATCAAGTAAACAGCAGTTATTAAAGATATACCTGCAATACTTCCTTCTTTTAAAGTATTCTTTTCAAGTGAATGAATCTTATCATTTAGTTCATTAAAACTATTCATGAGTACTCCTTAATTAAATAATATATTAAGTACTCTTTTTTGTCAAACTAAAAAAAACT
>CAYXHQ010000024.1:0-12415 GCA_964465245.1 uncultured Muribaculaceae bacterium | reverse complement strand
TCACCTCCTTTCATAAGAAGGAGGTAAGCACCAAGCTATTAAATGTTCCTTAATTAATTATAGCAAACAAATGTTTTACTTTCAATATAAAAGTTTACTTTTTATTAACTTAAAATTATCCTTTTCTATAAATTAAAGCAGAATCTTTTTTTGAATTTTCATCTTTGAGTAATATTCCTTTTACTCCAGTAAATGTAATAAATTCTGTTATATATTCTCCTAATATTTTTCGTGTTTGAGGTAAATTATAGATATCTGACCATTCATCCCTATATTCTGAATGTTCTGTAGTATCAAATAAATAAGAAACTAATATAGAACCATTATCATTTAATTTTTTACTTATATTGTCTATTATAAGTTTAAATTCATTAATATCTTTATAATAGTCACCTATATTTGATAAAAAGATATTGTCATATTTTTCATCTAAATTAAAATTAGCAATGTCATCAGAATAAAATTTGGGATTTAAGTTTTTAATATTCTGTTTAATCTTTTTATAATTACTGTCATTATTTAAATAAGGATTATATTGAATTAATATATCCATTCTAGATTCATCTAAAGAAAATAGCCCATTTCTAATATCATGCCCTGTGTATTTTTCAAAAACACATTTCCAAAAATTAAATGATTCATTATCTACTTTTTTAATGTATTCTAATAAATATTCACTAATTTGTTTACTAAAAACATTTTTATTGTCCTTAAATGGTGTGATATATCCTTTATAATAAAAATATTCTAAAAATTCTTTATAAGTAAGGCAATTAATTCCTGCGTATTTTAAATAAAAATAATATTTTGAAAAAGGGCATAAATCATATAATGTTTGATTATAGCATTCATAAAGGGAAGCATTTATCATTTGATCTGTTGAAGAACCCACTGTTAACAAATTTTTGCATTTTAAATCAAAGTGAAGAATATATCCACCTATATTTTCTGTAGTAAATGGATATATACTGAAATCTTTTTCTAACTCCACCTTCGCACATCCATTTAGCTAATTCAATATTTTTCATTAAGTCTGGGTTAATCATGATATACCCTCCAAATGTGAAAATATAATACCAAAAATTTCTAAATATGTAAATTAAAAAACAGGAATATAAATTTCTATTTTTCAGGATTTAATAAAGTAAGAGATACTTTATTCTTTTCTTTTAGTATATCTAAAACATAACAATCAACTATATCTCCAACTGACAAGACTTCACTAGGATGTTTAATATATTTATCTGTTATTTTTGAAATGTGTACTAATGCATCATTTTTAAGACCAATGTCAATAAATGCTCCAAAATCAACTACATTTCTAACTGTTCCTTGTAATTTCATTCCTATACTTAAATCTTCTAGTTTTAATATATTACTTTTTAAAATAGGAGCATCAAAATTATCTCTATAGTCTCTTTTTGGAGAAGAGAAGGATGATATAATATTTTCTAAAGTATATATATCTGTACTTAACTTATCACATATTTCTTTTGTATTTAAGTTGTTTAGTTTTTCTATTAAAGGGTTAGTTCCAATTTCATTAACATTAGCGTCCATTAAATTTAATAATTTATTTGCGACTTCATAACTTTCAGGGTGGATGTTTGTTTCATCAAGTGGATTAGTGCCATCTATTACTCTCATAAAACCAATTGCTTGAACAAATACTTTATCACTTAATATTTTTTTCTTCTTGAGTTCTTCTCTTGACATGATTTTTCCATTTTCTTCTCTGTATTTTATAAGTTTATCAATATTTGTTTTAGTAAGTCCTGAGATATACTTCAAGATAAAAGGAGAAGCAGTATTTACATTTACTCCAACTTTGTTAACAACTTTTGTTATTACAAAATCCAAGGAATCACTTAATTTAGTTTGAGATACATCATGTTGATACTGCCCCACACCTATAGACTTAGGGTCAATTTTTACAAGTTCATTTAATGGATCTTGTAGTCTTCTTGCAATAGATATAGCACTCCTTTCTTCGACATGTAAATCAGGAAATTCTCCTATAGCTATTTTTGATGCAGAGTATACACTAGCTCCAGCTTCACTAACAATCGCATATTTACAAATTCCCAGTTCATTAATTGTTTCACTTACAAGTTTTTCACTTTCACGAGATGCTGTACCATTACCAATAGCAATAATATCTATATTATATTTATTAATTAAACTTACTAATTTTTCTTTAGATTTATCCCATTCATTTTTAGGTTCGTGTGGATAGATAACAGTGATATCTATTACTTTAGAAGTAGCATCAACTACTGCAAGTTTACATCCAGTTCTATAAGCTGGGTCAAATCCAAGCACTGTTTTTTCTTTCATAGGAGGAATTAATAGTAAGTTTTCTAGATTTTCTCCAAATACTTTAATTGCCGCATCTTCACTAGTTAAAAATAATTCACTTCTAATTTCTCTTTCAATAGATGGACTAATTAATCTTTTATAAGCATCAGCAATCGCATCTTTAATATAAACATCTACACAAGAAGATTTTTTTATAACATTTTTTTCTAAATAATATAAAATATCATCTACATTTACATCAATATTAACACCTAATACTTTTTCATTTTCTCCTCTATTAATCGCAAGAACTCTATGAGGTTTAATATATTTAACGGCTTCACTAAATTCATAATACATTTCATATATTTTATTTTCATCTTCTGCATTTTTCTTCTTTTTACTTACTATTATTCCATTACGCCAAAAATAAGATCTAATCCATTTTCTATATACTGCATTATCACTTATCCATTCAGCAATTATGTGTTTAGCACCCGTTAAAGCATCATCGAGGGTTTTAACAGAATCACTTAAAAATTTAGATATATATTCGTTATCTAGTGAAGAAGGGAAAGATATAATATATTTAGCTAAAGGCTCAAGTCCATTTTTAATGGCTTCTGTTGCCTTAGTTTTTTTCTTTTCTTTGTAAGGTAAATAGATATCTTCTACTTCAACTAACTTTTTAGAATTCATTATATTAGATTTTATCTCACTAGTAAGCATTCCTTTTTCATCAATTAATCTAATAACATCTTCTTTTCTTTTAAGTAAGTTTACTTCATATTCATAATATTCATTTATTTTTCTAATTTGTTCTTCATCAAGTGCTCCTGTTACTTCTTTTCTATATCTTGCGATAAAAGGAATTGTATTTCCTTCACTAAGAAGTTTCAAAGTTGATTCAATTTGTTTAGTAGTAATGTTTAAATTAGTACTAAGTTCTTTAATTATTTGTTCATTCATGTTTTTATTTCTCCTATATATACAAGATTTATTGTATCAGTTATCACGTTTTATTTCAAAGAATAATGTAAAATAAAATGACAAATAGTTATTAATTTGATAAAATGTAAATAGGAGATGAGGATAAATTGAAAATGTTAGAATTTATGAAAAATAATAAAGATTATTTAGAAGACTTTATAACAAGAAGTACATATCATTCTAATGCAATAGAAGGATCTACTTTGACATACGCCGAAACTTATGCGATTTTATATAACGATAATAGTATTACAATTAACAATAAAGAACCTAGAGAAATATATGAAGCAATTAATCATAAAAAAGCATTAGAACTAGTATTTGAAGAGCCTACATTATTAAAAGAAAAAATTGATGAAAAATTGATAAAAAGTATTAATGAAATAATAAATTCTAATATTAAAAATACGACAGGTTATAGAAAAACAAGTGTAATAATAAGAGGAAGTGATCATATTCCACCACGCCCCGAGGAAGTTAATAATTTAATGTTGTATTTTCTTGATGATTATAATAATTCAGTAGAAAACACATTTGAAAAAGTAGCTAACTTTCATATTAGATTTGAAAGTATTCACCCTTTTGAAGATGGGAATGGAAGAACAGGAAGATTATTAATTAACTATGAACTACTTAAAAATAATATTGCTCCTATAGTTATTCCAAAAGAAAAAAGAAGCGAATATTTTGAATATTTAAGAACTTTAAATGTGGAAGGATTATCAAAATTTATTGAAAATTTATCAAAAGAAGAACAAATAAGAATTAATAAATTTTAATAAAAAACAACAATTAATATGTTAAAATAAATACGTAGGAGGTTTATAAAATGGAAGAAAAATATGAAAAAAGTAGAGAAATCTATAGAAAAATGTATGACCAAGAAAGTGAAGATATAAAAAGGACAATAAAAGGATTAGAAGCATATAAACGAATTATTGAAAATGAAGAAGAAGGATGTTATAAAGCAGCTGAAATTGTTAGAAATGTAGACCCTTCTAAAACACAAGAAAAATATAGAAAATTATTTAAAAAAGACTAGACAAAAACATATAAAAATGATACTATATTTGCACATAAGTGGTCATTTATGTGCTCCGCCGCATATAATATAGTACCACTTATGTATTTAAAAAGCGGTGAACCCAGCCGAAAGTTGGGAAATAAAAAAGCGGTGAATCCAGCCATTAAATTGGAAAATAAAAAAGCGGTGTACCCAGCCATTAAATTGGGAGCTAAAAAAGTGATTAGAGACTCAACTCTAGTCTTTTATTTTTACTAAAAGTAATGTATAATATGACAAAAGGAGATGATATAAATGATTTTTAATTTAACAATAATAAAAGTAGATTCAGATTATTGTGATTATTTAAGAAAATTTGATAGCAAAGTTGCTTACAACAAATTTGATAAAGAATTAAGACCATTTATAGGTGTCTTGTTTAAAGTGAACAATTGCGAATATTTTGCACCTTTGTCAAGTCCAAAACCAAAACACTTGAATATGAAAAATTCATTAGATTTTTTCAAAATTAACAAGGGAGAATTTGGCGCTGTTAATTTTAATAATATGATACCTGTTACTAAAGAAAACTATACTTTAGTAGATTTAGATAGAGAAACTTCTAATGTGTCTGAAATGAAATATCAAAGTATGTTAAAAGAACAATTAAGATGGTTAAATTCAAATTATGAACAAGTAAAAAATAAATCACATAAATTATATACTTTATTTACTGAGAAAAAATTGCCAAAGAACATTATGGATAGATGTTGTGATTTTAAATTACTAGAAAGTAAATGTGAAATCTATAATTCTAAAGTTAAAGCGTAAGAAATTATGCTTTTTTAGTGGGTATAAATATGATAAAATAGAGTCAAGGAGTATTTATGGGACTGTTTTCTAAAATTAAAAATGCATTTTCTAAAAAAGAAGAAATAAAAGAAAATACTGAAGAAATAGAAAAGTATGAAAGAGGACTATCTAAAACAAGAAAAGAATTTGTAAGTAAACTGAGTGTACTTGGAATTAAATATACTAAAATAACTGATGAATTTTTTGATGAATTAGAAGAAATTCTTATAATGGCAGATATAAGTGTGGGTACTGTTATCTACATGATAGATAAACTTAAAAAAAGATGCAAAGAAGAGAATATTGATTCATTTAACGAGTTAAAAGAAGTAATTGTTGATGAACTTTTAATGCTATATGTTGATGGTGAATCTATTAGTTCTAAACTAAATATAAAGAGTGACGGGTTAAGTGTACTTCTATTTGTTGGAGTAAACGGAGTAGGTAAAACTACAAGTATTGCTAAGATTGCTAAAAAATTAACAAATGATGGAAAAAAAGTTATGCTTATCGCAGGAGATACATTTCGTGCGGGCGCCGTGGAACAACTTCGAATTTGGGCTTCTAGAGTTGGATGTGAATTTTTTGGAACAGATGCAGAGGATCCAGCAAGTGTTATATATGACGGACTTGAACTTGCTAAAAAATCTGATATTGATGTGGTACTAGTTGATACCGCAGGAAGACTACAAAATAAAGTTAATTTAATGCGCGAACTTGAGAAAATCAACAAAGTTATTAACAATGTATGCCCAGGGTGCCCAGAAGAAACTTTACTTGTAATAGATGCATCAACTGGACAAAATGGAGTAAGCCAAGCTAAAAGTTTTAAAGAAATTACTAATATAACCGGGATAATTTTAACTAAACTTGATGGCACTGCGAAAGGTGGAATAGTTCTTAGTATTAAACATGATACAGGTATTCCTGTTAAGCTTGTAGGTTTTGGAGAAAAAGAATCAGACTTGATGAGTTTTGATATTGAGTCATATATATATGGATTATTTAAGGAGTTTTAATGGAAGAAAGAGATTATACAATAAGTCTTTACGAAAGATATAAAGATTTATTAACTGAAAAACAAAGAATATATTTTGAAAGTCATTATTTTAATGATTTAAGTTTAAATGAAATTGGAGAGTTATATAGTGTATCTAAATCATACGTAGGAAAAACCATAAATGGTGTTGAATTAAAACTAAAAGAATATGAAAGCGTTTTACATCTTAAAGAAAAGGAAGATTTCTTATTCCTTTGTATGAAGTGTGACATTGATTCTAAGCTTAAACAAAATATAAATGACATTTTATTTAAATAAACTAGTAAAAAAATTAATTATTATTTATAATAGAATTAGAAAAAGGGTGAATTATATGAAATTAAATAAAAATGGGTGGGGACTTGTAACTGAACTTATATTTATTTTACTTGCAGTAATCTTGCTTGTATATGCCATATATGGACTTAATAGATTTGGACTTGTAAGAGATATGGATGATGCATTAGGCCCACTAAATAGGCCAGACTTAATAGTAAGTGGAAAAAAATCAGATTATAGCACTGTAGAGTCAGAACTTATTGAGTCAACAAAAGAATATGTAGAAGATAAGTATGGAAATGTAATAGAAGAAGAATATGTAATAGTAAGAATTAGCCATTTAGTTAAAAATGGATATATTGGAACTATTAGAGATACAGAAAATAATAAATGCACAGGATATGTAAAAGTGACAAATAACTTTGATGTTATAAATTATAACCCTTATTTGAAATGTTCAAAATATGAAACTACAGGTTATGAAAGTGAGCATGATTGGTAATGAATAACAAAGTAATGATAGTGTGGGGAGTATTGGTTTTAGCAGTATTTTTACTTTGTTCTTTTTTTGCAATTAAATTTAAAAAGAATGAAGAATATTATAATGCAGAAAAAACAGTAAAAACTGCTGCACATGAATATTTAACTGAACATGATAATTTACCTAATAAAAACGAAATCGCAGAATTAAAAATAGATGATTTAATTGATAATAATTATATTGAAGAAGTGTATGTAAATGGAAATAAATGTGATGGTAATATAAGTGTTACAAAAGGAATATTCACTTACAAATACGATATGGAGTTTATTTGTGGTAATTATTAGTTGAAAATAAGTGATAAAAGAAATATAATATTAATAGTTTTAATTAATGGGGTGACTTATGAGAAAATTAAAAGTATTAATACAAAGAAAGTTAAAATTTTATTAGAATTCTTTTCTTTTTTATAAAATCAAAAGAAAGGAATGATTTATAATGAGTAAAATTAAAAAAATTATTTTTGTGTCTATGATGTTAGCTTGTAACATTGTGTTATCTAGATTTTTTTCTATTAAAACACCTTTTTTAGTAGTGAGTTTTTCTTTTGTTCCGTTATTATTAACCGCATATATTTTAGGATATAAATCTGCAATTTTTGTAGGATTATTTGGAGATTTAATAGGAGCGCTATTATTTCCTATGGGAGCATATTTTCCTGGTTTTACAGTAAGTGGAGCATTAATGGGACTAGTATATGGAACTGTTTTATATAACAAAAAACCATATAAAGGAAAAGGGCTAATTATTAGATTGATTATAAGTTCCGTGATTTCATGTTTATTAATAAGTGGAGCTCTAAATACATTTTGGTTATATATAATAAGTAAAAAAGCATTTTTAGTACTTTTGCCAACACGTTTAATTAAAGAATTAATAATGATTCCAGTACAAGTTATTACCATGTATTTTCTATTACAAAATATAAATATAAAGAAGTTAAAAAATGATTAAAATAATTGACGGGAAATATAAATATGATGATGCTGTAATATTTGAAAACTTAAATTTAGAAATAGAAAAAGGGAAAATAACTGCGATTATTGGATGTAATGGAATAGGAAAAACCACTCTTGCTAATATTTTGTCGGGCTTGTTTTTGCTAAAAAGTGGAAAATTATTAATAGATGATATGTTGATAAATAAACGTACTAAATCATATTATATAAGAAATAAAATAAGTATAGTTTCTCAAAATCCTGATAATTTTATTATATTTAGTAAAGTATATGACGAATTTGCTTTTACTCTTAAAAATATGAAAAAAGAATATGATAGAGATCTGATTTTGTCATATTTAAGTGAAGTTGGAATGGAAAATTATATTGATGCTAATCCTTATAATATGAGTTATGGCCAAAAACAAAAAATAGCTATTGCTAATAGTTTGGCTATTAATAGTGATTATATAGTATTAGATGAAGTCACTGCGATGCTAGATGATAAATCTAAAAAGGATATCTATAAAATTATAAAAAGACTTAAAAATGAAGGCAAAACTGTAATATTTACCACGAATCTTATGGAAGAATTAGTATACGCAGATAATATAATAGTACTAACACGAGAAAAGAATTTTGTTATTAATAAAAAAGATTTAATAAAAAATATAGAACAGTTAGAAAACTTGGGATTTAGTATTCCATTATCCTTAAACATCATAAAAATACTAGAAAGTAAAAATATAAAAATAGATTATAATGATGAAGAAATACTATCTTCTTTAAGGAATAGATTATGATTTACACTATTTATTTATTATTATTTATAGTTAGTACTGTTTTGATATTTATTGTAAATAATATATATTATTTAATATGTTTTACTTTATTTCAAATTATTTTAATAGTTTATTACAAAATAAAACTTAAAGAACTATTAAAATTACTTAAAAGCAATTTAGTGTTTTTGCTAATTGTACTTATATGCAACATTATTTTTATGAGTGTTTATAGTGGAATACTGTTATTCATTAAACTTTTAATAGTAATTTTGTCTACATATATTAACAAATATGTTATAACTAACGAAAGACTTATTAAATCTATAGAACATATATTCTTTTTTGTAAAAGATAAAGAGGT
Organism: uncultured Muribaculaceae bacterium; assembly: GCA_964465245.1. Classification (GTDB taxonomy): domain Bacteria; phylum Bacillota_I; class Bacilli_A; order RF39; family UBA660; genus CAYXHQ01. The sequence continues at coordinate 3,329 of CAYXHQ010000024.1, read as the reverse complement.
TATATATTTAATAATAACTATGAGTTTATCATTTATTCCAATATTAAATAAAATGATACTTAGTATTAGTTTAAATTTAAGAGCTCGCAATTTCACATTTAATTTAAAGAATATAATTACCAAGGGACATTTAATTTTTATCGCTTTTATTAATCAAATAATTAAAAAGACTAATGACATGGAGTTAACGTTAATAAATAGAGGATTTGAAAGATAGTAATTTATAGAAGTAGGAATAAAATCACTTACTTCTATTTTTGTAAAATAGACACTTTTCTTTACAAAAAAATAAGCAAAATTTGACAGTTGTGTAAAAATCAATATTATGTTAAAATTTAAGTAGTAGAATAGAAAGATAAATAAGAGGTGCGGTTATGGATACAGGATATCAAACTATAAAGAGTTTAGTAGAGCTTTTAGTGAAAAAAGCCGGTTTTGATGTTGAAAAAAATTATGGAGAAGAAGAACTAGAAAAAACTAGAAGTTATATATTTGAATTTGAGCGTGAACTTGAAAGTGATGAAAATAAAGAAGTAAAAGAAGACATAGAAAAAGTTTTAAATAATCTTAAAAAAAGAGAAGAAAAATGGAAAATTAATGCCGAAGTTTTAGGTAAAAATATATTAAGCGCGTATAGAGAAAATAAAAAGTTTAATACTATTAAAGAAGATTTAGATAAACTTGTTGAGTTAGCACTTAAAGATAAAGAGTCAGCCTCTGACAGTTCGTTGATGGCTTATGTGTATGATTCAATAAAAACATTAGAAGAGAAAAAAGAAAGTATTGAAGAATTACTTGAATCAGGTGACTATAAAGATACTCATTCTAAACAAATGGATGAAGATACACTTAATTATCTAAATAACAAAATAATAGAGTATGATACAGAACTTAAATATGTAAACACAGAACTTGAAAGACTTAGAAACATAGAAACTAAAGATATAAGTACAATATCTTCAATAAAAGTATATATGAGTAATACTTTAAGTAATTTAGAAAGACTTGAAAATGTTAAAAATGAAACAATGGATAAAGAAATTACTTCAGATGTTTGGGCAAGACTAGAAAAAGCCACAATAGAGATTAAAAAGAAATATAATAACGCAGGTGTTACTTTAAAGAAATTTGAAAGTTTGTTAGAAAGTTTAAGAGGAAACAGAGAAGAATATTTATCTAAAAAAGAGATGTTAGAAGAATCTATTAATAAATGTAGAGATTTAATTGATAACATTAAGATAAAAATGCAAAATGAATCATATGCTGACTATACTGCTAAAGTATTAGATGAAAATAAAGATGCAGTTATTAAAACAACTTTAGAAGAACTTAAAAATAAAAAAGAAGTAATATATGTAAATGTTAATGAAGTAAAAAATGAAATAATTAAAGAATGGAATAAGATTGATGACTCAGTAGAACCTTCATTAATTAAAGAAGAAGTAAAAGAAATAGAAATAAAAAAAGAAGAAGAGAATAAAGAAGAACCAATTAAAGAAGATAAAGAAGTAGAAGAACCTAAAAAAGAAAAGAAAAAAATAGAATTTGATTGGTAAGTAAAAGGGAGGTCAATTATGGACTTTAAGGCTTTAGAGGATCTAGTAAATATATTAGTTAAGAAAAATGGAACTGAATTAGACGCAGAAATAGCTAATTATCAAAAAAACAAATTAGAAGAAAAATTAAAAAGAATAGGAAAAGATATTTCTAATTTTAAGAATGAAGTAAATGAAAAAAGATATTATGATGAAGAAGCTAGAAGTAAAGACGAACAAAAATTATTACAAAGAGAAACTGAAATAAGTGCTTTAGAAAGTACACTTAATTCTTATAAAGAAGAATTAGATACATTTAGTAGAGTTATAGAAAGTGGTGAAACAAAATATAATTCACTTCTTAGAGAAAAAAAGAATATAAGCACAGAATTAGTAGAAATAAATAGAGAACAAAGAATTGCATTTTTAGAAGGAGAAAGTAAAAATACAGAAGCATCAACAGTTGAAGAAAAATTAGGTAATGTATATGACACTCTATGCAGAAAAACTTTTCTTGAAGAAGAAATAGAAATACAAAGTGCTGAACTTTTAAGGCTAAAAGAAACTAGAGATTTTATAAAAACGAGAATAGAATCAGATAATTATTACAAAGGTTTAGATAAAGTAAGAGATAAAGAAGAATTAAAGATTTTAGAGAATGAAGAAAAACTAATAGAAGAATGTTTGAAAGAATGGGAAACAAATGCTGAACTTTATGGCGCATATATTCTCGATGCATATAAATCTAATAAAGATTTTGATTATATAAGAGAAAAGTTAGATTATTTAGTAATTGGTGCTAAAAACGAACTTTCTAAAACACAAGCTGAAATTGAAGACTCTAACATATTTAAAGAAATGGACAAATATGTAAAACTTACAGAAGATTTAAATGAAAAAATTAAAACATATAGTTATATAGATTCTGAAAAAGAAAAAATAATTGAATTTGAAATAGAATATAAAGATAAAAAATTAAGTAAGTTAAAAGAAAAGAAAAAAGTATTAGAAAGTGATATTTCATCACTTGAAAGTTTAATAAAAGAAATCACTCATATGTATGAAGTAATTAAAAAGAATAGAATTTTATTAAAAGAAAAATTAAATGAAAAACAAGAAAGACTATTTAACACAAATTTAAAAATAGTTTCTGACAAAGAAATGAAAGATATTGAATCATTAATTTCTTCTATAAAAGACGCTATTGAAACATCTAAGGAAGAAGAAAATAAATATATTAAAGACATTAATAAATATAAATGTGAACTTACTAAAAAAACATGTGAATTAAAAGAAATAACAAAAGAGATAGAAAGTGATAACACTAGTGATGAAAATAATTTGAATTCTTTAGAACTACTAAATGATAAAATATTATTACTAGAATATCAAAATAGATTAGATTCTATTTCTAAACAAAAACAATATTTATATGTTGATCCAGAAGTTATTCGCGAAGAAATAGAAATGCTTTGGAATAGAAAGAAAAATTCAAATACTGAAGAAAAAACATATAAAAAACCAAGAGAAATAATAACAAGTGAAGTAATAAAAGAACATGAAGATTCATCTTCAGTTAAACCAGAAGTGTTAGAAATACCTGATGAAAACATTGAATTATTGGATTTTTAAAAAACCAGAAATTAATTTCTGATTTTTTTTATAAAAATATTAGAACTAGTATTCCTAAAATTAAACAGTAAATACTAAAGTATATAAAATTTCCTTTTTTGACTGCATTCATAAACCATCTTAATGTAAAATATGAAACTATTAAAGATGCTACAAATCCAA
>CAYXHQ010000023.1:0-12943 GCA_964465245.1 uncultured Muribaculaceae bacterium | reverse complement strand
TATGAAGAATTAAAGAAAAAAATAAAGGGATAAGTTAAAGTTTCAGTAGTATAATGACTTTACATTATACTTTTTCTTTGTTATAATACGTGTGAACTTAAAAGGTTCCTTGCTTCGTTTTAGAAGCCGATAGACCAAAAGGAGGTGTAGATAATGAATAAATATGAAATCATGTTTATAGTAAAATCTAACTTAGAAGAAAAAGAAGTTAAAGAAACTGCAAAAATATATGAATCTTTTCTAAAAGATATGAAATCTAGTTCTGTAACTTTAAAAGATTGGGGATCAAAGAAATTTGCTCATCCAATTAAAAAAGAAGTTAGAGGATTTTACTTCATCTTAAATTCTGAATGCAATGCTGATACAATCGCAGAGTTAGACAGAAGAATGAGAATTGATGAAAAAGTTTTAAGACATTTAATCATAAAAGAAGAGGAGTAAAAAAATGAATAAAGTAATATTAACAGGAAGATTAACTAGAGATCCTGAACTTAGAACAACAGGAAGTGGAATGGCAGTAGCGTCATTTTCTATCGCAGTAAATAGAAACTTTAAAAATAAAGAAGGAAATTATGATGCAGATTTTTTCAATGTTTCAATATTTGGAAAACCTGCGGCTAATGTATCTAAATATTGTTTTAAAGGAAGCCAAGTAGGTGTTGAAGGAAGAATTCAAAATAGAACTTACGATGCACAAGATGGCACCAAAAGATATGTAACTGATATAGTTGCTGACCACGTGGAATTTTTAGGAAGCAAGAAAGATAATAACCAAGGAAGTTATTCAAATAACTCTAGTTTTATGGATTCTATTCCTGAACCACCAATGGATGTTCAAACTGGGACTTTAGAAATACCAGATGGAGATCCATACAAAGATTTTGGTAATGAAGTAACTATTACTGATGATGATTTACCATTTTAATTAGAAGGGAGAAAATATGGGAGAGTTTTATCAAAGAAAAAAGAAAATATGTCAAATGTGTGCTGGAAAATCAGTTGACTATAAAGATGTAATTGTAATGAATAAATATATAAACGACAGAGGTAAAATATTACCTAGAAGAATGACAGGTGCATGTGCATTACATCAAAGACATATAGCAAGAGAAGTTAAAAGAGCAAGATTTATGGAGCTTATATAAGCTTCTTTTTTTATGAAAAAAAATAGAAAAGATTAATCTCTTCTATTAAATATAAGTATAAGTCTTAGCATTTGTGCTAAACTTGCAAGTAATCCTGCGACGTAAGTAAGTGCTGCAGCATTTAATACTTTGTTAACTCCTACAATATCACTATCATTTGCAAGTCCTAGTTTTAATAATTCTTCTTTTGCTCTTTTAGATGCATTAAATTCAACTGGTAGGGTAATTAATTGAAACAGTACTCCTAGAGATAAAAGAATTATAGCTAAAGTAAATAAATTATAATATTCTAGTACAAAACTTAATATAAGTAAGATATAAGCAAATTTTGCAGAAATATTTACTATTGGAACTAAGAAAGATCTAATTTTTAGAAAGAAGTACCCGTCTTTGTTTTGAAGTGCATGTCCACATTCATGAGCAGATACAGCCATAGAAGAAACGGAAGAGTCATTAAATATGTTTTGTGATAATCTAACAACATTTATTTTAGGATCATAATGATCTGATAAGAATCCAGAAGTTTCAACTATGTATATATCATCTAAACCATTTGAATCAAGTATTTTTCTTGCTGTGTCAAATCCTGTTTGATTGCGGTTATCGGTTTTAGAATATTTTTTGTAATTATAGTTAATATAAATTTGAGCAGATACTGGTAATATAAATATACATATAAGAATAATTAAATAATCCATAATTCACCTATATAATTCCTTTTTCAAGTAATTGATTTCTAAGTTTATCTGCGTTTTCAAAGTCTTTGTTATTTCTATATTCTAACCATTTATTATATAAATCTAAATCACTTTCTGTTAATACTGGTAAGTTATAAGTTAATCCTAAAATTTCAGTTATATCAACTAATATTTGATAATTGTTAATAATAGCATCATCTAATTTATTTCTAACTGCATTATTTAATTCTTTTATAATATCTAACATATAAGTAATAAGATTAGATGTATTAAAGTCATCATCCATATATTCTTTTATTTTATTATCAGTATTTTTTACTGTATTTAAACTATTAATTTGAATATATAAATTTAAATTTTTCAATATATTAGTAATTTTTTCATCGATAGTTGATGCTTCATCAAATAAAGCGTCTGTAAGTGATAAAGGAAGTCTATATCTGTTTTTAAGAATTGCAAGTCTTATTACATTAGCATTATATTTAGTAAGCAAATCATCAAGAACAATCACATTACCAAGAGACTTACTCATTTTAATTCCATCAAGCATTAAATGCCCATTATGCATCCAATAGGTAGCTAATGAGTTATCCCATGCTGCGACTGACTGTGCAATTTCATTTTCATGATGAGGAAACTTTAGATCCACTCCACCACCATGAATATCAATTTTGCCACCAAATATTTTATTAATCATTACTACACATTCAGTATGCCATCCAGGTCTTCCAGTGCCAAATGGAGCATCCCACTTAATACCTTTATCGGTTGACTTCCAAAGTACAAAGTCATATGGATTTTCCTTATTAGAATCAATGTCTATTCTGCTTCCATACTCTAAATCATCTATTTTTTGATTAGAAAGCATTCCATAATTATTTATTTTTTTAACATTTAAATAAATATCTGGTCCATTTTTATATGCAAAGCCTTTATCAAGTAGAATACCTATAAATTCAATAATATCTTCAATATATTCAGTTACTCTAGGTCTATAATCCACTGGCAAGCAATTAACATTTTTTAAATCTTGTAAATACAAATTAGCATAATGTTCAGCAATTTCTTTTTCTGTTTTATTAAGTTCTATGGCTGATGCTATTATTTTGTCATCCACATCTGTAAAGTTAGAAGCATATTTTATATCATACCCACAGTATTTAAAATATCTATATACCGTATCAAAAAATATTGCTGGATATAAATGTCCTAAATGCGTTCTTTTATTAACAGTTGGACCACACACATACATATTTATCTTACCATCTTTAATTGGTTTAAAATCTTCTATTTTATTTGTTAATGAGTTATAAATTTTCATATATCATACTCCCTTTCAATATGAATATATTTTACCATTTTTTATGTAAATAATAAATACTTAAGATTTTACTTTATTTTTTGTGATTATTTCTCTTACTAAGCTTTCAATGTTTTTAGCATTATATTTTTCATATTTAGAATTATTTATTATATATTCTATTTGATCATTAGTTATATTAAAATCTTTTTCATAATTTTTAATTAGTTTTTTAAAAGTAGTATTAATTATTTTTTTAATAACTGATGCATCTAAATTTTTGAAATAAATTTTGTATTCGATATTGTTAATTTCTTCTGTAAAAGGATTACTTGAACTATTTATAAATCCAAGACTAGTATTGTTTTTAGTATCTTTTGAAAAAACAAATATGCAGTTACTAAAATTGATAACATCTCCATTTGATAATTTTAATTTTTTTGTTTTAATTATATTAAATATTAAATTTGAAACAGTTTTATGAGCAGAATCTATATTACTAATATAAATAAGAGAATTTGGCTTTATTTTAATTTCTTCAAACGTAGTATTATTATCATTATATCCAATATATCCTTGTGGTGAACCAGAGATTTTATTAACCGATAATTCAGTAGAAAATTCTTCCATATTTAGTTCTACAAAGTTCATGTTTCTAATTTTAGCAAGCTCAAAAGCACATGTGTGTTTTCCTGTATGAGCACTTCCATACAAAAGAATAGATAATGTTTTATTAGCATTTTTATCATCATAAATTCCAAATATATCATTTAATTTATTAATAGCATCTTCTTGCCCAAAAACTCTTTTATTAAGTTTATTTTTAATATTTATATTCTCATTTATTTTAGAATTACATTTTGATTCTATTGTCTCTACTATCATACTTAAAGTTATGTTTTTATGTTTATTATTTTTAGTAGATTTTTTTAAAACTTCTTCTTGTGCTTTAAGTTTGCTTGCAAGAACATAATTTTCTTCTTTAATTGCTTTTTCTTTTTCGCGTGCTATAGTAACTATTTTATCATGAAACTCTTTATTTATTTTTTCACTTTTTATTATGTTTGCTTTCGCGCATACTTCATCTAATATATCTAAACTTTTATCTGGTTCATGTCTATCAAAAATATATTTGTTAGATAATTCTACTATTGAATTAATCATTTTGTTGTCTATTTTAACATTGTGAAAGTTTTCATAATCTTTTTTCACTTTTTTTAAAATATCTGTTGTTTCTTTAATAGAAGGCTCTTCTACATATATTTTTTGTAGTCTTCTATCAAATGCTTTATCTCTTGCAATAAACTTTTTATATTCTTGTGTAGTAGTAGCGCCAATTAATCTTATGTTGTTTCTAGCAAGAGCTGGCTTTAATATATTACAAGCATCAATTGCACCCTCGGCTCCTCCAGCTCCCATAATTGTGTGTATTTCATCAACAAATAAAATTATTTCTTTGTTATCTTCTGCTTCTTTTATAATTTTGCTAAGCTTTTCTTCAAATTCTCCTCTATATTTTGTACCACTTATAATAGATGCTAGGCTTATAGATATTATTTTTGAGTTTTTTAGAAATTCAGGAGCATACCCGGACTCTATTCTTGTGGCAAGTCCTTCAACTAAAGCAGTTTTCCCAACACCGGCCTCTCCAATAAGCAAAGGATTATTTTTATTTTTTCTTGCAAGCACTTCCATTATTTTATTTATTTCTTTATCTCTTCCAATTACTTTATCAAGCTTATTTTCTTTAGCAAGTTCATTAAAACAAGTTCCAAGTGTATACATTAATAATTCTTTGTTTTTAGTAATTGATTTAATTAATTCTTTATATAGTGAATCTATATCTATCATAGAATCTTTTAATATCGAAAGCGCAATATTAGAGTTACTATCGATTATAGAAATAAGAATATGTTCGATTAGTAATTCGTTAGATGAAAGCTCATTCATGTTATCAATAGAAACATCTATTATTCTTTTGAGAATTGAATTATAGAAAATATACTTGTTTGTACTCGCAGATTTTCCTACTTTTTTAATTAAATCATTTTTATAATTTTCATAGGTAACACCAAAACTATTTAGTATATTTTTTCCGTTATTCTCAAATTTTAAAACACCTAAAATAAAATGCTCGCATCCAATAAAAGGATGACCTAAATCATGCATTTCTTTTTCACTTTTTTTTAATGCTTTTCTTAAATTTTCATTAAATTTTATCATGTTTCTCCTATATTATTCTATGATTATATTGCACACTTTTGCTTAATTTTAAACAAAAAAATCAAACCGAAGTTTGATTTCATATTTAATAATTATTTATTTTACAAATAATGCTACTGCGATTAGCGCAAGTACTACTACTATTAATAATGCAACAGCTAATTTCCAAATAAATTTAAGCCATTTTTTGTAAGGAATATCTAAGTATGTTAATCCTAATATTAAGAATAAACTTGTTGGAGCAACAAACATTGTTACACCATATATTCCTTGGCTTAGTATATTTAATGAAGCTATATTTGCAACAGATGTATAAGACCCAGCTAAATATGGTAAGAAGAAATTTCCTACATATATTAAGTCTACATGCAACACTGAACCTACCATTATAATAATTGATGTTAAGAATGCATTGTATTTTTCTGTACCTTCAATTACATAAGACATAAGTGTAGTAAATATTCCAGTATTTGCCATAATGATTAATATTCCATATGCAAATGTTACAAGAAGTGCTGGTTTAACAAGTTTTTTAAGACCTTCAACCATTTCCTCTAATGTTTCATTAAATTTATTCTTGTAGATTTTTCCTATAACTAATGCTGATAATGTGCATAGAATAGACATTTCAAAGTATGACCATGTTCCAAGCTCAGCAATTGAACCTAAAATATATTTGAATATTGTATAATCTTTAATTGCAAATGTAGTAATAGATGTATGTAAATCAGTAAATGCAGTAATTCCGAATACTGAACTCCATCCAGTACAACCTAACACCATTAATACAAATAATAGTCCAAATATAACATATAAAGGCCATGCTTTTTTTCTAGATGTTTTATCTTCACCTAAGAAAATATCTTCTTCTTTTTCATCTTTTTTAGCATTAACTTTTAATGATTTCTTTGCTTGTTTTAACATAAAGAATGCTAAAACTGCAAATGATACAACGAACACGCCAACTTTGAATAGAATTTGTGCGTTATAAGTAGTAGCAAGTGTTGAAATAACTGTGCTTAAATATGGATTAGCATAAGTAGCACCAATTACACCTACTAGCATTGCACCAAAAGTTACAAGAAGTGCTGTAAGTTTATCATATCCCATTAATAGTATTAATGAAATAACAGCTGGTATAAATATAAACATTAATAGTCCATATCCACCAAATGATGATAACCCTGCAAAGACAAAAGCAGTTAGTATTAAAAATAAGTTTCCTTTCTTTTTTAATTTTTTAGCAAGTTTTTCTAAAACAGTTCTATATGCTCCAGTTTTTGATACAACTCCGTAAAGAGCACCAACTGAAAGAATGAATATAAGTACTTGAACAAACATTGATTGGAAGAATGGTAATATTAGATATTGCCAAAAATCAAAGAAACCTAATCTATTGATTCCATTATCAATGAATTCAGAACTATAATATCCTCCTGGAATAAACCATGTTAGAAGAACAATTGCTAAAATAGTGATTATTAATATTTTAAATAATCCGTTTTTCTTCATTATTTCTACCTCCTCAATAATAATTATACAATTCTATTGGTATTAATACAACATTTTCACAAAATTTTCTTAATTAAGATAAGTAAATAAAAAGAAGTTTATTTTATTTTTAAACTTCTAACAAATTTTTTATCATTTTCATTTACTTCTAAAGAAGATTTATAATTTTTTATAGCGCTTTCTTTATCTAATATTTTAATTTTTCCATCACAAATCATTCCATATAAATCGGATGTATCATATACTTTGTTTCCTAAAATATACTTTTCATATTCATCTACTGGCACAAACTCTATTATATCATCCCACATGCTTCTATTATAAATACTATTATCTGGAATACATAAAGAATCAACCTTTTTATTATTACTATGTGTACTGGAAAACCCTAGAACAGTAAAATCTGGCATTTCTAGTGGTATAATTACTGCGAATGAATCACTGTTTTCCATTAATGTAAGTATAACATCATCATATGAAACAAATTCTTTATTATTAATTTTTTCTATCATTTCTTCTAAAGAAATTTTTTCAAATGAATTAATAAAAATTTTTTCGCCTTCATATTCAAAGAAAAAAGATTTTCTTTCCTCATCTTTTAAAATATCAACGAATTTTTCCTTCAAGTATTCTTTATTATCAAGTAACTCTTTAACTCCAAGTATATTAGGGTACGAATAGTTTAAACCGTTATATTCTTTTTCAAGTAAATCCCATAAATCGGCTATTAAAGTTTTTCCACTTTTTAATTTGTAAGTTGCATACATTTAAACTCTCCTTTATTTAATATAGTATTTTACCGTAATTTAAATATTTGTGTTATTATCTTTTACATGTTTAAGTGTTCTTGCAAATACTTCACTTTCCTCATATTTGTCTTTATCCCACAAGTACCATATATCAAAGGCAGTAGAAGCACCATCTTCAACCATTTTTTTAACTTTATCACTTTTAAATACAACATTATTTTCTTGATCATCAAGTGTATGCATAAATCCCATATCTTGATATACTTTAGCTTGAATATCTGCTTCTAGTTTATCACAGTAGAAAGCAAACTTTGCTTCTTTTGTAACTCCTTCATCAAACTCAAATAATAAAGATAATAATTCATCCTTTTTAATTAAGCCCTCCATTATTTTATTCATTGCTTTATGTTCTATTTTCTTTTTTTCTTCAGGAGTCACATTATCAAAAGGAGTAATATCGCCAATTAATATTTCTCCAACTTCATGAATAATTAACATTTTTAAAACTTTATTTAAGTTTATATCTAAACTAAACTCAGAATCTAAACTAAGTGCAAGAATGCATGTTCCGTATATATGTTCTGCAACACTTTCTAGTCTTTCAGCATTTACATTCCAGTGTTGATTATCCCATCCGCTTCTAATCTTATATTTTAATTTAGTTGCCAATAAGTAAAATCTCATTGCGCTTTCATATCTTTCATCTGTCATTGCAAAACCCTCCTCTTTTAATTTTACCAATCAAAATATTGAATTGCAAGGAATTATATGTTAGAATTTATTGTAATTGGAAAGAGGTAATATTTATGTATTGGGCAAAAGAAATAGCACTAAAAATAATAGAAGAAAGACCAAATCAAAAAGTTTATACTGTGGCAAGTGGAATTAGTCCATCTGGATTTATTCATATAGGTAACTTTAGAGAAATTGCAACTCCTTATTTAGTTGCATCAGAACTTGAGAAGTTAGGTAAAAAAGTAAGATATATTTTATCATGGGATGAATTTGATAGATTTAGAAAAACTCCCGGGAACATTGATCAGAGTTTTAATAAATATATAGGTACTCCTTATGTTGATATTCCGTCGCCCTTAAATGAGGGGGAAAGTTATGCTTCAACTTTTGAAGGTATTTTTAGAAATGAACTAGAATGCATGGGAGTTAATAACATTGAATATTTACATCAAGGTGAAAACTATAGAGCTAAAAAATATATAGATGATATAAAACTATGTATGAGTAAAAGAAAAGAAATTTTTGATATTATTTCATCTTTTAAAACTCAAGAATTTAGTGAGGAAGATAGAAATAATTATTATCCTATTAGTATATATTGTAGTCTTTGTAATAAAGATTTAACTACTATTACTGATTATAATGAAGAAACTGGAGATATAACTTACACATGCGAATGTGGGCAAAATGAAACTGTTAATATAAATGATTATGTTAATTTAAAACTTGTATGGAAAGTTGACTGGCCAATGAGATGGAAATATGAGCATGTTGACTTTGAATGTGGTGGAAGAGATCATTCAACTGAAGGTGGAAGTTTTCAAGTATCATCTAGAATAGCAAAAGAAATCTTTGATTATGAGCCACCAGTATATGCAATGTATGACTTTATTGGTATAAAAGGCGGAGAAATGAAAATGTCTTCATCAAAAGGAAATGTAATAACTCTAACTGACCTTTTAAAAGTATATGATAAACATATAATAATGTGGTTCTATGCTAAAACTAAAAGTTCTCAAGCATTTGACATAGCATTTGACAATGATGTTATTAGATATTATCAAGAATTTGATAGATGGGTAAAAATGTTTATTGAAGGTACTATTGATGAAAAGAATAAAGCAGCTTTAGAAAATACTCACGTTAATGAAAATTACATGAACTATCCAAATTTCAGTTACCTAGCAACATTCTTGCCTATGGTAAACTATGATAAATCATTATTAGAACACTTACTTTCTAGGGAAGGAATAGACACTAATAGTAATTATTTTGATGAAAGATATGAACGTGCTAAATACTGGATTGAAACTTATGGAGAAAAATATAGAGTTAAATTACTTGAAGAAAAGAATCAAGAATACTTTGACAAACTAAATGATGATGAGAAAGATAGTATTGTTAAGACAATTAGTATATTAAAAGAAAACAACTTTAATTCATCTGATGAACTTCAAACGATTTTGTATGATGTTGTAAAGGCAAAAGTAACTGATGAAGGTGAACTTAAAAAAGTACAAAAGAAATATTTTGAAGATTTATATAACTTATTACTTGGTGCATCTCGTGGTCCAAAATTAGGATTATTCTTAATTGCTGCAGACAGAGAAAAAGTTATAGAATTATTGAGTTTTTAATTATGAATAGAATACCTAATTTAAAAAACTTGAGTAGTAACCGATATTCGGGGAATAATTTTAATAAAAATTTAAATTCTAATGAAAATAAAATATTTAGCAATAATTACTCTAATAATATAAAAAGTCCATTATTAAATGCTAAAAAAGTTTTTGAAGATAGTTATAATATCAAAAAAGATAATGAAATGCATCATTATAAAGGTATGGATGGAAGAGTTTATTATACAGAAGAAGCATTAGATCTTGCTAACAGGGAGTATTTAGAAAATCAAAATAAAGGAGACTAGCAAATCTCCTTTTTGTATTGATTAATTATTTCTATTAATTCTTTTTCACTTTTAATTTGATTAAGTTTATTTTTGTATTCTTTATTATTAGGGAGTGACTTTATATACCATAGGGCATGGCTTCTAATTTCTAGTAGTGCATGAGACTTAGATGTATCACTTTTTAGTATATTGAAGTGAGTTAACACCATATCTAATCTTTCTTCATATGATGGAGGATCTATTATATTATTGTTTTCAATAAATTCTACGCATTCTTTTATAAGCCATGGATTACCCAAAGAAGATCTTCCTATCATTACTGCGTCACATCCTGTTTCATCTAGCATTTTTTTAGCGTCATATATAGTTTTTATATCTCCATTACCGATGACAGGAATACTAACACTTTCTTTAACTTGCTTTATAATGCTCCAATCAGAGTGTCCTGAGTATCCTTGTGCTCTTGTTCTAGGATGAATGCATATAGCTGATGCACCTGCATTTTCTATTTTTTTAGCCACGTCTACTGCATTGATAGTGTTATCATCCCACCCACTTCTTATTTTTACAGTAATTGGAGTGTTCGTATTATCAACAACACTTTTAACTATTTTATATATTTTGTCGGGGTCTTTTAGTAGGGCAGAACCAGATCCAGAACGTACTGCGACTTTTGGAACAGGACAGCCCATATTTATATCTATAATATCTGGATGTATATGTTCTTCAATATATTTAGCGGCACTTACAAAAGAAGAAGTATCACTTCCAAATATTTGAATAGATACAGGTCTTTCAGTTTCATCAATAGATAATAAATCAATAGTTTTTTTGTTATTATAAACTATTCCCATATTACTAATCATCTCAGAATATATAAGTCCAGCACCCATTAATTTAATAATGCGCCTATAACTTTTGTTAGATATTCCGGCCATTGGTGCAAAAACTATTCTATTCTTAATTTCGACATTTCCTATTTTCCACATATAAATCACTTCTTAATATTAGCATTTTTTATTAATAAAAAAAAGACTCAAATGAGCCTTTATTGATTATTTGCTTTGTAGTTTGCAGTACATTCTACATTACTTTTAACATCTTTAATTGTAATTATATTACCGTTTCTCTCAGCTGTACCACCTGTACATGTTGGATCATCAAGCAGCCATCCTTCGTCTGATGCAAATGAGAATGATGCAGATGCACCAGAAGCAACAGTTTGAACAGTTGAACCAGTCGCAAGTCTTCCATGATTTCCTACATTCATTGTAACTGTATAATTAGTAGTTGTAGGTATTGCTACAAAACTTATTGTACATGCAGTTTCTTTAGTTAACTTATCTATTGTAAACACTCCATTTGTCCATGTTCCTACTTGATTATTTGTACAACTAATTGTTGGATTGTTATAACCAGTAGATGCCGCAACATTAGCTTCAATTTTACTTCCATAATCTTTATCAATTAATTTAGTTGATCCAGTTCCGTTATTTACTATTATCTCTACATTGTATTTGCTTATTTTAAATTCAGACTTACAACTAGTAGTTTTATAAATACTTTTAACAGTTAATTCTGTTTTTTCTTCGTTCCATTCAACTACTTCATTATTAGTACAAGTTGTTTTATCGTATACATAACCTTCAGTTGGTTTTATTATTATTACTGCGTTTTCTCCTCTTTTAATTTTATTATCTTCAAGTGGAGTAACAGTAGCATTAGTAGCTTCAACAGTTAATTCATTATAAGTTGATACGAAGTATAATTTACAAGTCGAGTCAGCTGTATTGCTAGGAATAAATTCCCATTTTGCTTCATCCCACTTATATGTTACTTTATTAGTACAAGAGGCCGTATTAAATGCATATTTCTTTTCAACATCATTTATAGTACTTGATGCCATTGAAGATGAAAGAGATACTACATTTCTTGGCATTTCAGTTACTTCAACATCATCTAAGTAATATTTATATAAAACATTATATTGCTTTTCTTCAGGCGCTTTTGTTTCTCCTTTGGTTTTTTGTATTAATCCCACAACTCCACAAGATAAACTAACAAATATTAATGCTATTAACAATATAGCGACAGGTTTTTTGTTCTTCATTTTTTATTCACACCTTTCTATCATAAAACAATTTTATAATTTTATGAGGTCTTTGTCAATGGACTATATATAAATTATATTTATTTTCTCAAGAAAAATTCAAATAAAAATTGACATTAGGCATAAACTTTAGTATAATCATCCATGGTACATTTGAAGTGGGGATTGTTTCCGTGGGAAAGAAATATGAGGCACTTTAAAGAAGGAGATTTATAAAATGAAGACATTTATGTTAAGAAAAGAAGATGCTGAACATAAGTGGTATATCATTGACGCAGAAGGTAAAAACTTAGGTAAAGTTGCTGCTTTGTCTGCTCATATACTACGTGGAAAGCACAAACCAACATTCACACCACATGTTGACTGTGGGGATAATATAATTATTATCAATGCTGGTAAAATTAATTTAACTGGAAATAAATTAGATAAGAAAATGTATTACAATCATAGTGGATTTCCAGGAGGACTAAGAGAAAGAACAGCTAGAGTTATGAAAGAAAAATATCCTGTTGAAATGGTTGAAAGAGCTATTAAAGGTATGTTACCTAAAGGAAGATTAGGA
>CAYXHQ010000022.1:0-13472 GCA_964465245.1 uncultured Muribaculaceae bacterium | reverse complement strand
TGCAGTGCTAGATGAAGAAACTGAAATATTAGAGTAAACTCACTTATGTGAGTTTTTTCTTGTGTAATTGTAATTGATCTTTAATTAATATATAATATATTTAGAGGTTTTTTATGGAAGTAACTATTGATAATAAAAATTATAAAGTAAATATAATTAGAAAAAACAACAAAAACACCTATTTAAGAGTTAATGAATCGCTCGAGATAAATGTAACTACAAATTTTTTAATGCCAACGTACAAAATAGAAAGTTTTATAAATGATAATATACCTAGTATTAAGAAGATGATTAGTACAAGAGCCAAAAAAAATGAAAAATTAAATTCATTTTATCTTCTTGGTAATAAATATGATATTATACTTTGTGATTCTTTTAAAAAGCCTTATATAGATGAAAATAAAGTATATTGTAAAGACACTGCATCTTTTGATAAGTTTTATAAAGAATATGCTAGAGAAATATTTAGTGAAAGATTAAAAGTAAATTATAATAAATTTGAAGAACGTATTCCATATCCTAATTTAAAAATAAGAAAAATGAAGGCAAAATGGGGTTACTGTAGGAAAGTAGATAATACAGTAATGCTTAATCTAGAATTAATAAAATATGGAATTGATGAAATTGATTATGTTATTATTCATGAATTATGCCATTTGTTAGAGTTCAATCATTCACGTGCTTTTTGGTATTATGTAAGTAAATATAAGCCAGATTATAGAAAGAATAAGAAAGTATTAAAGGAGGATTAATGTATGTTTATAGAGTCAACTGAAAATGAAAAAGTAAAGTATTATAAAAAATTAAGAGAAATGAAATATATTAAAGAATATAATGAGTTTATTGTAGAAGGTGAACATTTAGTAGAAGAAGCTGTTAAAAGTGGATATGCGAGTGGGTTAATTATATTAAATGGTGAAGATTTTAATGCGGATTTACCCAAAACATTTGTTAGTGAAAAAGTGTTAAAACATATAAGCACACTTAACACTCCACAATATGTAATGGCTGTATGCAAAGTTAAAGAAAATAAAAGAGAACTTGGAAACAAAATAATTATATTAGATGGAGTACAAGATCCAGGTAATTTAGGAACAATTATAAGGTCTTCTGTTGCTTTTGGAGTTGATACTATAGTACTTAGTAAGGATGCAATAAATATATATAATGAAAAAGTAGTACGTGCTTCTCAAGGAATGATTTTTAAAATAAATATAATAGAACGTGATTTAACGCCTATTATTAAAGAGATAAAAGACTTAGGCATAACTGTTTATGGCACATCTTTAAACACAACTGATTGTTTTAGTGATATAGAAACACCTACTTCTTATGCTGTAGTTTTAGGTAATGAAGGAACAGGCGTAAAAAAAGAAATCTTGGATATGTGTGATACTCAAATGAGGCTAGAAATAAATAGTGAATGCGAAAGTTTAAATGTCGCAGTAACTGCTTCGATAATTGAATATTTATGGAGGGGATAATGAAAGAGGATGTATATGTAGGTATTCTTGTTAATACGCATGCTTTAAAAGGAGAAGTAAGAATTATTAGTGATTTTGAATATAAGGATAGAGTATTTAAAATAGGAAACACTTTAATAATTGATTCAAAAGAATATACTATCAATACTTATAGACGTCATAAAAATTATGATATGGTAACATTTGAAGGGATTGACTCAATAAATGAAGCAAATACTTTAAAAGGAAAAAGAGTATATATTAAAAAAATTGATTTAAATTTAGATGAAAAAGAATATTTAGACTCTGATTTAATTGGACTTGAAGTCATTTATGAAGATAAGACTATTGGTAAAATAGATAATATTGAAATAAACTCAGGACGTAAACTTTTTGTTATAAATGCATCATTAATACCATATAATGATAACTTTATAGAAAACATTAATTTAAAAGAGCGTAAGATTATATTGAAAAATTTAAATGGTTTGTTATAATAAATGGAAAAGAAGGAAGTAAATTATGGAAAATAAAACAATTAAAGTTACTTGTTCACACGAAAAAGAAAAATGGTATATGTATTTTAATAATTATGAAGTTTCAGGATGTGGACTTGCAGTAGATTTAACCCTTGATGATATTATACCTGGAAGAGATAAAGACCCGTATGGAGATGAATTTTTATGTTTTTACTTTAAATGTCCTAATTGTGGAATGGTAAGTATATTAGATAAAGACTTATTAACTATTGAGGAAAAAACTTGTTTAATGAAAAAATATGCTTTAGTCGCAGATGAAGTATTAAAATTATGGAGATATGAAAAAACAATAAAAGAATGTGAAAAATTATATAATAAGAGAAATGAAATTCTGCGTAATATTAATGTCATAATGTCTGAAGAAAGAGATACATCTAAATTGTATAATGGTTGGGAAAAAACAGATAAAATTTTAAAATTAGAAAAATAATAAAAAGGAGGTACACATGAGAATAGACATATTAACACTTTTTCCAAATATGTTTGATGGCTTTTTAAGTGAATCTATTATAAAAAGAGCAATAGAAAAAGGCAGTGTTAAAATTAATATAGTAAATATTAGAGACTATACAACATATAACAATAATCAAGTAGATGATTATGCATATGGTGGTGGGTCAGGTATGATTCTTATGTGTGAACCAGTATATAATGCCCTAATGAGTGTAAAAGACGATAATTCTAAAGTGATTCTTATGACTCCAAGAGGTAAAACATATAATCAAGGGTATGCTAAAGAGTTAGTAAAAGAAAGTCATATAATAATTATTTGTGGACACTATGAAGGATTTGATGAGAGAATTAGAAGTTTTGTAGATATTGAGGTGAGCATTGGCGACTTTATTTTAACTGGTGGAGAAATTCCTTCAATGTTAATAACTGATTCTGTTGTAAGATTAATTGATGGAGTAATTACTAGTGGAAGTTTGGAAAGTGAATCATTTAACTCTAATTTACTTGATTATCCAGTCTATACAAAACCTAGAGTTTTTATGGGAATGGAAGTTCCAGAAGTATTGCTTAGTGGAAATCATAAAAATATAGACGAATATAGAAAAAGTGAACAACTAAGAATCACACGCGAATATAGAAAAGATTTGCTAGGTGAAGAAGAATGAAATATATATTAGATAATAAGAGTGACGCTATTAAAAGTATTAAAGAAAATGAAATAAATGCTTTAGAAATTAAATCAAAAAAAACAGATGCCCCAATTAATACAAAAAAAATACTTCTTGTTGGTGAAGAATTAAAAAGTGCTTATATAAAACAAAGAGTAGATAAAAAAATAGCCGAAATTTTAATTAAAATGAATTATATTTTAAATGATGATGATGCAAGTGATAATAACATTGGCATGGTTTTGGATGAAATAGAAAGACTTAAAGGAATAATACTTAATAAATATAGATTGCATTTAGAGGGAGAAGAATATAAGGCACTACTAAAAAGAGTTATAATGACTGAAGAAGACTTTAGAAGAAAATATAATGCAAGACAAATATATAGAGAACTAATGATGGAAAGTATGGATGAAAATATAGGAAAGGGTAGATAATGAATTTAAAAATAAAAGGTATTTATAAACATTTTAAGGAAGACTATTATTTAGTAGAAGATGTTGCTACTGATTCAGAGAGTGGTGAATTATATGTAGTATATAGAGCATTATATGGCGAATCTAAGTTATTTATAAGACCACTTGATATGTTTTTAAGTGAAGTAGATCATGAAAAATATCCTGAAGTAACTCAAAAATACAGATTTGAACTTCAGAATATTAAAAGTTTAAATAAAAAATAAAAGAGTTTTACCTCTTTTTTTCATTTACATAATTAGGATTATTTAAATAGAATACGTAATATGGAGTATTGCTATTATCCGGATTAAATTCTTCATATGTATCATCTAACTTAAATCCTGCTTTTTTAGCTGACTCTATAGAATGTACATTATTTCTATCAATTAATAGAGCTAATGCTCTATAGTTTTCATTAAATTTTTTGTTTTTAAAATCATTTAGTAAGAATGTACCAATTCCCATACCTCTAAAATCTTTAAAAATCGCACATTGAAGTTCAGGTAAACCCATGTAAGATGATTCGTATTTAAAACCAATTGGAGTATTTTTGTAAAATATTACTTTTGTGTTATTGTCTCCAATGCCAATAAATTTCTTAAGTTCATAATCATCTTTGATTAGTTCTTCTAAATCAAAATCAATGTTTGTAATTTTTTTATAAGTAAAATCATTTATATTATAATTATCTCTCATAATAAAATTATATCTTTTAAATAATCTAAAATCAAATATATTTGAATTATAATGTAAAGTATGTTAAAATAAAAAAACAAGGAGAAATTATGGAGCAATTTTTAGAAACATTATTAATAGTTGTATCATTACTACTAGTTGCAATAGTATTACTGCAAAGTAATAAAGCAAGTGATGCCAGTCAAATTATTACTGGTGGAAATAGTATGCTTATGGCTAATAGAAAAGAAAGAGGAGGAGAGAAGTTTATTAGTAGACTTACTTATTCTCTAGGAGTTTTATTCATAGTAATAGCATTAATATTAAATTTTTAAGGAATTTAAAAAGACTAAAATTTTTAAATTTAGTCTTTTTTATTGTCTATATGTTCAAAAGGAGTAACTAATAGTCCTATGTTTATAAGACCAGCTAAACCTACTAAAGTATAGACTATTCTAGTAACAATAGTATCTACGCCAAATAGTCCGGATACTAAGTTAAAGTCTAATAGGCCTATTAAACCCCAGTTAACCGCACCAATAATTACAAGTGCTAGACAAATTTTTTGTAATGTTTTCATATCATCCTTTCCATCTTTTTAAAGATAAAATTCCACATATTTGTAGCTATTTATAGTATTTGTAATATTTAGAATTTTATTCATAAAAGATATTATATTAAATATAATTTATTGAAAACTAAAAAAGGGAGGGTTATGAAAAAGTTATTAATCTTAATTGGAGTATGCTTGATGGCAGTAGGATGTAAAGGAGTAAATGGGGATGATGCATTAAAAGAATTCAAATCTTTAGTCACTGAAAGTGAAACATATAACTTAAAAGGTACGATGGATATAGTAAGTAATGAAAAAGAATATACTTATAATGTTGATGTTTCATATAAAAAAGGTGACTATTATAAAGTTAATTTGTTAAATACTACCAATAATCATGAACAAGTTATATTAAAAAATTCTGAAGGGGTATATGTAATATCACCAAACATGAATAAAAGTTTTAAATTCCAAAGTGATTGGCCGAATAACAGTTCACAAGCATATATCTTAGAAACTATACTTAATGATTTAGAATCAGATACTGAACGTGGTTTTGAAGAAGCTGAAAATGAAAAATATGTATTAACTTCTAAAGTAAATTATCCAAATAATAGCAATTTAACACATCAAAAAGTAACACTAAATAAGAAAATGGAACCAGAAAAGGTAGAAATATTAGATGACAAAGAAACAGCTGGGATTACTATGACAATTACAAGTATTGAATGGAAGAAAAAATTTGATAAAGAATATTTTGAACTAAGTTCTAGTATAAAAGAAGATATTACGGAAAGTGAAAAAACTACAAGTGAAATAGAAGATGTAATATATCCTATGTACTTGCCAAGTGGTACTACATTTGAAAGTCAAGAAGTAATAAAAACTGATGAAAGTGATAGAGTTATACTTACATTTACTGGTGAAAAACCATTTATATTAGTAGAAGAAGCATCAGGTTATGCAGATGAGCTTGAAATAACTTCTGCAACAGGCGACTTAGTATTCTATGAAACAATTTTAGGAGCACTTAGCGATACATCAGTTAGCTGGACTAAAGACGGGGTAGAATATTATATAATAGGTCAAAACTTAACAGAACAAGAATTACTTCAAATAGCATCTTCAACTACTACAGTAGCATTAGTTAAATAGGAGGGTAACTTCCTTTTTTCTTTTTTTAAAATAACCTTTTACAAAAATATAATAAATGTTATAATATTTTCTAGGAGTGAAGAAAATGGCAAAGAAAAAACAAACTAAAAAGAATAATAAAAAGGTACCTACTGTTAAAAAGAATACAAAGGTAGTTAAAAAAACAGTAAAAAAAGAAGAACCTATTAGAAAGATGAGTAAAATAAAAGTAGTTAACAAACTATCAGATGAGACATTGTCACTAATTAAAACTATAGTAATTGTAGTAGTGTTCTTTGGACTAGCATATGGATTAATTGTACTTTTAGGACACGTGGGTATGTTTGATAAAGGGTATGAACCACTTGAAAAAGAAACTGAAAAAATCAGCTATAATACAGCTATTATTGGAACAGTTTTTAATAGACCAGATGCAGTTTATTACGTAGTATTTGATGACTTTAGTGGAGAAACAAGCAATGTGCATCTAAATTATATATTAAATAGTACAAAGACAGAAACTCCAATATATAAAGTTGATATGTCTTTAGGAATTAATAGTGTTTCATCATCTGAAGAAAGTAATTCAAGAGCGCAAACTTCTGAAGCTCTTAAAATAAATGGCCCAACACTAATAAAAATAGAAAACGGAAACAACACTTTATATTTAGAAGGATCTGATGCAATTGAAGACGAACTATTAAAATAAAAAATCTTCATTAATTTGAAGATTTTTTCATATTTCTAATTTCTGATGCTGATAGTCTAACTTTTTTACCATCAACTTTAACTGTTTGTAAATTTACTTTTTGAGTCATTCTAGTAGCCTTTAAAGAAAAAGGTCTATTATTTCCACTCATATTATTTTTATTTGATATATTTTTTGCCACTTTGCATTCCTCCTTGCCATAAATCTTTTAATAATTTAACACATATTTCCAAATAAGTCAATTATTTGCTATAATTAACTTAAGAAAAAGAGGTTTTTATGAGTTGCATATCACTAAATGTTAAAACCAATTATGAATTAATGCATAGCCTAATTAAAGTTAGTGATTTAGTTTCGTATGCTTTAGATAATTCTATAAAAGTATTAGGTATAACAGACAGTAATATGTTTTCATTTATGGAGTTTTACACCTCTTGCAAAAAAAATGATATAAAACCTATATTAGGTGTTAGCTTTAGACTTGATAATGACTTTATATTATATGCTAAAAACTATGAAGGATATAAAAATTTATGTAAACTTGTATCTATTAGGAATATTGATACTTTAACGATTAGTGTATTAAAAGAGTATAGTAATGATTTAATTTGCATCTTAAAGAGTACTGATAACTTTGAATTATATAATGAAATATATGAAATTCTTTATATTAGTTATGAAAGTGAAGAAGAAAAGTTAAAAGCACAAGAATTTACTAATAATATTATCTATATGAATGAAATTTTATGTTTAAATAAAGAAGATATACCGTATTTAAAATATTTATATATGATTAAAGATAATAAAACTATTCATGATGAAGTTAATTATGAATTCTCTTCTAATGTCGCAAAAGTTTTAAATAATGAATTAGAAGTAGAAAAATTTGTTAGTAATATTAATCTAGAACTTCCAGAGTTTAGTTATGATTTGCCAGTATATTCTAACAATTCAAGTGGATTACTTAAAAGTTTATGTAAAAAAGGATTAGAAAAAAGATTAAATAATAATATTAGTAAAATATACAATGATAGACTTCATTATGAACTTGATATTATAGAGAGTATGGGGTTTGTAAATTACTTTTTAATAGTTTATGATATAGTTCTTTATGCTAAGAAAAATGGTATTTATGTGGGTCCCGGAAGAGGAAGCGCAGTAAGTAGCTTAGTAAGTTTTAGTTTAGGTATCACTAATATAGACCCAATTAAATATAATTTACTGTTTGAAAGATTTTTAAATCCAAGTCGTGTGAGTATGCCTGATATAGATATAGATATAAGTGATATTTCAAGAGAAGAATTAGTTAATTATGTTAAAGAAAAATATGGTAAATCTAATACTGCTTCAATAATTGCATTTTCAACACTTTTACCAAAACAAGTAATTAGAGATGTAGGATTAGTTTTAGATATAAGTCCAAAAAGAATAGATGATATATCAGCACTTATAAAAAACAATAATTCTTTTGAAGGACTAGAAAGTAATCCTAAATATAAAGAACTAATAAGCTATAATAAAGATTTAGTTAAACTAATAGATATTAGTAAAAAATTAGAAGGACTAAAAAAACATGTTACTGTGCATGCCGCAGGAGTAGTAATTAGTAGTAGAGATTTAACAGAAAAAATACCATTATATAAAAATGGAGATACCACGCTTACACAATATGACAAAGATTATATAGAGAGTATGGGAATATTAAAAATTGACTTACTTAGTTTAAGAAATCTATCAATTATTGAGAGTGTTCTTGATTTAATTAAGAAAAACAAAGGAATATCTATTAATTTAAATGATATACCTCTTGATGATGGTAAAACATTGCATCTTTTTGCTTCTGCTTACACTACGGGTATATTTCAGTTTGAAAGCATAGGTATTAGGTCTTTATTAAAACAAATGAATATATCATCATTTAATGATTTAGTTATATCTGTTGCTATGTATCGTCCAGGTCCTATTAAAATGATACCTTTATATTTGAATAGAAGAAATGGTAAAGAAAGTGTTATATACGCTCACGAATCTTTAGAAAGTGTACTTAGTGAAACTCTAGGTATAATGGTTTACCAAGAACAACTTTTAGAAATTTTAAATATCGTCGCTGGTTATACATACGCTGAAGCTGATAACATAAGAGTAGCAATTAAACATAAAGATGAAAGTGTTATTTTAAAAGAAAAAGAAAACTTTATTAAAAGAAGTATAAGTAATGGATATAATAAAGAAGTTTCTACTGAAATATATAATAACATTATTAAATTTGCTAACTATGGATTTAATAAATCTCACTCTGTGGCTTATGCTACTCTTGCATATCAAATGGGATATTTAAAGGCAAATTATAGTAGTGAATTCATGATTAATTTATTAAATAGTGAAATAGGTTCTAATACAAAAACTAAAGAATATATTGAAGAATCTAGATTGCTTGGTTTATCTTTTGAAAACTTTAATATAAATAAAAGTAAAAATAATTATTATATAGATATAGATAAAATTGTTTTACCGCTTAGTGTAATAAAAAATGTAAATGCTTCTATAAGCAAAGAAATAACAGTGGAACAAGAAAAATCTCCATTTATAGATTTTATAGATTTTGTTTTAAGGTGTAATTCAAGAATTGT
The DNA here is from genome assembly GCA_964465245.1 of uncultured Muribaculaceae bacterium. Classification (GTDB taxonomy): domain Bacteria; phylum Bacillota_I; class Bacilli_A; order RF39; family UBA660; genus CAYXHQ01. Next base: position 4,190 of record CAYXHQ010000022.1, on the reverse strand, counting down.
TAACAAAAATGTAATAGAGTCTTTAATATTAATAGGATGTTTTGATACTTTTGGAATAAATAGAAAAACTTTAATAGAAAACTTAGAAAGTGTCATTAACTATGCCTCTTTATGTAAAAGTCTTGGAGATGATGGGGTAATAACGCCAGAACTTAAACATTATGATGAATATGAATCATCATACTTATTTGAATGTGAAATAAATTTATTAGGGTTCTATTTTTCAAATCATCCTGTTACTAAATATAAAAGAGATATAACTCTAAATAATATTGATAAATATTACATGAAAAATATAAATTTAACATTAATGATAGAAGATTTTAGAGAAATTAAAACTAAAAAAGGAGATAAAATGGCATTTTTAACTCTTAGTGATGAATATAAAAGTATTAAAGGAGTTTTATTTCCAAGCGCATATGAAAAATTATTTACTTTACTTAAAAAGTCTTCGGTATTATCAGTAAGTGCTAGAGTAGAAAAAAGATTAAATGAGTATCAACTTGTAATAAATGATATTAACAAACTATAGATATTATACTTGTGAATATAGGAATAAATATGCTATAATTTATTAGTAAGAAATAGAGAGTGAATATATGAAAAAAAGAATTATAAGTGCTTTAATTGCTCTAGCGGTAGTTATACCTTTAATAATAATAGGTGGAATACCTTATAAAATAGGGGTATGTTTAATTGGATTAATTGGCTTTTATGAGTTAACTCGCATAAAAAAAGATGTGCCTTTAATTGTAAAAGTTTTATCTTATTTTTGCTTTATATTAATTCTTACTTATAATATTACTAATGACAATATTACTATGAATATTAATTCTCTATATATTTTAATGCCTATCTTAATGCTTTTATTACCAATAGTTTTATACCACGATAATGAAACATATAATTACGAAGATGCATCATTTTTAATCACATCAGTATTGTTTTTGGGATTAGGATTCAACATTTTAATGCAAATAAGAGAATATAATGTTTATTATCTAATATTCTTATTATTGATTACATTTTTGAGTGATACGTATGCTTATATAACGGGTAATTTAATAGGTAAAAATAAACTATGTGAGTCCTTGTCTCCAAATAAATCGGTAGAAGGTTTTATTGGTGGGCTTACAGTAACCACAGCCATATGCACTGTTTTATATATTAATGCATTTTCATATAAGGGTAATATATTAGTGCTCGTAATAATTATCATGGGGTTATCCCTTATTTCAACAATGGGTGATTTATTATTTAGTAGTATAAAAAGAAAATATAAGATAAAAGATTTTGGGAATATAATGCCGGGACATGGTGGTGTACTTGATAGGTTAGACAGTTTGTTGTTTGTTTTATTAACATTTTATTTTATAATAAGTTTTATGTAGGAGGTTAATCATGAACTTTATAGTAACATTAATAATTTTAATATTTGTTTTAGGAATAATTATTTTTATTCACGAATTTGGACACTTTTTAGCGGCTAAAAAAGTGGGAGTATACGTAGATGAATTTTCAATAGGAATGGGTCCTAAAATATGGGAAAGTAAAAGAAAAAAAGGTAAAACTAAGTATTCACTAAGACTTCTTCCAATTGGGGGATTTGTTGCGATGGCTAATACTGAAAGTGAATCATCAAGTGTTAAAAAAGAAGAGATTTTAGAAAATAAAAGTTTTATAAAAAGATTTTTAGTTTTAGTAATGGGTATTATATTTAATTTTGTACTTACTATATTACTACTATTTATAAATGGAGCTATATATGGAAGTCCCGATACTAAAGCATCTGTAGGTGAGGTTACACAAAATAGCGCAGCATACAATTCAGGGCTTATGAAAAACGATGTTATTACATCAGTAAACGGGGTATCCACTTCTTCTTGGGATGATGTATTATTAGAAATAACAGTAAAAGAAGCATTAGAGTCCTATACATTTGTAGTTGATAGAAATGGTGAAGAAAAAGAAATAGTAATTATACCTTTAGAAGAAAAAGATGAAGATGGAAAAGAAAGAAAAGTATTTGGTTTTGCTGTAGGAACTCATAAAAATTATGGATTATCTGAAGCGGTAAAATATGCATTTAGAGATTTTTCAAATATGTTTAAATCGTTATTTAGAATTCTTGGTAATTTATTTACTGGTAAAATAGCTGTAGATAACCTAAGTGGTCCAATTGGAATATATACAGTAATTGATCAAATAAAATCAAAAGGTCTTGAAAATATTATATATTTAATCGCATATTTAAGTATAAATGTAGGTATCATCAATTTAATACCAATTCCTGTGTTTGATGGAGGGAGAATACTTCTATTAATAATAGAAAAAATTATAAATAAGAGAATACCAGAAAAAGTTGAAAGTATCATTAATACGGCTGGAGTATTTTTACTTATTGCTTTAATGTTATATGTAACACTTAATGATATATTAAAACTAATATAAGGAGTTATTTTGGGAGCAATAGAAAATAAAAAAATATTAAAATACTGTCCTGATTATTATAAAATCATTAATCAAGAGTTTGATGAATCAGATATAGTCGCAGTAAAATTATTACAAATATTTCAAGAATATATATTTACAATAGACACAGAATCAAAGAGCGATATAAAACTTGTAACTGATTTAAGCGCATCTATAAATAAATATTTTGAAGATGCAGAATTTAAAAAAGAATTAGTAGGAACAATTTCAAGTCTAAAAGTTAATAAAAATGCATCAAATTTATTAAGATCCATCGCAGAAGAAATAGTAAAGTGTCATAAAAAGTATTTGGAATATTATACCAGAAATTTATATATTCCAAGATGGATATAATGGACTAATAAGTAAAAAAGTGCTATAATATTAAAGACTCTAAAGGAAAGAAGAAGTAACCAAAAATATGAAAAAAAACGAATATAATCAAATATATAACGAATTTAGTAAGAATGAAAAATTTAGAAATTTAAGAAATGAGACTCATCATGGAAATAACAGACTTCGTCATACTGAAAGGGTAGCAAAAACAAGTTTTTATATGTCAAAAATTATAAATTGCGACTCAGTATCAACTGTTAGAGGAGCTCTTATGCATGACTTTTTCTTAGATAGCGAGTTTGATAATTCACGTCATTTAACAACTCATCCATTTATTGCTTGCAAGAATGCGAAAGAAGAATTTAATGTAAATGAGAAAGAAAAAGAAATAATAGAAACTCATATGTATCCAATAACAAGAAATAGACCTAAATCTAAAGAAGCAGTTATTGTTAGTGTATCAGATAAAGTTGTTAGTTTTTATGAATTTTTTGCTTATCAACTTAGATTAAGCGCTAGTGTATTTACAATTTTTATAATAGAAATGTTAAAACAATTTTAACATTTTTCTGTCTTTGTAGCTCAGCTGGATAGAGCAATCCCCTCCTAAGGGATAGGTCGGAGGTTCAAATCCTCTCAAAGACGCCATATTTAAAATTAAAGGTTTCATTATGAAATCTTTTTGTTATAATTATAATAAGGAAAGTTGTATGAAAAGAAGCAAAACAATTGCACGCTGATATGAATTGCAAATAAATTTGCTTTTAGAATAATTTGTGATATAATTTATATAAGTGAAAACGATGAAGGGCTTGGAAAACCCAGAGTTTTAAATTATTAATTTATAAGGGATTCAATATGAATAAGTAGAGTGGAACCGCGGTTTTGTATTAAAAATCGTCTCTACAAATTAATATTGTTTTCCTTTTTTTGAAAGGAAGAGTGTTTTATGGAAAAAATGACAATGGAGAAAATGGCTAACATTTGTAAACAATATGGTTTTATCTACCAAGGAAGCGAAATTTATGGAGGGCTTGCTAATACATGGGATTATGGACCGCTTGGGTGTAAACTTAAAAATAATATTAAATCTACTTGGAGAAAAAGATTTATAACCGAAAGAAGAAATGCATATGAAATAGATGCTGATATTTTAATGCATCCCAAAGTTTGGGAAGCATCTGGCCATGTAGGATCATTTTCTGACCCATTAATTGACTGTAAAAGTTGTAAAACAAGACATAGAGCAGACAATTTAATAGAAGAATATGATAATGATGCTCATACTGATGCTGATGCAATGACATGGGATGAATTAAATAGTTTTATTAAAGACAAAAAGATACCTTGTCCAAAATGTGGAAAAAGTGACTTTACTGAAA
>CAYXHQ010000021.1:0-14100 GCA_964465245.1 uncultured Muribaculaceae bacterium | reverse complement strand
ATTGTAACATTTTACAACTTTTTTTGAAATTACCTAAAAACTCTTTACACTAACATAATTTCATTTTTTTGCAATTTGATTATACTCTCTTGGATATTTTTTAGAAGTTTCTTTTAATTTTTTTATAACAATTATATTTCTCACTGAACTCTCAATTGGTAAATTATATGAAATAATTTCTTTTAAATAAGAATCTAATTCTTTTAATATAAATTCACTTTCTTTTATTTCATCTTCTACTTTACCCTTTAAAGGTATGAAATAACCGTTAATTTTTAGCATTGGAACAGAAAGTTCAGTGATTATTTTTAAGGAAGATACAGCTCTACAAGTAACTATATCAAATAGTTCTCTATTATCTTTAGCATAAACTTCTGTTCTTTCATTTATCACTTTTATATCTTTTAAATTCAAAGTGTTAACAACATTTTCTAAAAACATGCATTTTTTACCATTTGATTCAATAAGTGTAGTATCTATATTTGGAAATACTATCTTTAATACAATTCCTGGGAATCCTGCGCCTGTGCCAAAATCACATAATTTTATATTCTCATTGTTAATAAGTCCTGTTTTTACTATACACAAAGAGTCATAAAAATGTTTTAAATATACATCTTCTGCTTTTATAATGGTTGTTAAATTAAATTTTTCATTCCATGATGTTAATAACTCGTAATAAGTATTTAATTTGTCCATCATTTCACTAGTTACAACTATACCTAACTCCCTACAGTACTTTATAAAATCATTTTTATTCATTTGGATACTCCTTTTTAAGATATATAAGTAACATTGATATATCAGATGGATTTACTCCACTTATTCTTGATGCTTGACCTATAGATAAAGGTCTAATTAATGAAAACTTTTGTTTTGCTTCTGTAGCAATATTTTTAACTTTTTCATAATCTATATCTTCAGGAATTTTCTTCTTTTCTAAATGTAGCATTTTTTCTACTTCTTTTTCAGTTTTTTCAATATATCCTTTGTATTTTATATTTATTTCAGTTGCCTCTATAACTTCTTTATCTATAGATATATTTAAATATTTAAGTAATGATTTTAAACTAATTTCTGGTCTTCTTACAATTTCTATCAATTTTACAGTACTATTAATTTTAGAAGATTTAAATTTGACTAAAAAATCATTATTTTCTTTTGTATTTTTAAATGTATTATATTTTAAATAATCTTTTAACCATTTAATTTTTTCTTGCTTTTTCATAAATATTTTATATTTTTTATCATCAATAAGGCCAAACTTTCTTCCATATGAAGTTAATCTTATATCAGCATTATCATGGCGAAGTAATAATCTAAATTCTGCGCGCGATGTTAACAATCTATAAGGTTCAGTTATTCCTTTATTTATTAAATCATCTATTAATACGCCTATATATGCTTCATTTCTTTTTAAAATAAGAGGTTCTTTATTTTGAAGCGATAAACATGCATTAATACCTGCGATTAAACCTTGTGCTGCAGCTTCTTCATATCCACTTGTTCCATTTATTTGCCCTGCAGTATAAAGATTGGCTAGTTTTTTTGATTCAAGAGACATATTAAGTTCAGTTGGATCTATCGCATCATATTCTATTGCATATCCATATTTAGTGATAACAGCACTCTCTAAACCTTTAATAGTATGAATTAACTCTTCTTGAATATGTTCAGGCATCGTTGTAGAGAAACCTCCTACATATATCTCATTTGTTTCAAGGTCATTTGGTTCTAGAAATATTTGATGTCTATCTTTATCTCTAAATTTAACTATCTTATCTTCAATAGATGGGCAATATCTAGGTCCTACTCCTTTAATCATTCCACTATATAGCGCACATTTTTCTAAATTGTTTAAAATAATCTCATGAGTACGCGCATTTGTATATGTTAAATAACAAGAAATTTGATTTTTTACTTTGTATGATGCTTTATAAAAATTACTGAACGTTAATAATTTGTTGTCTCCTTTTTCTTCTTTTATTTCATCATAATTTATAGTTTTACCATCTATTCTTGGAGGTGTTCCTGTTTTAAGTCTTATAATTTTTAAACCATGGCGTTCTAAATTCTCACTCAAATATAGAGATGTTTCTTCCCCGTGAGGTCCACCTTTATATTTTTCATGACCTCTCATAATATCAGAGTTTAAGTATGTACCAGTTGTTAATATAACTTTTTTAGCCACTACTCTTTCACCTGATTCAGTAATTATGCCTTCAACTTTTTTATTTTTAACAATTAGTTCTTTAGCAAGACCTTCCATTATAGTTAGATTTTTATTGGATTTTAATTTTTTTATCATCTCTTTAGAATACATTTTTTTGTCTGACTGGCATCTTAATGATCTAACTCCAGGACCTTTTTTGCTATTTAAAAATTTGATTTGAATATGAGTGGCATCGGCTACTTCACCCATTATTCCACCTAATGCATCAATTTCTCTTACTACTATTCCTTTAGCAGAACCACCAATTGATGGATTACATGGCATATCTCCTATATTATTTATATTACCTGTTATTAGGATAGTATTAAAACCCATAATAGCACACGCAAAAGAAGCTTCACAGCCTGCATGTCCACCACCAACTACTATAATATCGTATTTCATAAAATTCACTACTTTCCTAAACAAAATTTTGAAAATATTTCATCAAGTAAATCTTCTTTGTATGTTTCACCTGTTATTTCTCCGAGTTTATCCCAAAGCATTTTTATATCTATTTCAATTAAATCAACGTCTCTTGACTCTTTTAAAGATGATTCTATATCTTTAATTATCTTCATACTTTCTTTTAATAGTCCTATTTGTCTACTGTTAGATAAATAACTATAATCTTCTATATTTATATTATCTAATTTAAACATGTCAGCTATCTTTGTTTTTAATTCTTCAAGACCACTGTTGATAGACGCAGATGTATAAATTATATTTTTACTGTCTATTTCTTTTATATTTAATTTTAAATCTAAATCACTCTTATTAATAACAATTATTGTTTTATTTAAATCTATACTATCTATTAACTTTTTATCATCAAGAGTTAATTCTTTACTTCCATCAAGAACTAATAAAACTGCATCTGATTTGCTAATAGTTTCATAACTTTTATTAACGCCAATACTTTCAACAACATCAGTAGTTTCTCTAATACCTGCGGTATCAACGAGTTTTACTTCCACTCCTTCAAGTACAATAGAACCCTCTACTATGTCTCTTGTAGTACCTTCTATCTCAGTAACTATGGCTTTTTCTTCATTAATTAATCTATTTAAAATACTACTTTTTCCTACATTCGGTCTTCCAATAATTGATACAAGTATTCCGTTTTTAAGCATTACTTGATTTTCGCTTTTCTTAATTATATCTTCAAGTTTTTCTTTCATACTAATTATTTTTTCTTTTAATAAATTATCAGTTACAACAAGCGCATCTTCATACTCAGGATAATCTATATTTACTTCAATATTTGCGATTAATTCTAATAATTCACTTCTTAATGTTTTAACTAAAGAAGACGACTCTCCAGTTAAGCCTTTCATACCTATTTTCCTTGCTACTTCTGTTTTAGCACTAATAATATCACTAATAGACTCTGCTTCTACTAAGTCTACTCTTCCATTTAAATATGCACGTTTTATAAATTCACCAGGTTCAGCAAGTCTTGCACCATGAGTTAATATTAGCTCTAATATTTTATTGGTTGATACATGACCTCCATGACAATTTATTTCTACTACGTCCTCTTTTGTATATGTTTTAGGAGCAATAAATACAGATACTAATACTTCATCTATTTGTTCATTTTCATCCATTATAAAACCATAATGAATAGTATGACTATCCACTTTAGATAAATCTTTACCTTTAAATATACTATTTACTACTTTTATAGAATTAGATCCACTTACTTTAATTATATTTAAAGCACTAACTCCAACTACAGTAGAAATTGCTGCGATAGTATCTTCCATATTATCCCTTTTCTTTCGCATTAGATTATAGCATTTTATTGCTTTATTGTAAATAAAAAGTATCATTTAGATACTTAATATCATTACAATTTTTGTGATTTAATTTTCAATTTTATAAACTTTTATCTTTTTTTCTAAGAGTTAATATATCAACATCAGGTTTTAATATTGAATTCATGTTATAAATTGAAGTTCCTAGTAATTTATATTCATCTTTTATAGAGCCAGGAATTTTAAGAAATCCTCTTGATATTAAAACTGCAAAACCTTCATCTTGATTTTCAAATAAACCTGATACATTTTTTGGAAACAATCTTTTATCAGGTGTTATTATTCCTCTATTATATTTTTCTAATATTTTTGGTGCTAAACCTCCATGATTATGTCCTGAAAGTATTAAATTGAGTTTATTTATACCCATGTCACTTTTAGACATTAATCCTTGTTCATTAAAAAATGAAATTGGGCTATGACATAACATAATGTTATAATTTTTTTCACTTAAATCTATATTTTGTATATATGATTTAATATTAGGTAATAAAGATGCATTATTTTCTAAATCACCTGATTCACTTAAAGGTAAACTATATCCTGTTATCATCAAATTATTATCCATCTCTAAAACTTTATTAACATTAGGAAACAATGGATAAAAATAATTGCTTACTAATTCTAATTTTTCAAAATACTTTTTAAGTTCTTCATCTTTATTATTAAGTGTTGTATGGTAATCATGAACACCAAAAGACATAATTGTTTTACATATTAAACTTAATCTTTTTAAGATATCTAAGTATTGGTCTTCTGAGGTAATTATTGAGTCTAGAGTGTCTGCAAAATCACCGGGTATACAAATAAGATCTGGTTTTATTTCTTTTAATAAATTTAAAAGATTATATATTCTTTTAATATATTTATCATTTCTAAAATGAACATCAGACAATAATACTATTTTTGTATCATTAATTTGTTTATCTGTATAAATATCTTTTTTATTTAATCTTATACCCATATTACCCCTTTTATTGCTACATATTATATCATTTTCTTTAGTTTTTGTCAAAAAAAGCCTCATTAGAGGCTTTTTGATTAGTTATATTATTTTTTAGTTCGAGCAACTATTATAGCAGATACAAAAGTTAATACTAATTTTATTAAGTTAGATACAGTAATCATATTTATTGCTACATTTGCATCTCCAAAAAGTTTTAATACATTTAGAAATACTAAATTATCAAAAATAACAGCAATAGCTAAAACTATAAAAATTGTAAATATATTTTCATATTTCTTTTGAATTAACTTATATAATCCAATAGTTATTAATTGTGCAAATGGAACTGATAACATTGTTCCTACTAATACTGCAGTATTAAGTTCTTTTGTAACCATCCATTCGCCTAAGAATACTAATAATTGTAATATAACTGCTATTATAATTGCTATTATTGTTTTTTTAAATCCATATTTTTTATATAGTAAGCAAGTAAATAAATAGATAAATGGTATTGTAAATACACTGAAATATACTGCAGTACCACTTAACTCAAAAGAAAATTTTACTATATAATTAGATAATATAAAAAGTATAGATATTAAAGCACCATATAAATACAAATTACCTTCTTTTTTCTTTTTCATTTTTCCTCCTTCTCTATTATAAGTATAACACATTTATTATTTTTGTAAATTTTGCTTAAAAAAAAGACCATTATTTTATTAAATGGTCTATATTTTCTATTTCTTACCTTTATATTTAATAACTACATATCTATTAGGTTCTTCACCTTCACTAGTTGTTTCTATATAATCAAATCCACTAAGTGCGTTGTGAACTATTCTTCTATCATATGAATTCATTGGATCTAATTTAATATCAACTTTAGATAAAGTAACTTCTCTTGCTAATTTTTTTACATCTCGCTCTAAAAAATAATTTTGTTTTTCTTTATAATTTTCAACGTCTATTATTACATTAACATATATATCAGTATGATTATATACTGCTTGCTTTATAAATGTTTGAAGTGAATCTAATATATGTCCTTTTTTACCTATAATTATCGCATTATTATCAGTATGAAGTGTATAAGTAATTTGTTTTTCACGTACTTTAACTTCAGTAGAACCTGTTAATCCTAAACCTTTTAATAAATCTAAGATTATTTCTTTTCCATATTCTGCGACATCTGAAATTTTAATAATTTCTATTACATATTTTTTAGATTTAAGTAATCCACCTTTTTGTTCAGTAATTTCATATACAATATCACTTTCATTAACATTAAGTTCATTAAGTGCGCTTTCTAATATTGTTTCTTTTACTTTTCCTTCAAATTTATATTTTTCCATGAGTCCTCCTACTACTTATTTTTTAATACTTTTACCTTTTTTAATTTCTTTGCTTTTTTTGGTGCATCTTTAGAACGTGTTAATATTAAATTTTGAATTATTGTAAATCCGCTTGATACTATCCAATATAGAGCAATAGCTGTAGGCAAACTAAATGATGCGATTGCTATAAACACTATCATAAACTTAGTCATCATTTGCATTTGACCTGCTTGAGTATCATCAACTCCTGCAGTATTCATATTTTTCATTGAGAAATATGTTGTTCCTATTATTAAAACTATTAATATTATATACCAATAATTTCCTGCTTTTATGCCTTCTAAAGGAGTAGCACCTAAATTAAACATTAAGAATTTTCCTTCAAATAGAACAGGAACTCTATAAACTGCTTCTAAGAATGCAAAGAATATAGGTAATTGTAAGAATGCAAATAAGCAACCTGATAATGGACTAATACTATATTTCTTATATATTGCCATCATTTCTTGGCTTTTCATCATAGTTGATGCTTGATTTGTTTTATTAGCATATTTTTTCTCAAGTCTATCTAACTCAGGTTTTGCTTTTTTCATATTCTCGCTCATCATTGTTGATTTTTTTGAAAAAGGCATAAGTACCGCACGTAATAAAATTCCTATAATCATTATTGATAAACCATAGTTTTTAACAAGAACTCCTACTTTTATAACTAACCAAGCAAGGGGTTTTACAAATATAGATGTCCATAATCCTTCATATCCACCTGTAGTTACTTTAAATTTAGTACAAGCGGGTAACTTATCATATTTAATATTTGCATCTTTTTCATGTGCTATATAAATATCTTGAAGTTCCTTTTCTTCTGGACGACATAATATACTTTGTGTATAACTTTTTCCATTTTTACCATCTGCATCTTTTATAGTAAATCTTTTAGTACATCCAGTAAATAATAATAGTACTGTACATACTAATATTAATAATTTTTTCTTGTCTTTTTTCATTTTTTCTCCTCTAAAGCATTAATTATAGCTTCTTTTTTCTTTTCAAAGTCTAGTTCTTTAAACGAACTTGATAGTATTATAACATAATCATAACTATTTTTAAAATTATTTTTCATAATTATATCTTTTACTTGTCTTCTAAGTTTATTTCTAATTACGGCGTTACCTAATTTTTTACTAACACTTATACAATATCTATTATAATCAAGTACATTTTTCTTTCTATATATATATAAATTTTTGAAATTTATGCGTACACCTTTTTTTATAATTTCTAATATATCTTCATTTTTTCTTATAATATATTTTTTATTCATATGTCCTCAATCCCATTTAATTATACAAAAAAAACTACTTAATTAAAAGCAGTTTAATTATTTTGCTAATTCTTTTCTTCCTTTTGCTCTTCTAGAATTTAAAACATTGCTTCCTTTTCTTGCAAAAAAACCATGTGTTTTACTTTTCTTTCTATTATTAGGTTGATAAGTTCTTTTCATTTTTCCCTCCAAATCTACAATTTTTTCTTGACACACTAGATTATAAACAATAAAATAGAAATTGTCAATTTATAATTGTTAACATTTTTGTTAATAACTTATGAACTTGTTAATTTAAAATTTGTTAATAATGTTAATAACTTTAAATTATACGAATAAAAGGGTAAAAATAGTGTGAATAACTTGTTAATAACTATAGTTAATAACTTTTTGCTCTTTTATTTTTTTGAGTTATGAACTACAATTATGTTAACAAAGGTACAAAATTTATGTGGGAGGGTTTATGAATGATTTAACTTTAAAATTTTTAGACTATATAAAGAATAAAGTTTCTAATTCTTCTTTTAACACATGGTTTAAAGAATTAGAGTTAAATTATATAAATAAGAATATTACAATTTATTCTCCACATGATGCGAATAAAAATCATATTATTAATAACTATACAGATATTATAGAAGAGGGGTTATCTGAAATTATTCCTGAATATGAAAATTATACTATTACTACTGAAAAAAAAGTAGAATCAAAACAAGAAAATATAATTGAAATAGTAGATGATAATTTAAGTGAAGAATATAAGTATTATAGTAATTTTAATCCTAAATATACTTTTGATACTTATATGGTAGGTCCTTCTAACAAACTTGCTCATTCTGCGGCGATGGCTGTTGCTGATAAACCTGGAAAATTATATAATCCATTATTTATGTATGGAAATAGTGGACTTGGTAAAACACATTTAATGCATGCGATAGGAAATTATATTAAAGAAAATTCTAATAAAAAAGTACTTTATATAACCTCTGAACAATTTGTTAATGATTTAATATTAATGTATAAAAAAGATGAAGAAAAGAAAGATAATTTAGGTTATATAGAACTTTTTAGAAAGAAATATAGAGATATAGATGTACTAATGATTGATGATATTCAATTTTTAGGAGGTGCGACTAAATCTCAACAAGAATTTACTAATACTTTTAATTCTCTATATGATAATGAAAAACAAATAATAATATGTTCTGATAAATCAGTAGATGATTTAAAACTTTTAGAAGATAGATTAAAAACAAGATTCAACTGGGGACTTAAAGTTAATATAAGTCCACCTGACTATGAACTTAAAGTTAATATAATTAAACAAAAGATTAAATACAAAGATTTGGTTATTGACTTAAATGATGATATAATTAACTATATAGCATCAAACTGTGGAAGCGATGTAAGAAACATTGAAGGATTTATAACAAGACTTTGTGCTTATAAAGCAATTATGAATATTCATGATTTAACTTTAGAAGATGCAGTTGAAGCTTTAAAAGAATATACAAATTCAGGATTATTTAATCCTAATACTATACAAAAAATAATGCATGTAGTTGCTAAATACTTTGAATTATCTGTTGATGATATAAAAGGTAAAAGAAGAAATGCACTTATAACTAATGCTAGACATATTGCTTTCTATTTATGCAGAATAATGACAGATGATACTTATACGAAAATAGGAATGGAATTTGGAAATAGAGATCACGCTACTGCATTACATTCTTATGAAAAAATTAATAAAGATTTGAAAACAAATCAACAACTTGGAAATATAATTATAGAACTTAAATCTAAAATATGTGAATAAACAAGAATTAAATTATAGTTATTAACTAACAAAAAAACCAAATATAGTAAGCTATAATCAATAAAATTAAAAGTTATTAACATTATTAACAGTATTATTAATAATAGTTATTAAAAAAAGAAAGAGGTATTTATGAAATTTAAAATTGAAAAGGAAATTTTAATAGAAAATTTAAATTATGTTTCTAAAGCAGTATCAAATAGAAATATAATTCCAGTTCTTAATGGAATAGAATTTAATTTAACAAAAAAAGGTCTTAGTTTAACAGCTACTAATAATGATATAACAATTAAAACTTTTATAGATAAAAAAAATATAAAAGAAATAATTAATGAAGGTAAAGTAATAATATATGGAAGATATTTATTAGATATAGTAAGAAAATTACCTGAAAATGAATTATTGATAGAAGAAATAGATGGAAATAAAACTGTTATAACTACAACAAATTCAAATTATAATTTTAATTGCTATAGTGTAGAAGAATTTCCAAAAATAGATATTAAAGAATCTAATATAAAATTAAAGTTAACAAGTGGGGTATTTAGAGAAATTTTAAATCAAACATCTTTTGCTACTTCTATGCAAGAAAGTAGACCATTACTTACTGGTATAAATATAAAGATAATAGGGGATTTACTTGAATGTGTAGCAACTGATTCATATCGTCTTGCTAAAAAGGTTATTAAATTAGATATACCAGTTGAAGAAAATATAAATGTAGTAATACCTGCAAAAAACATAAATGAACTTGTAAAAGTTATAGAAAATGACGATGAAGAAGTAGAATTACATATATTTTCTAATAAGATTTTATTTAAATATAAAAATATTTTATTTCAATCTAGTTTATTAAATGGAACTTATCCAAATACAGATAGTTTTGTACCAAATAATTTTGAACTTGAAATAGAAGTATCTTTGAGTGAATTATTTGGAATGATAGATAGAGCGTCTTTGCTTACTCAAGCAAAAGAAAAAAATAATATTCAATTATCTATAGACTCAGATAAATTGTTAATAAATTCATCAAGTATGGAAATAGGTAAAGTAGAAGAAAAAATGAAAGTTAATAAAATAAAAGGAGATAATATTAAAATATCATTCTCTGCAAAATATATGATGGATGCTCTTAAAACTTTTAATACAAAAACTGTAAAATTGTATTTTAATGGACAAATTAAACCAATAATTATAAAAGAAAATGATTCAGGATCATTAATTCAATTAATATTACCAATAATGACATATTAAAAATAATTTTATTTTTTCGACACAAAATGACAAATTTTGACAAAAATCCATGATATACTACATCCCGTTAATTTCAAAAAAGGGGGTGAAAAATCATGGATTATGAGATTAATAATGATACACTGGCGGTATTTCAAATTTCTAAAGAAGTTTGTAAGGTTGTTGAAAATGAGAATGAATATTTGTTCCAAAATGAAACTTTTAATGTAATTGAACACAGTTGTGAGTATTTTGGTAGTACATATGATGGCAGATATAAAGGTACTAAATCAATTGCTGGCATAACTCACAAACCACCAATAATAATAGAAGAATCAAATAAACTAATATTTTTTCCAACAACCTCACCCAGAAGTGAAAATTGTATGTGGATATCATTAAATAACATATTGAGTTATGAAAGAGGAGAAGATAAAAATACTTCAAAAATAACTTTTAAAAGTGGAGTAGTATTAAATATTCCAATTTCCATAGGAAGTTTAACAAATCAAATATTTAGAGCTAGTCGTTTACAAGTTTTATTAGAAGAAAGATTAAAAACTTCAAAAAATATAGTGAAATATAACTAATTTTGTGGTAAAATAGAAACATATGTATAGGAGTACTTATATATATGTTTCTTTTCTTAGAAAACGTTTTTAGAGGGTTAAAATGAATATTACTGATTTGGAAGTTATTAATTTTAGAAAATTTTCAAGATTTAAATTAGAAAATTTAAAAGAACATAATGTAATTATAGGTAAAAATGGTGTAGGGAAGACTTCTATTATTGAAAGTATCTATTTTGGAAGTATATCTAAATCATTTAAATCCTATTATGATAACGTTTTAATTAAATCAGATGCTCCTTTTATGAAAGTGAAAATAGGAATATTTAATGGTAAAAAAAATGTTAGACTTGAATTAACTCTAAATGGAAAAGAAAAAACAGCTAAGATTAATAATCAAATGATTAAAAAAATGAGTGATTATATTTGTCAGTACTCTGTTATATTATTTTCTCCTGATGATATTAAATTAATTAAAGATAGTCCTAATTCTAGAAGAAATTATTTAAATATTGAAATATCAAATATTAATAAAAATTACTTAAATTTGATAAACAATTATAATAAAATAATAAAAAATAAGAATGATTATTTAAAAAAATTAAATTTAAATGAATATTTGGATGAAAAATATTTAGATGTTTTAGATGAGAAAATCGCAGATATAGGTTCTTACATTTGTAGTGAAAGAAAAAAATATATAGAAGATATAAATTTATATATTGAAAAAGTTTTTAAAAAATTTAAAACAAAAGATTCATTAAAATTAGTTTATATTTCAGATTTTGATTCCAAAACTAATGAAGAAATTATAAAGTTATTAAAAAAATCTAGACAAAAAGAAAAAATGTTAGGTATGACTAATATAGGAATTCACAGGGATGATATAAGTTTTATTCATAATGATAAAGATAGTAATTTATATTCATCTCAAGGAATTCAAAAATTAATAATTTTATCTTTAAAAATTTCTGAAGTAAAATTGTTAATTCAAAAATATAAAATAATGCCAATTTTATTATTAGATGATTTATTTAGTGAATTGGATGAAAAAAATCAAAATAAAATTATGAAATTACTTAATAAAAAAGTTCAAGTTTTTATTACAACAACAGATATAAATAATATAAAAGCATCAGATTTAAAAGATCTTAATGTTATAAAAATAAAGGAGAGTGTATAAAATGGAAAATGGAAATTATGATGAAAGTGCGATTCAAGTATTAGAAGGACTTGAAGCAGTAAGAAAAAGACCAGGAATGTATATTGGTACTACTGGAGAAAGAGGTCTTCATCATTTAGTATGGGAAATTGTTGATAATTCAGTTGACGAAGCTTTAGCGGGTTATTGTGATGATATTGAAATTAGTATAAATGAAGATGGAAGTGTAACAGTTAAGGATGATGGAAGAGGAATACCTACTGGAATTCACCCTAAAACCGGAATATCAACAGTAGAAACTATATTTACTGTACTTCATGCTGGTGGAAAATTTGGTGGTAAAGGTTATAAAGTAAGTGGAGGACTTCATGGAGTAGGTGCAAGTGTAGTAAATGCGCTTAGTGAATATTTAGAAGTTACAATATACAAAGATTCAAAAATTTATTTTCAAAGATTTGAAGATGGCGGAAAATCAGTTGAACCTTTAAAAGTAATTGGAGAATGTGAAGAACATAGAACTGGTACAACAGTTAAGTTTAAAGCAGACCCAAAAGTATTTGAAGAAACAACAGAATATAGATTTGAAACTTTAGAACATAGAGCAAAAGAACTTGCTTTCTTAAATAAAGGTTTAAGAATAGTTTTAAGTGATTTAAGAACAGGAAAAAAAGAAGAATTTTTATATAATGGTGGTATTGTTGAATATGTTCAAT
This sequence comes from uncultured Muribaculaceae bacterium, assembly GCA_964465245.1. GTDB lineage: Bacteria > Bacillota_I > Bacilli_A > RF39 > UBA660 > CAYXHQ01. Next base: position 965 of record CAYXHQ010000021.1, on the reverse strand, counting down.
TATTAAATAAAGCAAAATCTCCAATTCATGAAACTATTGTATATGTTGAAGGATATGACTCTGATATTGGAATAGAAGTAGCATTTCAATATAATGATGGATATAATTCAAGTGTTTATTCTTTTACAAATAATATTAATACAATAGAAGGTGGAACTCATGAAGATGGAGTTAAAAACGCATTTTCAAAAATTATTAACAATTATGCAAGAAAATCAAATATGCTTAAAGAAAAAGACGAAAATTTAGTAATTGAAGATATTAAAGAAGGTCTTACAATGATTATTTCTTGTAAGCATCCAGATCCACAATTTGAAGGACAAACTAAAACAAAATTAGGAAATGTTGAAGTAAGAAAAATAGCTAATACAATTTTTGGAGAAGGCTTAGAAAAGTTTTTACTTGAAAATCCTGATGAAGCAAAAATTATAATAGAAAAATGTATGACTGCTTCACGTGCTAGATTAGCTGCTAAAAAGGCAAGAGAACTTACGCGTAGAAAGAGTGACTTAGATGTTGTTAACTTTGGTGGAAAATTAGTTGATTGTAAAGAAAAAAATCCAGAAATATGTGAAATATTCCTAGTCGAGGGAGATTCGGCTGGAGGAAGTGCTATAAAAGGAAGAAATTCAATGACTCAAGCAATTTTGCCACTTAGAGGAAAAATTTTAAATGTTGAAAAAGCAAGACTTGATAGAGCACTTTCAAATGAAGAAATAAGAACTATTATTACGGCATTTGGTACTGGAATTGGTCAAGAATTTGATATAAATAAATTAAGATATCACAAAATTATAATAATGAGTGATGCCGATGTTGATGGATCTCACATAAGAGTACTATTATTAACATTATTTTATAGATTTTTTAGGCCAATTGTTGAAGCTGGGCATGTATATGCAGCACAGCCACCATTATTTTGTATAAAACATGGAAAAAATATTAAATATGTTTTAAATGAAGAA
>CAYXHQ010000020.1:0-14273 GCA_964465245.1 uncultured Muribaculaceae bacterium | reverse complement strand
CCTCCTGTAGCAGTTAATGCAACTAATGCACCAAGTAGTGCAAATAATTTTGTCATTTTGTCCTCCTTTTCTCTTTTTTAAATATTTAGGCCGAAGTTGATGCCGTTCTAGACGGAATATAAGATCTATAATTGGCATATTTCAGCCTAAATATTTTATAGGTAATGGGGCTAATCATGATGCATTCTATAATAAGTGAAGCTAATATAGCATTTTTAATAACAATATTTGTAGTAATAAAACTATATATTGAAAAAGCAGTAGCTGTTAATGTGCATAGTATTTTAAATCTATTTCTTTTTTTCTTATTAATTAAAGGTCTTTTCTCGGTATCCGCTGGTGCAAATGCAAATATAAATAATACTGAAATACTTGTAATAATAATCTGTGGAATAAAAGTAATTTCTATACTAGTTATTATATAAGGTAATAATAGAAATATTAGCAAAGATGATACCCAACAATGCCAACTTTTTTTAGCGTGAGCTCCAAATCCTGTAAGCCTTAATAATCCATAAAAGAGTAATATAAGTAATAATTCTTTTATAGTTCCTAAGAAATATGAAGCGCCTACTATAACTATTGTTTTAGTAATAGTTATATAAATTGTTTCAAGTCCATATCTGATTTCGGCAAGTTTAATGTCATCATAATTTTCTTTTGTTTTAATTGAATTCATTATTCTATTTAAAATCAAATTCTTCATAATATTCCTACCTCATCATAAGTTTATCAAACTAAAAATTATTATTGTTTTTGCATAACTAAAATATTAAATAATTAGTTTAAAATTACATTTTGATAAAATTTCTTTTACATTATTTCAGTTTAAACAAAAATTTGAACATTTAAAACATTTATTATAGAAGTGTAATCTAAAATATTTTAAAATAAACGTGCTGCAGTATTCTTGGGAGTAAGTTGGAGTATGAGCAGAGAGGATTTTAAATATGTTGTACATTAATGGAAGGGCAGGTGTTAAAGTGAACAAAGGACGCGTTAAATGGTTTAACAACGAAAAGGGTTATGGCTTTATTGAATGTAATGACGTTGAAGGACAAGATATTTTTGTGCATTATTCAGCAATCGATACTGACGGTTACAAAACTCTTAAAGAAGGCGATGTTGTAGAATTTAAATTAATTAATACTACAAAGGGTCACCAAGCGGTTAACGTTAAAGAAGTAAAATTGACTACTGTATAGGCACACACTTTGTGTGTTTTTTAAGTGAACTTAAATACAAAATTGGAATTTAAGTTTTTTTATGGTAATATAATAATAGGAGGAACAAAAATGAAATATATAATTAGAGGAGAAAATGTAGAAGTAACAGAAGCTATAAAGAATTATATTGAAGATAAACTTTCAAGAATGGACAAATATTTTGATGATCCTGCGAAAGTTGAAACAAAAGTTGTATTTTCAGTAAATGGAATTGATCAAAAACTAGAAGTTACAATTAATGGAAACAAATATTTTATAAGAGCAGAAGAAGTTCATCCGGATTTGTACGCAGCAATTGATATAGTTATAGATAAACTAGAAAGGCAATTTAGAAAATATAAAACAAAATTATTAAATAAACAAAAGTTAGAAATAATTGAGAATGAAATAGAAGACTATTTTGAGGAAGAAGAAAAAGTTGTTAGAAGAAAAGAACTTCACTTAAAACCAATGGATGAAGAAGAAGCAATAACACAAATGGAATTATTAGAGCATACTTTCTTTGTGTTTAAAAATAGTGAAACAAATAAGATTAATGTTATATATAAAAGAAAAGATGGAAACTATGGAGTTTTAGAGACAAAATAAAGATACATTTCGTTGTATCTTTTTTCTTTTAATGTTAAAATAATAAACAAGGTGATGAAAAATGAGTATATTTAAATCTTTGTTTGATCATGAAACAAGAGAATTAAAAAGATTTGAGAATATTGCTAATGAAATAGAAGCATTAGATGAAAAAATGCATAGTCTAAATGATACAGAATTAAAAGCAAAAACTGATGAATTTAGAACAAGACTTGCAAATGGAGAAACACTAGAAGATATTTTAGTAGAGGCTTTTGCTGTAGTACGTGAAGCTGCATATAGAGTGCTAGAACAAAAACCATTTCATGTACAGTTAATTGGTGGACTTTCAATTCATTATGGAAATATATCAGAGATGAGAACAGGTGAAGGTAAAACTTTAACTGCGCCAATGCCTGCATATTTAAATGCGCTTGATGGTAAAGGTGTACATGTAGTTACTGCTAATGAATACTTATCTTCTCGTGATGCTGAATGGATGGGACAGATTTATAATTTCCTAGGTTTAACAGTAGGATGTAATAAAAAAGAAATGACTGCTCGTGAAAAAAGAGAACAGTATGCTTGTGATATAACATATACAACTAATAATGAACTAGGATTTGATTATCTTCGTGATAATATGGTTGTTAAAAAAGATAACAGAGTACAACGTGGGCTTAATTTTGCAATTGTTGATGAAGTTGACTCAATTTTAATTGATGAAGCAAGAACTCCACTAATCATATCTGGTGGAATGAGTAAGTCTGCAGATCTTTATATGACAGCTGATAGGGCAGCTAAAAACTTAGTTCCTGATGATTACGTAATTGATGAAAAAACTAAAAAAGTAACACTTACAGAGTTAGGTGTAGCACACGCAGAGAAATTATTAAAAGTTGATAACTTATATGATATAGAAAATAGTGCAATGGTTCATAACTTAGATAAAGCTTTGATGGCTGTTTATACTTTTAAAAAAGATGTAGATTACGTTGTTGATAACGACAAAATAGTAATAGTTGATGCATTTACAGGAAGACTTATGCATGGAAGACAATTTAGTGAAGGTCTTCATCAAGCACTTGAAGCAAAAGAAGGAGTAACTATTAACAGTGAAACTAAAACTCTTGCGACAATAACTTTCCAAAATCTATTTAGAATGTATAACAAATTATCAGGTATGACAGGAACTGCTAAAACAGAGGAAGAAGAATTTAGAAATATATATAATATGTATGTAATCTGCATTCCTACAAATGTTCCAGTTATCAGAGAAGATTTAACAGATTTAATATATCCAACAATGAATGGAAAACTAAAAGCACTTGCTAATACTATCGCAGAAATTAATAAAACAGGTCAACCAATACTTGTTGGTACTGCATCAATTGAAGCATCTGAAGTAATAAGTGCACTCTTAAAGAAAAAAGGAATTAAACACGAACTATTAAATGCTAAAAACCACGAAAGAGAAGCTGGAATTATAGCAAATGCTGGATGTAAAGGTTCAGTTACAATTGCTACTAACATGGCTGGTCGTGGAACAGATATTAAACTAGGTGCGGGTGTACGTGAACTTGGAGGTTTATATGTTCTTGGAACTGAAAGACATGACTCAAGACGTATAGATAATCAGTTAAGAGGAAGATCTGGAAGACAAGGAGACCCAGGAACTAGTAGATTCTTTGTTTCAATGGAAGATGACTTAATGCTTAAATTTGGTTCAGAAAAAATGAAAGCAGTAATGCTAGGTCTTGGTATGCAAGATGATCAAGCAATATCAAATAAAATGATTTCTAAAAATATTGAATCTTCTCAAAAAAGAGTAGAAGGGTTTAACTTTGATAGAAGAAAAGGCTTACTTGATTATGACAATGTTATTAGTAAACAAAGGGAAATTATTTATGAAAGAAGAAATGAAATATTAGATAGAGATAGCATAAGAGATAGAGTCTTAACTACATTTAGGGAATATGTTGAAAATGAAGTTAGAAGACACTCTAGTGAAAAAGATGAATTTACTTTAAGTGACTATGAAAATATAATGGAACACTTTAATAGCAATTTACTTAAAACTAAAAAAGTTAAACTTGATGATATAAAAGGTAAAAGCGAAGAAGAAATAATTAATTATATATACGATATCGTAATAGATGATTATAATGATAAGTTAAAGGATATTCCAGAGGAGATTCAAAATGATTTTGAAAAAGCAATATCTTTAAAAGTGGTAGATAAAAACTGGATGGATCAACTAGATGGCATGGAAAACTTAAAAGAAGGCGTAGGTCTTAGAGGTTATGCTCAAACAAATCCATTACAGGTGTATGCATTAGAAGGATTTGAAATGTTTGATAACATGATGGCTACAACTAATGCAGAAATATCAACATTCCTTTTAAAAGCAGAAATTCGCCAAAACTTAGAAGTTAAAGAACAAAAAAATATAAGAACAAATGATGGAAAAGAAACTACTAAGTCATCTCCAAAGAAATCTACTCCTAAAATCGGTAGGAATTCGCCTTGCCCTTGTGGGAGCGGACGTAAGTATAAGCAGTGTTGTGGTAAGTAAAAGAAGCCCATAAAATAAGGGCTTTTTTGATACTTAACCTCGTCTTGTTATTAAATTAAAAAATCAGTATTATAAGGATTTGTTAAAAAATGTCTATTGCCTAAACGACATGTGACAAAACAATAATTTAACGCTATAATATAATTAATAGATTGGAGTAAATAATGAATAAAGAAAAAGTTAGAAAAATATTATTAATTTTGGGAATTACTTTACTTGTTATATATATAGTAGTTATGATATTTGAAATAAGCAATTTTAGTCCTTATAATACGAGAATATTTTTATTTTTTGATAGAGCATTAGAGTTTTTATTTCCATCAATATTATGTTTTGTTATAAGAGAATTTTTAAAAAAGAAGAAATAATTTCTTCTTTTCTTATGACCTTATATTACCATAAAATCGCATTTTTTTCAAGTCTTGTATTTATTACAATATAGGTGTATTAAATATATGGAGGGAAAAATATGAATAAAAATATGACTGCATTAATTAGTGCTTTTGCAAGAATATATCATATTAAAAATAGTAATATAATAATTTATAATGATAATTTTGCTGAAAAAATAATAAGTAAGAAAGAACTAGATGAAATATCAGGGAATATGAAAAATGGTATTAGTTTTTTTAATCCAGGTTATAAGGGAGATAATCCTTTAAAATGGATTGTTAATAATAATCTTGCTCCATCAGTTTTAGCAAGATCAATATTTAATGAAAAACATTTATTAAACGAAATTAAATTAGGAGCAAAACAATATGTGATTTTAGCAAGCGGATATGACACATCAGCATTTAAATTTAATGATAAATTAAAAGTATTTGAACTTGATAAAAAAGAATTAATTAATGATAAATTAAATAGAATTCATAAATCAAAATTAGACACTAAAAATATTACTTATATTAAAACTGATTTTAATAAAGATTGGATTAATGATTTAATTAATACTAATTATAATAGTAGTGAAAAAACATTTTGTTCGTTACTTGGAATAAGTTATTATTTAGATAAAGATGTTTTTAAAGATACTATTAAAACATTATCTGATGTTATGTCAAAGAAAAGTGTTATTGTATTTGATTATCCAAATAATTTTGAGACAAATAAAGAAAAAATTAGGAGGCAACTTGCAAAAGAAGCAAATGAAGAAATGAAATCAATATATTCTTATAAAGATATAGAAAATATTTCAGAAGAAGCAAATATGCTAATTTATGAGCACTTAAATTATAATGATATTGATAATACTTATTTTTACGATTATAATACTTTAAATCCAAATGACAAGATAATGGCTCCAAAGGGAGTTAGCTATGTTTTTTTAGTAAAACAGTAATTAACAAATTACAATTTATAAGGTACACTAATTTAAAATCTATCTTTTTTGTTGTATAATGTTGTTAGAGAAAAATAGTAATTTGTTGAATTGTTGAAAGGAGAAAACAATATGAGAAAATGTTTAAGATGTAATGTTGAAATGATAGAAGATTTAGATATTAAAGTAGAGGGAAGTGCCTATGGCATAAAAATTACTAGGCAAGGAATTTTTAAAGACAATTTAGCTAAACTTAAATGTTCAGTTTGTCCTGAATGTGGATATACAGAAACATATATAGAAGATACTGGCAAATTAAAAAAACTGATAAATAACGATAAATAGCAATTTGTTGAAATGAGGATTGATTATGAAAAAAATGATTTTTACTATTTTAATATGTGGGGTTATAGTTTTAGGAATAACAGCTTGTAAAAATTCAAAAAACGAGTTTGATATTGGAGAGAAATCAAATATTCAAATTTTCCAAAATGATGTTTCATTATCTATTAAAGATGGATCATTAAAAAACACAGGTGCTACTTTAATTCTAACTAATAATAGTGATAAAAATTTTCAATATGGTAGTCCATACGAGATAGAAATAAAAAAAGATGGAGAATGGTATAAAATAAATGTCGAATTATATTTTACAATGCCAGCATTTGGTCTTCAATCTAAAGAAACAAAAGAGATTAAACTTAATTGGGAAAATGGATATGGCAAATTATCTAGTGGAACATATAGAATTATAAAAAACATTGATTATGAAAAAGAAGAAGGTAATTTTGAAAACTTTAATATAGCAGTTGAATTTACTATTAAATAACAAATTTTTTCTATAAATATTATAAAAAAATTATTGACTATACTGTTACAGGTTAGATTACAATAATATTAGAGGTGGTTATATAATGTTAATAAACGAAGTTGCAAAATTGTGTAATTTGACTAAAAAAGCAGTTGAATATTATACAGAGCAGAAACTAATAATTCCTAATATACTAGAGAATGGATATAGAGATTTTTCAAAACAGGATATGAAAACTTTAAAGCAAATTGCTTTATATAGAAGGTTAGGATTAAGTGTATCTGAAATTAGAATTGTTCTTTCTAATTCCACTGAATTAAAAAGTATTCTATATAAGAAAACTCTTGAATTAGAGCAAGAAAAGGCAAAACAAGATATTCTACAAAAACTAAGTAATGGAGAAAGTTTAGAAAAATTGGAACAAGAAATAAATAATATAAATTCTAAAACAATTATCATTAAAAAACTTATGGATTTATTTCCTAGTTATTATGGAAAAATTATAAGTTTGAATTTTTCTAGGTATCTTACAGGAAGAATTGAAACAGAGGAACAAATGGAAGCGTTTAAAGAAATTATTGATTTTTTTGATAATGTTCCTGATATTGAAATACCAGAATATTTACAAAAATATTTAGATAATTATATAGAAGAATATAGTGGTGAAGAAGGACAAGAAAGAATAAATAGTATTATTCAAGCTAAAGATAATAGTATAAAAAATATAGATGAGTTTATAAGAAAAAATAAAGAAGTGATGAATCAATATAATGAATATAAGAAAACAGAAGAATTTAAAAACTCACCTATTAACAAACTAATGGAACTAACGAAACAAGTTTGTTCTACAAATGGATATTATGAAAATTTTATACCTGCTATGAGAAAATTAAGTCCATTATATAATGAATATTATGAGCGATTGATAAAAACAAACGAAAAATTTATTAAAAATTATCCTGAATATATAGAATAGTACCTATTATATAAATAATTACAATTTTAGAGTGGGTGTGATATGAAATATATAGCATTATTAAGAGGAATAAATATAAGTGGTAAAAATAAAATATCTATGAGTGAATTGAAATTAGAATTAGAAAAAAATAAATATCAAAATGTTTCTACTTATCTTAATAGTGGCAATGTTATTTTTGATAGTAATATGGATAGTAAAGAAATTATAATGAAAGATGTTCATAAAATAATAAAAGACAGATTTAATCTTGAAATACCTGTTTTTATAATGACTGAATTCGAACTTGATGATATGTTAAATAACTCACCTATTTGGTGGGGAACTGATGATAAATCTATATATGATAATTTAATTTTTATAATTCCGCCTACAAAGTATGAAGAAATATATAATGCTATTGGAAAACCAAACGAACATATTGAAAAACTACAACAATACAATAATTCTATATTTTGGTCTTATAATTTAAAAAATTATAGAAAGTCAAATTGGTGGAGCAAAACAGCAAATACAAATATAAAGGATAAAATTACAGTAAGAACTGCTAACACTATGAAAAGAGTATTAGAAATATGTAAAAGATAAAATACAATTTGTAAGGTAGATTAATTTAAAATCTATCTTTTTTTATTGTATAATGTTATTAGTAAAAAAAGTAATTTGTTAAAGGAGGAGTATGTTACAAAATATAGAAATAACAGTGAAAAATAAAATTTATAAAATTGAATGGGCAATGTCTGAACACTTTGAAGAGTTAAAAGGGAGAACTTTTATGCTTAATGAGGTTGCAGCAGAGCAAATTGAAATGATAAATGATTTATCTGTAACTGCTAAAATTTTGTTATCTGCTATTGCGGGAGCAGTAATACAACATTTAATAGATAAAGAATTGCAAATAGATATGATATTTAATAGTGGAAAGTTAATTGTAATAAAATAAGTTATATAGACAAATTACTAATTTTAAAAGGAAGATTATATATGTGTAAAAAATTTCGTGATAATATGTTTTATATAGGAATAATCATATTTTGTTTGACAATATTTTTTGAACAACTGTTTTTGATGAAACTAATTTAACTTGTTTTTTAAAAGGTTTTGCCTGCGGATTAGAAATAATTGGTGTATTTATTCTTATTAAAAACAAAAACAAATAATTTGAAAGTGAGTTGAAAGTATATGAATAAGGAAATATTGTTGTCAAACATAGATAAAATTCACACTACTAAAATGGGTGTTGATAGAATAGAAAAAAATCTTAAATTAAATACAACTAATGTAGTTGAATATTGCAAAAATAAAATTTTAGACAAGAACTGTAATATATATAAACAAGGTAAGAATTGGTATTGTGAAATGGATAATATAATAATAACTATTAATTCTTATAGTTATACAATTATCACAGCGCATACTAAATAATAGATTACAATTTGAGGAAGTAATAGTAAAACCAATATAAGAGTTCGTAGTTTTAGATTGATATGTTGTTTATCAAAATGGGATAATGAAAATAAATTAAATAATTTAGATTTAACTAAATATAAAGGAAGTATGCAATCTTTGATTAAAAAAGATATAAATTATATTTTGAAAAATATATAATACAAATAGTAATTTTATAGAGGAGATGTTTATGAAAAAGAAAACTATAATTACAGTTTTAATCATTTTTTCATTATTAGGTTTAAGTGCCTTGTATTTATACTTTGAAAACACTAAATTGCAAGTAAGTAATTATACTATAGTCAATCATAATATATCTGTTGATTTTAATAACTATAAAATAGCACAAATATCAGATTTTCATAATACTAAACATAATATTTTAATTAATGAAATAATAAAAGAAATAAAAAGACAAAAACCAAATATTATTGTTTTAACTGGAGATTTAATTGATTCAAGTAAACCAGATACAGATGCTGCAATAAATTTTATTAAAAGTATAAATAGTATTGCGCCTATTTACTTTGTTTCTGGAAATCATGAAGCAAGTATTAGCGGTTATTCAAGAATTAAAGAAAAATTAAAAGAAAACAAAGTTGTTATTTTAGATAATAAAACAGAAGTGTTAAAAATAAATGAATCACAAATAAATTTAATAGGAATAGATGATCCCAGAATGTCAAATGAAAATGTATTGTCAGATTCTGAAATAATAAAAGAAGAGTTAGAAAATGCTAAATACAATGAAAATAGGTATAGTATCCTGTTGACTCATAGACCAGAATTATTTAACACATATGTAGAAAATAATTAGTTTAGTTTTAGCTGGACACGCACATGGAGGGCAAATAAGAATACCTTTTATAGGTGGAATTGTTGCTTCAAATCAAGGTTTTTTTCCTAAATATACAAGTGGAATGTTTGAGAAAAGTAAAACAACAATGATAGTAAGTCGCGGTATTGGAAATAGTATATTTCCTTTTAGAATAAATAATAGACCAGAATTAGTGGTTATAACATTAAATAATCAATAATATGAATTGCAATTTACGATTTAATATAATTGTTTATGAGAGAATTATAGATGTGCACCCTAGATTTATTTCCTGTTAAAAAAGTCTTTATATACTATAATATTTAGTATGAAAGGAGATAATTTATGAATCAAGAAAAAATTGGCAAATTTATTGCCAAGTGTCGAAAAGAAAAAAATATGACACAAAATGAATTAGCGGAAAAATTGGGTGTTACTGATAAATCTATTGGAAACTGGGAAAATGCTAGATGTATGCCAGACTTATCGCTGTTTAAACCACTATGTGAGGAATTAGATATTTCAATTAATGATTTGATAAGTGGGGAAAAAGTTTCAAAAGACAAATATCAAGATAAATTAGAAGAAAACATTATTAGTACAATAGATTATACTAACAAAAAAGTATTAGAAAAAAATAATATAATTGGCATAATTTTAATTGCATTTGGAATAATGTTAGCAATAACTGCAATGTCTATATTTCCAAGTGAAAGTAGTTGGGGAAGTATTTATTCAGTATTTGGAGCAATAGTTTCATTAATAGGTGTTTCTAGATTTACAAAGAAGTTAAATTATTCAAAAAGATTATTACTTAATTTTAGTTATTTCATTTTGTTTATTGTTATGTTGTTTGTAATTGATTATATAGGAGTAGCCAATCTAAAACAAGCACCAAGGTTTTCGTTATATAAAATATATTCAGAAACAATGATTTACTATGATACACCATTTTATGATGTTATAAGATGTAATAGAGATTCAGAAGACGAATATTATGAAATAATAATGAATCAAACATATGCCAATAACATTGATAAATTTAAAAATATTTGTAAATAATCAAAGACTAAATTATAATTAATAATATAACCTGAAGCAAATCTAAAATGTTAAGAAAAATTGCGCATTTTCCAATTAAAATTGATAGATTTTGGGTGAAAATTAATATAGAATATTTTTTGTGAAAGGAGAATTATGAGTTTAGGAAATAAAATATTAAATTTAAGGAAGAGTATTAACATAACACAAGAAGGACTTGCGGAAAAACTCAATGTTACTAGACAAACAATATCAAAATGGGAACTTGATGAAACTGCCCCTGACATTAAACAAGCAAAAGAATTATCACAAATATTTAATATTAGTTTGGATGAATTACTAGATAACGATATACAAGAAGTTTTAATGACAAAGTTAGCAATACAGAAAAACTAGCGGGATTGGTTATAAAAATATTAAAAATAATAGGCTTTCTAATTGTTGGATGGATTCTACTTTGTATAATAGCATTTTTTTGTTTTACTTTGTTTAGAAGTGATTCAGTTTCAGAATCAATAGTTAAGTCTGCCGAGATTGCATGCTCAATTGAAAATAGAGATTATATAATTTCAATAGGAAGTGATAATTATTTTGATTGTAGCGCTTGTGATACTAAAACGAAAGACGAGTTAAAAAGTTTAATTGATTGGAATGAAATTGACCAAAGTGCCCAAAATATTGAAAAATATTTTATTAATAGAGGCGGGATTTGCACAGATAACAAATAAGCTAGATTTAGGATAGATTAAAAATTGAAATCTATCTTTTTTGTTGTATAATAAATATATAGAAAAGTAGTCATTAATATTTGCAAAAAAATCAATAAGGAGAGGGAAATATGGCAACATCAAAAGATTATAAAGATTATGTACTTGAACAACTTAGTCTACTTAATAATATTGCTTGTAAACCAATGATGGGTGAGTATTTGTTATATTATAATGGAATACTATTTGGTGGAATTTATGATAATAGATTACTTGTGAAAATAGTTGGAAACAATAAACATTATAATATGCAAGAATCAATTCCTTATGAAAGCGCAAGGCCAATGTATCTTATGGATGACATAGATAACCAAGAACTATTAAAAGAAATAGTAATAGATACTTATAAAGATTTATAAAATAAAGAATTTAATAAATTAAATAGTAAGGAGAAATTTATGAATAAAAAAATATTAGTAATTATAGGAATCTTGATAATATGCATATGTGGAGGAATTATGATTTATATGATGAATAATAAAAATGTAAATAATGATAATGTACCTGAATCGGGTGAAAGCAGAATAGAAACTGATAATAAAGTATTAGTTGTATATTTTTCTGCACAAAATCATACAGAAGCGGTAGCACAAAAAATATCAAGTTATTTAGAGGCAGATATTTTTGAATTAACACCAATAAACCCTTATACTGAAGAAGATTTAAGCTGGAGTAATCCAGAGTCAAGAGTATCAAAAGAACATGATGATGAATCATTAAGAAGTGTTGAATTAGTTGAAACTTCTATTAATAATTGGTCTAATTATGATGTTATTTTAATTGGTTATCCAATATGGTGGGGAATAGCCGCTTGGCCAGTAAACAGTTTTATAGAATCTAATGATTTTAATGGGAAAACTGTTATACCATTTTGTACATCTGCTTCATCAGGATTAGGTAGTAGTGGTGAACTACTTAAAGAACGCGCTAATTCAGGAAATTGGTTAGAGGGTATACGTTTTAATTCTAATCCAGCAGAAGAAGATATTACTTCTTGGATAGATGAATTAAGAGAATCGGGTACTCTAAAATAATAATATGGAATTAATAAAAGAAAAATGGAGCAAAAGCGATATAAGTGAATTTCAGGAATATTTACGTACATTTGAAAATGTTGATAAATTAGAGTGGACTAAAAATATACTTAATACTGAACTTCCTTTACTTGCTATAAAAACTCCAGATATGAAAAATATAATTAAAGAAATATATAAAGGAAATTATTTATCATTTTTAGATTTAATGATATGGGAATATTATGAAAATACAGCAATTAATGGTTATTTAATTTCAAAAATTAAAGACTTTGATACCATGAAAAAATATTTAGATATATATAGTGCTAAAGCTGATAATTGGGCTACATGTGATTTATTATCTTTTAATGTTAAAAACAATGAAGAAAAATTCTTTAATTTGGTTTTAGAATATATTAAAAGTAATAAACCGTTTGTTAGAAGAATAGGAATGTCTATTTTATTTAACTTTATATCAAATGATGACTATATAGAAAAAATATTTGAATTATTAGATGGATTTAAAACAGAAGAACATTATTATGTTAATATGATGAATGCATGGCTCTTATGTGAATGCTTTATAAAGCAAAGAGATAAAACTATAGATTATTTGTGCCACAATAATTTAAATAAGTTTACAATAAATAAAGCTGTGCAAAAATGTAGAGATAGTTACAGAGTAAGCGAATATGATAAAGAAATGCTATTAAGGTATAAGATTAAATAAAAAAATAAATTTAAATAATTTAATAGGAGAAGTAAAAATGAGAATAATTCATCTGCTAGGATGGAGAATCCAAGATATTGAAAAAAATATATCTAGAATACATGATCAAGGATTTGATAATATTCAAATAAATCCAATACAACCCTTAAAAGAAAGTGGGTATAAAGAGTGGTGGATAAGTTATCAACCTTGTGATTTTTCTATTGGAAACGACTTTGGGAGCAAAAAAGAACTTGACAGTCTTTGTAATACTGCAGATAAATATGGAATTAAAATAATCGCAGATGTTATATGTAATCATATGGCAGGTAAGAATGATGGAAGTTTATATCCAAATGAACTAGTTGCTCCGTATTTAAGAGAAAATCCTTATATTTGGAAAGAGGCAAAACAAATAACAAATTGGAGTGATAGAAATGAAGTTATCAACTATTGTATGGGACTTCCAGGGCTTAACCCTAATAATCATGATTTGCAGAATATTATAGTAAAATTTTTAAATGAATTAATAGATACAGGTGTCTTGGGATTTAGATTTGATGCTGCAAAAAATATGGCACTACCTAGTGAAGGATGTGATTTTTGGCCTAGAGTAATATACTTACTAAAAAAATATGGTCTTAATATATATGGAGAAATAATATTTGTCGATGATAAATTATTAGAAGAATATTCAAAATATATGAAAATAGTTACCAATCATGATTATTACAATAAAGACTCTATTATAAAATATATAGAAAGTCATGACTCATATTATAATTTAAAGTATACTTCGCATTTGTCATCTCATGAAATTAGCTCACTATATCCCGAGTTATGTAGAACTTATCCAAATACCTTATATTTTACAAGACCATATGATAATACATGGATGAGTGATAATATAGGAAACGGAAATCATAATAATATCTATACAAGGAAGTTAGTGCGCTAACTTCTTTTAAATTATAATAAAAAATGATAATATAAGGTTA
>CAYXHQ010000019.1:0-14485 GCA_964465245.1 uncultured Muribaculaceae bacterium | reverse complement strand
ATTTATATAATCACCTTTTGTTTTTATCATTTATTTGTTATAATTTATTTAGGATTTAAGGAGTTATATATGAAGAAAGGTTTTACACTTGTAGAAATGTTAATTGTAGTAAGTTTGGTTGCTGTTTTAGCAGTACTTGTGGGTGCTTCGGTTGTTAAAATAAAAAAGGATGCAACTGAAAAGTTATATCAAAATAAAGTATCGTACATAGAGTCTGCGGCTATTTCGTGGGGAGAAGATAATATAAATCTGCTTAGTGACGCATGCAACAATGTGCTTGTTAGAACTCTTATTTCTAAAAATTATATCAATGGAGAAGATGAAGAAAAAACTATTATTACTAATCCATTAAATGGAAATAGCATGAATGATATGCAAGTATGTGTAAAATATGAAAAAGTTAATGAAAAATATAAAATAACTGCTGAAATGGTGGAGGAATAAAATGAAATTAAAAAATAGTTACTTTTTTACTTTAAAAGAAGATCAAAAAGAAGAAGATAGTATAAGTGGAAATTTACTTGCTAGAAGTGGAATGATTAAAAAAACTTCAAGTGGTGTTTATATGTTTTTACCACTTGGTTATAAAGTACTTGATAATATAAAAAAAATTATTAGAGAAGAAATGAATAATAAAGGTGCCCAAGAGTTATTGATGCCATCTTTAATTCAAGAAGATGTTTATGTATCAAGTGGCAGAAGAGAAAAATTTGGATCTGATATGTTTTCTTTAAAAGATAGATTTGGTAAAAATTATTGTTTAGGACCAACACACGAAGAATTATTTACTTTTGCTGCTATGTATAATGTAAAAAGTTATAAAGATTTGCATTTTAATATTTATCAAATCGCAGATAAATTTAGAGATGAACCAAGACCTAGAGGAGGAATCCTTAGAGTAAGAGAATTCTTAATGAAAGATGCATATTCATTTGATAGAGATAATCTTGGTCTTGATATAAGTTATAAAAATATGTATGATGCATACAAAAATATATTTGATAGAATGAAAATCAGATACTTAGTAGTAGAGTCTGACTCTGGTGCGATGGGTGGACTTTTATCTGAAGAATTTCAAGCAATTAGTCCTGCCGGGGAAGATAAATTAGTTTTTTGTACAAAGTGTTCTTATACTTCAAATATTGATATAGCGTATGCTAAAGAAAACATTGTTTCAACAAATGAAGAAGAAAAAACAGTAGAAGAAATACATACACCTAATTCAAAAACCATTGAAGAAGTATCATCTTTTTTAGGAATGGATAGTTCAAAATTTATCAAGTCCTTAGTGTATAAGATAGATAATGAATTTATTATGGCTTTATGTCTTGGTAATGATGATATAAATGAAACTAAATTAAAAAAAGTATTACAAGTTAACGAACTTACTCTAGCAACTGAAGAAGAAATAAAGTCTTTAGGATTAATTTTAGGATTTATTGGTCCCGTTAATTCAAAAATTAAAGTTTATGCTGATAACAAGATTAAATATATTAAAAATGCAGTAACTGGCGCTAATAAGAAAGATTATCATATTAAAAATATAAATATTAAAGATTTTGAAGTAAGTAAGTATACAGATTTAACTTATGTACGCGAAGGTGACAAGTGTCCTATTTGTGGGGAAGTTTTATCTTTTGAAAGTGGTATTGAAATAGGTAACTTATTTAAACTTGGAACAAAGTATAGTGAATCTTTAGGTCTTGATTATACTGATGAAGAAGGTAAAAATAACCCTGTGGTAATGGGATGCTATGGAATTGGACTTGGAAGATGTATGGCTGCAATCGTGGAAGAAAGTCATGATGATAAAGGTATAATTTGGCCTATGGAAGTTGCTCCTTATAAGGTAGGAATAGTAGTAATTAATAGTAAGGATGAAGATGCTTTAAATTATGGTTATAAATTATATGATACTTTAAATTCACTTGGAATTGATACACTAATTGACGACAGAGACGAAAGGCCTGGAGTTAAATTTAACGATATGGATTTAATAGGATTGCCTATTAGAATAGTTATTGGTAAGAAATCTAGTGAAAATATTGTGGAATTTAAATATAGAAATAGTGATGAAACTATGGAGTTTTCCTTAAATGAAGCAATAGAAAAAATAAAAGAATGTGTGAATAAAAATGAAAGATAATATAGAGTTTAAATCGGTTAGTGAATTATATAAAAGAATAAAACCTGCTTTGTATTCAAAAGTGGCCGAACTTAAAAGAACAGGAATTGAATACATTAAAGAAGAAGATATTTGGAATTATTTAATGGAAAACAATTGGAATAAAAGGGAAAATTTATCTCTTGCAGACATGACTAGTGACATATTATATCTTGATAACAACGATATAATTTCATATATGATGAGAGAACTTGAAAATAAAGATAGAGAAGTTTTTACGAAGGACAGTGACTTATTATGAAAAAAATAACTAAATTAATTATATTTGCTTTAGTAGCATTAATAGGAAGTATACTATTATTTATTCCAACACTTAAAAATATTAATTTTGGTCTAGATTTACAAGGTGGATTTGAAATGTTATATAAAGTAGAACCTTTATTGGGAAATGGAGACGTAACAGAAGATGAATTAAATAAAACATATGATGCAATAGTTAACAGAATTGATACACTAGGGGTAAGTGAACCTGTTATTACTTTTGAAGGAAAAAACACTCTTAGAATACAACTTCCGGGAGTTGAAAATGAGACCGAAGCAAGAGACATCATAAGTACAACGGCACTTCTATCATTTAGAGATACAAGCGATAACTTGCTTATGACTTCTGCAATTTTAGGCTCTAGTGGTGCAAATGCAGATAAAAATACTGAATCTTTAAAACCAGTAGTGAAATTAGATATAAAAGATACTGCTACGTTTTATAATGTAACAAAAAATGTAAGTAAAAGTGAAGATAATAGAATAGTTATATGGCTTGATTATAATGAAGAGACTGATTCATTTATTAATGAAGAATCTACTTGTGGATCTGATGAAAATAATAAATGTTTGTCAGTAGCGTATGTAAATGAAGGTTTAAACAGTAATTCAGTAATAATTGAAGGAAATTTTACACAAAAAAAAGTTGATAGATTAGTTGATTTAATAAACGCAGGAAGTCTTCCAACTAAACTTGTGAGCGATTCCACTCCTCATAGTGTTTCTGCATCATTTGGTGAAAAAACCATAAAGACAACAGCAATTGCTGGTATTATTTCACTTGCTTTAATATCATTACTATTAATAATTAAATATAGATTCGCAGGATTATTAAGCAGTATTTCTTTAATTGTTTATTCTCTACTTATATTTTTAACATTCAACGGAGTTGGTGGAGTTTTAACATTGCCAGGTATTGCTGCATTAATTTTAGGAATTGGTATGGCAGTAGACAGTGCAATTGTATTTATTGAAAGAATTAAAGATGAATATAAAGATTCGCTAACCTCTGCATATAAAAACGGTAATAAAAAAAGTTTAGTTGCTATAATTGATGCTAATATCACAACATTTATAGTCGCAGTTATTTTATATATTTTTGGTGAGAGTTCAATTAAAGGTTTTGCTACAATGCTTATAATATCAATTATTATTACTGCTTTAACTATGGTAATATTAAACAGATTCTTTATAAAAAAATCTATTGATAGTGGTGCATTTGATAAAAATACAAATTTACTATTTGGCACTATTAAAAAGAAAAAAGAGTATAATTTTATTAAAATAAATAAATTTGCAGTTTTTGGTTTTGTGGCAATAGTTGCAGTAGGAGTAATATTTGCATTAACTAAAGGAATAAACTTTGGAATAGACTTTTCAGGTGGTACTAGTATAAATATGACTAGTGAAACAGCAATTAATTTTGATGAAATTTTACCACTTGTAAGTGACTATGACGTGGAAGAATGCAATTACTATATAAATACTAAAAATGAAGGATATATAAAACTTAACAAATTAGTAGATGAAAATTCTATGAAAGATATAACTACTACATTTGAAAATATGGGAATTGATACCTCTGTTAATGAAATAAGTACAATGGTAGTAGAAAAATTAACTAAAAATGCAATATATAGCTTACTTTTATCTTTTATTGCAATTATTATATATGTTGCGATTAGATTTAATTTCAATTTTGGTATTGCTGGCATTGCTGCGTTATTTCATGATGTTATTCTTATGATTATATCTTTGATTGTTTTGAATATGGAATTTAACTTTATAATAGTTGCAGCACTTCTTACAATAATAGGTTACTCTATAAACGATACAATTGTAGTATTTGATAGAATTAGGGATAATAAAAAAGTAATATATAAAGGTTCACTTAAAACAAAAGAAGATGTGGATAATCTTATGAATAAAAGTATGAGTGAAGTATTAAGTAGAAATATTCTTACAACTATCACTACATTAATCGCAGTATTATCTTTAATAATTTTAGGAGTAAATGAAATCTTAACATTCAACACAGCAATACTTGTAGGACTTTTAGGTGGTGCTGTTTCTTCAATAGTTTTCGCACCAAATTTATGGAGAGTATTAGAAAGAAAAAATATAAATAAACCCAAAAAACAAAAGAAAAATTATGATGAAATAGATGAAATGAGTATAAAGGGAATTAACTCGTAAGGAGGACTCATGGAAAATTTAAAATTAGTTTCGTATGATGACTTAAAAAAGTTACTATCTACTTATATGAAAAGGGAAGATATAAATATAGTAGAAAGTTATTATAATGAAGCACAAGAAATATATAAAGGTATGAAAAGAGAAACAGGAGAAGACTATATATATCACTCAATTGCTGTTGCTTATATTCTAACTGATTTAAAAATGGATCCAGTTACTATTGGATGTGCTTTAATACACGAAGCTATTACTTTAGGAAAAAGAACTTATGAAGAAATAGAAAATTCCTTTGGTGAAGAATCAGCAGTTATTTTATCTTGCATTACCAAAATAAGCAATCTAAGAAGAACGTTTAAAAAAGAAAATAATACAGAAAGATACAGAAGAATTATAGTAGGACTTGCAGAAAATCCTAAAGCGCTATTCATTAAATTTGCTGATAGACTTCATAATATGAGAACAATTTATGTTCATGATGATGCACACCAAAAAGAAATAATTGATGAAACAGTAAACATTTTAATACCTATCGCACATCGTCTTGGTGTTAAAAAGATAATGAGTGAACTTGAAGACCTTTGTTTGAAAAGCTCTTATCCAAAAGAATATAATGAGATACTTGATAAAATTAATGTTTCACGTGATGAACTTGAACGTGATTTAAATTTAATGAAAGAAAGCATAGTAAATATACTCGATGAACACAATATTAAATTTGAAATATTAAGTCGTGTGAAAAGTGTTAGAGGAATTTATAATAAACTTCATGCTGGTAAATCATGGGGAGATATATATGATTTACTAGGTCTTAGAATACTCGTTAAAAAAACAGAAGAATGCTACTTAGTAATCGGTTTAATACATTCTGCTTATCGTTCAATTCCTAAAAGATTTAAAGATT
Organism: uncultured Muribaculaceae bacterium; assembly: GCA_964465245.1. Lineage (GTDB taxonomy): Bacteria > Bacillota_I > Bacilli_A > RF39 > UBA660 > CAYXHQ01. The sequence continues at coordinate 8,942 of CAYXHQ010000019.1, read as the reverse complement.
TTATAGCAAATCCGAAATCTAATATGTATCAAAGTTTACATACAACTGTGTTTGGTATCAATAATAGAATGTATGAAGTGCAGGTAAGAACTTATGAAATGGATGAAATTGCTGAAAAGGGAGTTGCATCTCATTGGTCTTATAAAGAAAAAATTGATGGAAAAGTTAAGACAAACTTAGAGACAAGGTTAGAAAACTTTAGAACTCTTATCGAATCAAAAGATATGGATAACAATACTGATTTCTTTAAAAATATAAATAGCGAGCTTAAAAGCAAAGAAATATATGTTTTTACTCCAAAAGGAGATATTATTGAACTTCCTTTAGGTGCTACTCCAATAGATTTTGCATATCGAATACATTCTGAAGTGGGCAATACTACAGTAGGAGCTCTAGTAAACAAAAAAATGGTGAAGCTTGATTACAAATTAGAAGATGGAGACATAGTAGAATTAAATACTAAAAAAGGCGCAGTACCTAATAAAAACTGGCTAAAATTTGTAAAAACAGAACAAGCAAAAGGAAGAATTAAATCATATTTTTATAAAAAAGAAAAAGAAAAAATGACTACTTTAGGCAAAGAAATGCTTGAAAGTGAAATTAAAAAACAAAAACTCGATTTAAATTTAGTGTTAAATGAAGAATGTATAAAAAAATTATTAATTGATCTTAAACTTGATAATATTGAAGACTTATACTTTAATATTGCAACTTTAAAATATTTACCATCCACAATAATTAAAAAATTATTGCCTAAAAAAGAAGAAAAGAAACAAGAATTTCACGAAGAATCAAAAGATTATTCAAAAACTAATAGTGTTTTAGTTGAAGGCTCAAGTGATATTTTAACTATGATGGCGTCTTGTTGTAATCCTATATTTGGCGAAGATATTGTAGGTTATGTTACAAAAGGATATGGTATAAAAATACATAGGAAGGATTGTCCTAATGCGAATACAAATAGTGAGCGAATTGTAAATGTAGAATGGAATAATCAAAATGAAAGAAAATATAAAGCAGTTTTAAATATATATTTAAAAGAATATAAAGAAAACATTATGGACATTGTTACAATTGCTACTAAAAATGAAATAAATGTTGAAGCATTGAATTTAAAATATAAAAATAATGAGCAGTACTACGAAATAAGTTGCAAAGTAAAAAATATTGAAGTGCTTGATAAATTTATTAATGATTTAAATGGATTAAAATATATATCTATTGTAGAAAGAGTGAATACATTATGAAAATATTAGTACAAAGAAGTAAAAATAGCAGTGTAGAAATTGATTCTAAAATTAATGGAAAAATTGACAAGGGATTAGTGGTGTTTGTAGGATTTACAAGTACTGACAATGAGTTTGTTGTAGATAAAATGATACAAAAATTAATACACTTACGTATATTTGGTGATGCATCAGGACTTATGAATTTAAGTTTATTAGATACAAAAGGCAGTATTCTTAGTATTAGTCAGTTTACACTTTATGCAGATACTTCTAAAGGAAGAAGGCCCTCGTTTGTTAATGCAATGAACCAGACAGATGCAAGTAAGTTATATGATTACTTTAATAATAAGTTAATTAGTGAAAATATACACACAGAAACTGGCATATTTGGAGCAAACATGAAAGTAAATATCACAAATGATGGACCAGTAACAATAATGTTAGATAGTAGTGAATTGCTTTAAAATCCGAGATACTTTTAACATATAATTAAATTATCTCTTTTCTTTTGAGCAAATATTTTGAATTTAAATGATTTTTATATTATAATAAGTATTACAAAAGGAAGTATATATGGAAAGAAGTAACGTAGACATTAATAAAGTAAGTCCTATGATGAAGGAATACTTAAAAACTAAAAGTGAATATGAAGATACTTTACTATTTTATAGATTAGGGGACTTCTATGAACTCTTTTTTGATGATGCACTTACTGCTTCTCATGAGCTTGAACTTACCCTAACCGGAAAAAACGCAGGACTTGAAGAAAAAGTACCAATGTGTGGTGTTCCTCATCATGCTGTAAATATATACATCGAAAGACTTGTAGATAAAGGTTACAAAGTGGCAATTTGCGAACAAATGGAAGATGCAAAGGTAACAAAAGGAATAGTAAAAAGAGAAGTAATACAAGTTGTAAGTAAAGGAACCATTACTAATACAGATGCAATTAATGAACACGACTTTAACTTTGTTGCTTCCCTTACTGATAATAACTATAATTATATTGTTTCATATGCAGACTTGCTTAGTGGTAAAGTATATGGAACTTATATTAGTTATGATAAAAATAAATTAATTAGTTTTCTTGTAAATTTAAATATTAAAGAAATAATAGTTTCTTCTTCTTTTGATAAAAATATATTATTTGAACTAAAAAACACATACAACATTTTTGTATCTATTTTAGATGATATAAGTAATCATGATTATACTGATATATTTGATGGTTTTGATGATAAAAAAGTAATAGAAAATACAAAAATAGTATTATCGTATTTACTTAAAAATCAAAAGAAAGACTTAGAGCATTTTCAAAAATTTGAATATGTAGATAATAAATTATTTTTATATCTCGGTAGTGAAACTGTAAGAAATTTAGAATTAGTTGAAACCATAAGAGGAAAAGACAGACAAAACAGTTTACTTTGGTTTATGGATAAAACAAAAACTGCGATGGGTAGTAGACTTCTTAAAAGTTTCATAATTAGTCCATCATTAGATAAAAAAGAAATTAGTAAAAGACATGATTTGACAGAACTATTAATTAAAGAATTTTTATATAAAAGTGAACTTAAAACATTTCTTTATGAAATATATGATTTAGAAAGATTAACAGGCAAAATCGCATGTTCTAATGTAAATGCTCATGATTTATTACAACTTAAAAATAGTTTAAAAGTAATACCAGATATTAATCTAATACTTGAAGAATTAAAACTTGATAAATTAGAAACATTTGATACACTTGTTACATTACTTGAAACATCTATAAATGAAGAGTCTCCTATTAGTATTAAAGAAGGAAATATAATTAAAAGTGGATTCAACACAGAGGTTGATGAACTTAGAAGTATAAGAAAAAATGGCAAAGATTTTATTTCTAAATTTGAAAGTGATGAGAGAACAAGAACTGGTATTTCTACGCTAAAAGTGGGATATAATAGAGTATTTGGGTATTATATTGAAATAAGTAAAGGACAAGTTAAAAATATACCAGAAGATTTTGCATATGAAAGAAAACAAACTACGACCAACTCTGAAAGATATATTAGTCCACTTCTTAAAGAAAAAGAAGATTTAATTCTAAATGCAGAAGAGAAATTGAATAATCTTGAGTATGAATTATTTTGTGATATAAGAGATAAAATTAAAGAATATACAAAAGAACTTCAAAGTGTTTCATCAAAAATCGCATATTATGATGTTATGCAAAGTTTTGCCACAGTCGCAGAAGAAAATAATTTTGTAAAACCTATAATTAATGAGGAAAATGAAATAAAAATTATTGATGGGCGTCACCCTGTAGTAGAAAGTGTAATAAAAAGTGAATATACTCCAAATGATGTTATAATGGATAAAAGTACAAATATTCTTTTAATCACTGGTCCAAATATGAGTGGTAAATCTACATACATGAGATGTCTTGCAGTTATACTAATTCTTAATCAAATAGGGTCCTTTGTTCCATGTGTAGAAGCACATTTACCTATAATTGATAAAATATTTACTAGAATTGGCGCCTCTGATGATTTAGTAGGTGGTGAGAGTACTTTTATGGTAGAGATGAAAGAAAGTGCGTCTGCTTTAAAGAATGCTACAAAAAACAGTTTAATATTATTTGATGAGTTAGGCAGGGGAACTAGCACATATGATGGCATGTCTTTAGCAGAATCTATAATAGAATATATTGAATCTACTGTTAAATGCAAAACTATGTTTTCAACCCATTACCATGAACTTACTAAAATGAGTGATAACTTTACCGGTATTAAAAACGTACATGTAAAAGTATTTGAAGAAAATGGAAATGTTAAATTCTTACATAAAGTAGAGGAGGGTGCAGTTGATAAAAGTTATGGTATAAATGTAGCCAAACTTGCAGATTTACCTGATCCTGTAATAGATAGAGCAAATGAAATATTATCAAGTTATGAAAACGAAAAACCAAAAAGTAAAAAGATAAAACAATTTGAATTAGAACTTAGTGAGAATAATCAAAATAGACTATTATATGACTTGATTGATTCAATAAATCCAAATAATATAACGCCACTTGAGGCACTAAATTTAATATATGAAATAAAAACTAAAAAAGATTCAAAATAAAAAGGTTTTCTACTATTCTAGAAAACCTTTTATAATATCCAACACTTCATCCATTTGATTAGAAGAAATTTTTTCAATATAAGTAATTTTTCTCGTTTTAAAATCAATTGCTTTCATATGTTCACATAATATAAATCCTTTTACTTTTTTTGTGTTTTCTAATTTTAAATGAAATGGAAATGGCTTATCGTTACTAGTAATTGGAAGTACTAAAGCAAGTTTACAAAACTTATTAAAATCATAATTACTAATGACTAAACCGGGTCTTTTTCCTTTTTGTTCGTGTCCCACTGTAGGAGAAAAATCTAAATAAATAATATCTCTTTGTTTTGGAATATATTCTTCATTTACCATATTTCTCTACCCATTATTTCGCCAAAATCAAATTCTTTTAAATCCACATTTTCACCATTATATTCAGCAATTCTTTCTTTAATAGTCCTATGATATTTCTTTTCTAAAATAATTTGATCATTATATGTAGTAATTTTTAATATATCATTTTCTTTTAAGTTCAGCTCTTTAATTATTGAAGAAGGAATTCTCACTGCTTTTGAATTTCCCCAAGATTGGATTTTTGTCTCCATTTTAATCACCTCTGATACAAGTATATACAATGTTGATACATTTGTCAAATAAAATTTTTGTTTTACTTGGGTGATTGTAATCATTTTGTAACATTTTAAAATTAAATAGGTAATTATAAAATCCTAGAATTAATCTTCTAGGATTTTTTGTGTATTTTTAAAGTTTATTTTTGATATTTTATATAAAACTTCTTTTCCATATTTTTTTACTATTTCTTTACCTTGAGCATCTACTAGTTCTCCAGCCCCTTTTTGAAGTTTAATTCCATATTCATTAGACAATTTATCAAGTTCTTGTAAAAATAAATATCTACTTATTACTGAAGCCGCAGCTACACTTAAATGTTTGGATTCTCCTTTAGTTAAAAATGTTATTTTTGTAACTTTATCTTGGATACCCTCCTGTTTTAAATAACTAAAATAACTAACTGGTGTTGTAAACTGATCTACTATAATTTTATGATAAGCAGTTTCATTATTAGATAACTTAAATAACACTTCATTATGTAATAAGGCTTTTATTTTATTCATGTTATAACCTTTTTTAGTCATATCGTTAAATTCAGTATTTGAAAGTATTAAATATTCATATGGAACTTTTTTCATAATTATTGGAGCGCATCTTAGTATTTTTTCATCTGTCATTTTTTTAGAGTCATCAATATGTAATTCTTCTATTAGTTTTCTAGTATCTTTATTTACAAATGTAGATGTCACTACTATTGGCCCAAAATAGTCTCCTGTTCCAACCTCATCAGAACCTATAGCATCAAAGTAATAATAAGTTTTGTCATTATCTTTAGCTTTTTTGTCTTCTTTTTCTTTAAGTTCTGCATCTATATTTCTATTATTTAAGTGTCTTTCTTGATCTTTCCACATATTAGCATCAACATCTGCACTTAACCCTTGAAACATTACTTTACCTGATTCATACAAAGTAATTATAGTGTCTGCTTCTACTGCTTGAAATAATGCGTATGGTGGAGTTTTATCTTTTTTTAAGTCAGAGTAATATTCTATCATTTTGTCTTTTATATTATCACTTACTTTAAAAACTATATTCATGAGCTTCACTTCCTTATGTGTTAATCTTATCATAATTTTGTTTTAATTTCATTATAATTAGTATATAATAAATGTAAGAGGTAAATTTATGAATATAGTAGATGCAGTAATTATTATATTACTAATTGTCGGTTTTTTATCGGGGTTTAGAAAAGGAGCAGTTAAACAAGCCGCAACTTTAGTTGGTGTTGTTTTGGTAGTAGTTGGCGCATATTATTTAAAAGATCCAATCGCAATGTTTTGTTATAATAACTTACCATTTATAAATTTTAAAATTTTTAATGGTCTTAGTGTTATAAATATACTATTTTATGAAGTAATAGCATTCATCATCGCAGCAAGTGTACTTTCAATATTACTTAGAATTGTATTAAAACTTACTGGCCTTATCGAAATGATTTTTAATGCTACAGTTATTTTAGGTTTTGTATCAAAGATGATTGGTGGTATTCTTGGTGCAATCTCAGCATATATAATAGTATTCGTACTTTTATTCTTCTTTAATCAGCCATTTATAAAAATAAGTGGAGTTAGTGACTCTAAATATGGAACATATATATTAAATGAAACACCATATTTATCTGATGCGATAGAAGATACAATGAAAGTAATTGAAGACTTATATATGCTAAAAGATCAGTATTCTAGTAAAGAAGATTTTGAATACAAATCAGTAGAAAAATTTTTGAATTATAAATTAATAAAAGTAGATGCAGTAAAAGTATTAAAAGAAAAGAATAAATTAAAATTTAATGGATTAGACAATTTAATTAAAGAATATGGAGGATAAATGATTAAATTAAGCAATGAAAACTTTGATGAATTAATTCATGCGGGAACTCATTTAGTTGATTTTTACGCTGAATGGTGTGGACCATGTAAGATGTTAGCACCTATTTTAGAACAAGTTGATGATAAAATTAATATAATAAAAGTGGATGTAGATACTCACGAAGGATTAGCTTCAAAATATAGAGTAATGAGTGTTCCTACGTTAATATATTTCAAAGATGGAGAAAAAATAAAAGAAACAAGTGGATTTAAAACAAAAGACATGTTGTTAAAAGAAATAGAGGAAGTAAATAGCTAAACTTCCTTTTTTATTTGACTTTGCTTATGTTTTATGTTATAATCTATAGGCAATTTGAAGGGGGAAAATAATATGGAAAAAGAAATAAAAAGTGTATTTATTGCATCTTCATATGACTTAAATATTGATAAAAGTATAGGTACACATAGTGTTAATCCAATTGATGCTTTTACTCTAAGAATAGAACAAAATAACTTATATGGTAGAAAAGAAATATACTTAGATTCACTAATTAGTGGTAAGACATATAAAGCTGAATCATCTAAATTAGAAATACTTGATAAAAATGAATCATATGTAATGTTAAATGAGGCTATAATGCTTCCAGAAGACATATCTGAGTCAATTAAACATACGAGAAGTAAAACTGAAAAATTGAAGATTGTAAGATACGCTACTATAAGTTTAGAAATGGAATCAAGAGAACCAAATAATAGAAGTATAAGAAAATAACACATTAATTTGTGTTTTTTCTATTGAAATAATGTATAATATATTTGACTTTACAAGGGAGAAATAAAATGGAAGAAATATTTGATATAAATTCATATAATTATGATTTACCAGAAGAATTAATAGCTCAAACACCAATTAAAAACAGAGATGAATCTAAATTGATGATACTAAATAAAAATAATGGTAATATTAAACATGAAACTTTTAAAAATATTATTAATTATTTAAATAGTGGTGATACTTTAGTATTAAATAACACGAAAGTTATGCCGTCTAGAATATATGGAATAAAGAAGAATACTGGGGCTAAAATTGAAGTACTATTATTAAAAGAAATGGATACAGATATTTGGGAGTGTTTAGTAAGACCGCAAAAAAGATTAGATATAGGTACTATTATTGATTTTTGTGAAGAAATGAATGGAAAAGTTATAGAAATTTTTGAAGATGGCATTACAAATATAAAAATGAGTTATAATGGAGTATTTGTAGAAATATTAGATAAAATTGGTGCGATGCCATTACCACCGTATATACATGAAAAATTAAAAGATAATTCTAGGTATCAAACAGTATATGCCAAGTATTTAGGGTCGGCTGCTGCTCCTACTGCCGGACTACATTTTACTGAAAGTTTATTAAAAAATCTTAAAGAAAAAGGAATAAATATTTTATATGTAACACTTCATGTTGGACTTGGAACTTTTAGACCAGTTCAGGAGAGTGATATAAGATGCCATCATATGCATAGTGAATATTATGAAATTGATGAAGAAACTGCTGAAAAGTTAAATCAAGCAAAAAAGAGTGGCAGTAAAATAATAGCTGTAGGTACTACAACGCTTAGAACACTTGAAAGTAATTATAGCAAATATAATGAGTTTAAAAGTACTAAAGAAGAAACAAATATATTTATATATCCAGGGTACAAATTTGTAGCAATAGATTCTTTAATTACTAATTTTCATTTACCTAAAAGTACACTTTTAATGCTTGTAAGTGCTTTAGTGGGCAGAGAAAATACACTTAATGCATATAAAGAAGCAGTTAGAGAAAAATATAGATTCTTTAGTTTTGGAGATGCAATGTTTATAGATGGGAGTGAATCATAATGGATTTAAAATTTGAATTAAAAAAAGAAAGTACAGAATGTGCAGCAAGACTTGGAATGTTTGAAACAAAGTATGGTACACATCTAACCCCCATGTTTATGCCAGTAGGAACTCAAGCAACAGTGAAAAGTTTAACACCAGAACAAATAAAAGACGCTGGAAGTGACGTGATACTTGCTAATACATATCATTTGTGGCTACGTCCTGGTGAAGACTTAGTAGAAGAATCGGGTGGACTTCATAAATTTATGAATTACCATAATGGACCAATTCTAACTGACTGTGGTGGATTTCA
>CAYXHQ010000018.1:0-15036 GCA_964465245.1 uncultured Muribaculaceae bacterium | reverse complement strand
AAAAATTATGCATAAGAAAACCTCTAGTAAAAACTAGGGGTTTGTCTACACTCTGTTAAAAGTTGATTCAATTTGAATCAACTTTTTATTTTAATCTACCCAAGTTCTAGTATCAGGTCCTACCACATAAGGATTCTCTTTAGTTCCATTAGCAGTAGCACTTTCTATTAACACAGTAGGCTTAAGTGCTATTACTGGATATACATATGAGCTATAACTCGAATTAATTGTACATGATGAGGATGCTTTATAACTATCTCTTGTCTCAGTAAGATTACCATCTGAATTTACATTAAGATAACCACAATAGAAACAAGAACTATAAGTATAACTCGTAGGTGACATTGTCCAATATCCATTTGGCCTATCCAAATAAAACGAGGTGTTTGCTGTATTTAATTTACCTCCTGCAAATATAACTTCATCATAAGTAATAAGACCTATTGGGTAATTAAAGTTTGCTGTTTTACTACCAAACGAACTTGTTTTAGTTGTATAGTTGTCAGTAGCAGTAGCACATTTATATGTGGGGGTAGATGAAGAGCTTACATACCATGTCTGAATATAATATGGACTGCTACTATTATAGTAGGTGGCCGGTGATGTATCTTCACTTTTATTATTACAAAATCCTGGGTCTGCTAAAAAATTTTCCCATGTTTGATTAAGTGGCGAATCAAAGTTTTTTCTATATATATCATCAAGAGTTAATTTTATTGTACTGTTATATGTATTTGCATAAGGTGCGGAATTAGATGTTCCATACATATAAGTCATTTTCATTTTATATGTAGCACTTGTTTCCGTGTTCCATTTACTTTGAATAGTAGAAGTTTCTTTAATCATTCTAATGTTACCACGTTCATCTATTCTTATTATCTGCCAAAGTGCTCCTGCAAATTTAACATAGTTGTTTGTAACTGCTCCTCTATAGTAATAGTTTTTACCTACTCCGACGCTTTCAGATTTTTTCCAAGTACTAGATAAATCTGTTCTATCAACTGTATAATATAGTCCAAAACCATTTTTATATCTTCCATTTCCATCTTTTTCATCTGATGTATAGTTATAAAGTATTCTTCTACTCTCCATCTATAGAAATATAGTCTTACTATTTTTATTAATTCTTCTTTTGTCTTAATACCTCTGTTTGTTAGTAATATTATTTGAGTTTAGGTAAAATTAAAAAAATAGAAAAGCAATTATGCCTTTCTATTAAATATCTTCTTTTCCAATCAAGAAATCTATAACACTTATTTGTTTTATTCCATTAAAATCATTAGTATCATAGTCTAATGTCATTATATATTTAGGATAATTATCATTTATACTTTGAAGTGGTTTTAATTCTCTTGTTAAGGTTTTATCGTCCCTTACTGATAGTGAAACTTGAATATATTTTATATTTTCGTGATTTTCTACAACAAAATCAACTTCAGTATCATCATTTTTCCCAATATATATTTTATATCCTCTTCTTTTTAATTCCAAAAACACAATATTTTCAAGTATATGCCCTAAATCATTGTTATTGCTTTTTCCAAGAAGATTGGTTCTAAATCCTAAATCAGACAAATAATATTTTTCTTGTGTTTTTAAAAATTGTTTGCCTTTTATATCGTATCTATCAACTCTGTAAAGAATAAAACTATCTAATAAAGCACTAAGATATTCTTCTATTGTATGAACAGAATTTTTTCTTCCATTTGAAGCTAATGTATCACTTATTTTTTTAGTAGATATTGAAGAACCTATATTATTAAATAGAAATTTGATTATACTATCAAGAATCAAAGGATCATTTACTTTTTTTCTTGTTATTACATCTTTCATAACAATAGTATTATAAACACTGTCTATATAATTTTTCATTAATGCTTCATCATTATTTAAACTAGTTAAATATGGTAATCCACCAAATTCTTTATAATTATCGTATTTTTCTAATTTATCTGTGTCTCCATAATATGATAAATATTCTTTAAAAGAAAGCGGTAACACATGTATTTCCATGTATCTTCCTGTTAAGTATGTGGCAAGTTCTCCAGATAACATATATGAATTGGAACCAGTTATATATAAATCTAAATATTGTTTAAGCGCTAAACTATTTACACATTTTTCAAAGTCAGTTACTCTTTGTATTTCATCCAAAAATATATAATTCATTTTTTTGTTATTTGCTTTGCTTAATATATAATCATGTAAAGTTTTCCAATTCAAATATTTTTCATTTTCTGCATCTTCAAAATTAATATAAATTATATTTTCTAATTCTACACCTTTTTCTAATAAATATTGTTTATATTGTTCTAATATTGTAGATTTACCACTTCTTCTTATTCCAGTTACTACTTTTATAATTTGTTTATCTTTCAACTTTTTTAAATAATCTAAATAATCAGTTCTTTCTATCATATAATCATCTCCTATACATGTATATAATAGTATCATTATTTTTTTATTTTGTCAAGTTTTTGCTCAAACGAGCAAAAACTTTGTATTTTTACCAAGTTTTTGCTCAGAAAAGTTTAAGTTTTTGCCGAACTTTTATTATTACAAAATAAAACTTAGCACTAGGCTAAGCTTCATCTTCATTGATTTGTTCTATAATACTCTCAATTTTTTGTGAATATTCAATAGATTCATCATAAATAAATCTTAATTCTGGAGTATGTCTTATGTCTAAATTGTTTGCTATTATTGATCTAAAGAATCCAGCAGCATTGTTTAAATCACGTTCTACTTTTTTTCTTTTTGTATCATCAAGTGTAGTAAAATATATTTTTGCAAAACTTAAATCATTTGTAACAGTAACATGAGTAATATTAACAAATTTAAAGTCTTCATCTTTTGCTTCAGTAAGAAGTGCCATGGATATTTCTTTTTTTATGTCTGCGGCTACTCTTTCACCTTTTAAATTCATTTTATTTGCCTCATTTCATAACAAGAAATAATGTCTCCTTCTTTTATGTCATTAAAGTTTTCAACAGTTATTCCACAGTCAAACCCACTTTTAACTTCTTTTACTTCGTTTTTCTCTCTTTGTATTGATTTGATTTTACTATCAAACACGATAACGCCATCTCTAATTATTCTAGCAGCTGCGTTTGATTTAATAATACCAGTTTTTACATGAGAACCAGCAATTGTACCAACTTTAGAGAATTTAAATAATTGTCTTACTTCTGCTTCTCCTAGAGATACTTCTTCATATTCAGGGTCTAGCATACCTTTCATTGCCGCTTCTATTTCTTCTATAACTTTGTAAATAATATTGTAAAGTCTAATGTCAACTCCATATTCATCAGCCATAGATTTAGTTTTTGAGTTTGCTACTACATTGAAACCAATAATTATAGCATTACTAGCATTAGCAAGTATAACATCACTCTCAGTAATTGCTCCGACACTACTTCTAATAACTGAGATTTTTACGCCTTCAACATTTATTTTTTCAAGTGAGTTTTTAACAGCTTCTTCTGAACCTTTAACATCAGCTTTAAGTACTATATTTATTTCTTTTCTTCCTTCTTTAATATGTTCGAATAAGTCATCAAGTGATACTTGTTTTTTAGCATTCTTCTTATTCTTTTCAATAATTAGCCTTTTTTCAGCAACCATTCTTGCTTCTTTTTCTTCTGCGAATGCTACAAATTTATCTCCTGATACTGGAACATCACTTAATCCAGTTATTTCAACAGGAGTACTAGGAAGTGCTTCAAGTATATCTTTCCCACTTGAATCTTTTAATGTTCTTACTTTACCAAAAGTAGTTCCTACTACAAGTGGATCTCCAATTCTAAGAGTTCCACTTTGAATTAGAAGGGTAACAACTGCTCCAATTTGCTTGTCAAGTCTTGCTTCAATTACAGAACCACTACTATATCTATTTGGATTAGCTTTTAATTCTCCCATTTCAGCAAGTGCTAAAATGTTATCTAAAAGTAAGTCTACTCCTTCACCGGTTTGAGCACTTATCTTAACAAAAATTGTATCTCCACCCCATTCTTCAGGAGAAAGTCCAAGTTCTGATAATTCACTCATTATTCTATCGGTGTTTGTATTAGGTTTATCAATTTTATTTATTGCTACTATTATTGGTACGCCTGCGGCTTTAGCATGGTCTACTGCTTCTTTTGTTTGAGGCATAACTCCATCATCTGCAGCTACTATAATTATAACTATATCAGTAATACTAGCTCCTCTAGCTCTCATTTCAGTAAACGCTGCATGTCCTGGAGTATCAATAAATGTAATCTTTTTACCTTTTTGTTCTACTTGATAAGCACCAATATGTTGGGTAATACCTCCGGCTTCTCCACTTACTACATTAGAAGATCTAATATAATCAAGTAGAGTTGTTTTACCATGATCTACATGTCCCATAATAGTTACAACTGCAGGTCTTTCAACTAAGTCTTCAGGTTTATCAACAATTTCATACTCTTCAAAGTTTGAAATATCAGTAGTTTCCTCTTTCTTTAATTCTTTATTATATTCTATTGCTATTAAAGCCGCATCATCAAAAGATACACTTTGACTTGTTGATAACATCATACCCATAGTCATTAGTTTTTTAACTAAATCAGTAGGACTTACATTAAGTTCAGTAGCTAAATCATTAACACTCATACCTTCTTTATATAAAATAACATTGTCTTCTTGTGTTTGAGATTCAAATTTTTGTTTATTCTTATAAATATCTTTTTTATTCTTTAGATATTCTTCTTTATCTTTAACATTGTCTTTCTTTTTTAATTTTTGTTTTTTCTCTTCACCAGTTACTTTTAAACCAGAATGTTCTAAAATACTTTCTGCTCTGTCTTCTAGTTCATATTTACTCTCAAGTGTCTCATCCACTTCCAAATTTACTGTTTCTTCAGAAGTAGTATTAACTCCACCACAAATGATATCTAAAAGTACAATTGCATCATCATCTAAAATGCTTTCTTCATTACTTACTTCTATATCATTTTCTTTACATAGGTTTAAAATATACTTTGCGTCTTTGTTAACTTCTTTTGCATAATCACTAACTGTCATATTTTAAGCACCTTCTTTCTTTTTTATAATTTTTCTAATATTTCATCATAAATGCTATCACTTACTTCTACGTTTAGTGCTCTATTTAATATTTTTTTCTTTTTAGCACTTTCTATTACACTTATATCTTTCTTTAAATAGCATCCTCTTCCATTTGCTTTAAGTGAGTCATCTACAAATACATTACCACTTTTGTCTCTTACTATTCTAATTAAATCTTTTTTTTCTAATTTTTCGTGAGTCATCACACATGTTCTAAGTATTTGTTTCTTTTCCATATCTCACCTTACGCGTTTATTTCTCTATTAATATCATCCAGTGTTTTAATATTTATTCTTACCTTTGTTAATTTACTAGCAAGTTTAATATTAATTCCTTTTTTACCAATTGCAAGTGATAAGTTCTCATTATCAGCGATTACTAATGCTTCATTTTCAGCACTCATACTTACATTTAAGTTTTTAGCAGGACTTAGAGCATTTGTTACGAATACTTCAATGTCAGCGTCATATTGCACTAAATCTATTTTTTCTCCATTTAATTCTTTTATAATGTTTGCTATTCTTCTTCCTTTTTCTCCAATACACGAACCAATTGCATCTACTTTTGAGTTTGTTGAATATACTGCAACCTTACTTCTAACACCAGCTTCTCTTGCAACTCCATGCATTACAAGTGTTCCATCACTAAATTCAGGTATTTCTAGTTCAAATAATCTTTTAACAAATCCATAATGACGTCTTGATAACAAGATAAGTGGTCCTTTTGGAGTACTTTCTATTTTAGTAATATATACTTTTATACTGTCTCCCATTTTAAGAGTTTCACCTGGGATTAATTCTTCACGAGATAATATTCCTCTTGATTTTCCTAAATCAACATAGTAGTTTCTAGCATCTTCCATCGCAAGAAAACCAACCATTAACTCTCCTTCTTTATCTTCAAATTCTTTCATTATCATTTCACGTTCAGCTTCTCTTAATTTTTGAACTACTACTTGTTTTGCAACAGAAACTGCTACTCTATCAAAGTCATCTGGAGTAACTTCTTCAATGATTTCATCTCCAACTTTATAAGACTTATCAATTTTTTTAGCATCCTCAAGCAAAATTACTTGATTTGGATCTATTGGATTTTCTTCATCATCGTTTTCCAATGTATCAACTACTGTAGTTACTTTAAATACTTTAATTTCTCCAGTATTTGTATCAATTAAAGTTCTAATATTAGCAGACTCATTAAAATTTTTCTTATAAGCTGTACTAAGGGCACTACTCATCGCATCTAATAATACAGTTGGGTCTATTTTCTTTTCACTTAACACTAGATCAAATGCTTTTTTAAATTCTTTTGCATTCATTTTATTCTGTCTCTCCTTTACTTCCAACATCTAAAACATATTCATGGATATCTAAATTTAGTCCATCAATTATAGGACTTACTATTTTCATAGCTTTTTCGCATAAACTTACGTCTACACCTTCATCACTATCAATTGTTACAAACAAAGTTTTAACTCCATCTTCTTCACCAAACTTTACCCCTAAAAGATTAATATTTTCTTTTAATAATTCTTCTTCTATGGCTGTGCTTATTTCTTTTTCCATTTATCCTCCTTATACTTAATTAAAGAGTGAGGTTTTGCCTCACTCTTCCTTCAGTCAAATAAATTATATCATTTAAAATTCACTATTACAAGAAAAAATTGATAATATTTCCTTATAATATCGTGAATTATTTTTTCACAAATTCTATTTTATAACCAATAGCATCCAAGAGATTAATTAATGTATTTAATCCAGGTGAATGACGATGTTTTTCTATTCTTGCGATGGACGGCTGATTTATACCCGTTAACTTACATAAATCTCTTTGAGATAATTTAAATTCATTTCTAAGTTTAACTAAAAGACATACAAGTTCAAATTCTTCGTCTATTAACTTTTGTTCTCTTTTAATATACCCATCTACATTTTCACATTGCATGCATTTTTCCTCGTATATATAACTCTTTATATTCTAAAGCCACAGTTTTTTCAATGTTACCAATTTTATAACTTATTTCATTATCTTTTATATTATAAATTCTGTCAGTTTTTACAATGCTGTCTTTTTTTAAATTATTAATACTGTTCTTTTTAATCAATTTGTTTGAATTATAATTTAACTTTTCCAAATTAGAAGATATTAACATGCAAAAATTCATGAGAGGAACTGCATAATTATCTTTATCTACTATTACAAATAAATGATTATTCCCATCACTTCCATCTTTATATTTATAAATTGGTACAAACACTATATCCCCTATTTCATATTGTGGATAAGGGGTTACTTGTTCTCCTACATAAAATCCTGGGAACTCATAGTCTTCATTTAAATCTGGATCTGTATCTTTTACTTCACTATAAACTTTTACATCTCCGTTCTCATAGGCAATACGCATAAATTCACTTAAACCTTTTTTGTCATTTTTATAATCCATAGTATACCTCCAAAATAATGATATCATTTTTGTTATCAACTGTAAAGCCCAAATTAAAAAAAGAGGAAATTTCCTCTCTTCTTACCATCCTACGAAAGCACCAAAAATTATTGCAAGTAAGATGAATAGTATTAGTATTATAAAGAAACTATTTCCATAGCCACCGCCATATCCGCCGCAGCCAGTTCCACAATTAGTCATTTAAATACACCTCCTTATTTTAAATGAATGCACCTAATATGATTACCAATAAAATAAACAGTACTAAAGCAAAAGCAGCTCCTGATATTCCGTTACCATTACCGTTTTTGCATCCACATCCTGTATTCATACAACATTCCTCCTTTTTCTCTTTACACTTGTATTTTATGGCTATACTTAAATTGTGTGAGTGCTTATATTGTATTTTATTTTAAATTTTGTTATCATAATTGTTACGAGGAGGAATTATGAAAAAGAAATTTTTATTACTTGCTGTTTCATTGTTTTTATTAACAAGTTGCGGAACAGTAAAATTAACAAATGGAGGAAATGCAGTAGTTACATTCAAAGATAATGAAGGAATTAGTTCACAAGAACTATATGATAATTTAAAGAAAACTTATGGATCTGAAGCAATAGTTAATATGATAGATACATATTTACTTGAAAAAGAATATGAAACTACAGATGATGAAAAGAAATATATAAGCGAGGTTATTAAATCAACTAAGAGTGCAGCCGAACAATATGAAACTGATTATTTAAGTTACATTAATCAAGCTTATGGGCTTACAAGTGAAAGTGCATTTAAAGATTATATTTCATTAAATTATAAAAGAAACTTATGGATTACTGATTATGCTGAAAAAGAAGTAAGTGAAAAACAAATTAATGAATATTATGAAACTATGACTATTGGGGACATTGAAGCAAGTCATATATTAATATCTACTGAAGCAACTGATAATATGACTGAAGATGAAAAAGATGCTTTAAATAAGAAATCTTTAGAAACTGCGAAAGAAATAATTACTAAACTTGATGCTGGAGAAGATTTTGCCGCGTTAGCCAAAGAATATTCAGACGATGAAGCAAGTAAAAAAGAAGGTGGTTACTTAGGTTACTTCAATAGAGGTAAAATGACTGATAAATTCGAAAGTGCTGTAATTGATTTAAAAGTTGGTACATATTCAAAAACACCTGTTGAAACTGAATTTGGTTATCATATAATTTATAAAACTGCTCAAAAAGATAAACCAGAATTAAAGGATGTAGAAAGTAGTATTAAATCAACTGTTGCATCAGAAATGTTAAGTACTGACCAAACACTTTATTTAACAGCTATCAAAGCATTAAGAGAAAAATATGAAATGACTATTAAAGATTCTGTTATTAAAGATGGATATGACAAAATAATGAGTAACTAAAAAATTTAGCCACTAAGCTAAATTTTTTGTTTGCAGTATTAATCACTATTATGAATATACTTATAAATACTTGTCCATGAGTCAAATGTTTCTAGTCCTTCTATTTCTCTATTTCCTCTAAACCATATGGTTTCTGTGTTTTTATTTGATGTATTAATACAGTTTTCTAGATTATCGTCAATAAATAAATTAATATTTTCAAGTTCACATATTTTCCATTTATCTATTATATCAACAAATATATCATTGTATTTAAAACCTTTTTCTTCTAACCATTTTTTACTAACTTCTAAAGGGTCTTTATAGTCATAGTTTCTAGCAGTAATAAATACAATTTCATGTCCTTCATAATATAGTTTATTAATTATTTCTGAAGCACCTTCTATTACATCTAAATTAAGTAAAATACTCTCCAAATTTTCTTTAAAAAACTCATCTGCTTCTTCCCTACTCCAATTAAATCTATTTATTAAAGTCCATTCATTTGGATTTTCATATTTTCTATTAAATTTATTTAAACTATATTTGCGTGCCTCTTCATAAACTTTCTCATGAGTTTTACTTATTGTTTCATCAATATCGATTCCTATTCTCATTTTACACCTTTTTAATGGGATGCCTAATTACTGTTTTTAATCTGCTTACATCACACTTTCTTGGATCACTCAAATATATTTCATGGTGGCGCCTAGAATTATCTATATCTAACTCATATCCACTGTTAGTCATATATTCATGCATTTTTTGAACAGAAGTGGGTTCATCATCATAAGAACCAATGTGCATAATTTGAACACATAATCCTTCATCATAAGTGAAAAATTCCACTTTACTATAATCTTGTTTTTTCTTTTTAGTAGCTTCACTTATCGCCCAGTCAAAGTCTTCTTTAGTTACAAAGTCAGGAAGTCTTATAATAGAAATCCAGTTAAATTTATCCTTTTTACTGTAGTCCATTCCATCTATCCCTTCTTGATACCATAGTCCTTCTAAAGGTGGAACTACATATTCAAAATATCCTTTTATTTTATAACTACCTTTATAACTCATTTTTATAGTAAAAGCTATTCCATACAAAAGACCAATAGCGTCTTTATATTCACCGGATTCACTATTTGGGTCCCCCTTACCACGTACTGCGATAAAGTTCATCTTAGGAACGTTTACAATTTCAGGTGTATTTTTGGGTAAATAAAACTCTTTATATTCTTTTTTATAATCAAATGCCATGTATATTTATCCTCCTATTTCAATTCTTAAAAATCATCGCTCATTAAAAAATCGATTGCATTAATATGCTTTATACCATTTCTAGAAAAATTTTCTTTATCTAAAGAAATAACATATTTTGGATGATTATCATTAATGTCTTTATATGCTCCAAATTCTCTATCTATAGTTTTTTCGCTTGATAAGTTATAACAAACTTGTATATATTTTATATCTTTGTTTTTTACAGCAACAAAATCTATTTCACCTTTTTTAGTTTTTCCTATATATACTTCATATCCCTTAATAATTAAATCATTATAAACTAAATTTTCTAAAGAACTGGAATAATTTATCTCTTTATTATTTGTTTTAATTTTTTTAACTCCTAAGTCAGAAGCATAGTACTTATTTAATGTTTTTAATACTGCTTTTCCTTCAATATCATATCTATATATTTTATTCATAATAAAAGTCCCACATAGTGCTTCTAAATGATTATATAAAGTCTCACTTGATATTTCTTTATAAACTTTTTTTAAATATTCTAACACATTATTTGCAGAAAATTCTTTTCCTTCAATTTCTAATATATATTGAAGTATTTTATTAAAAGTAGTTACATCTTTAATATTTAATCTTTCTACTACATCTTTTAAAAGGATAGAGTCATATACATCAGAAATATAGTTGCGCTTTGCTTCATTATTTTCAAAAGAAAATCTTTGTGGTAAAGTTCCCCATTCAAAAATATCATGCAATAAATTCTCATAATTATCTTTCTTCGTTTTTGTTAATTCAACAATTTCTTTAAAAGACAAAGGATTTATTTTAAAACTTACATATCTTCCTGATAAATCAGTTGAAAGTTCCATAAAAGTCATTTTACTGTTAGATCCCGTAATAAATATGCTAAATTGATTTGTTATTCTAAGAGAATTTATACCTTTTTCAAAATTATTTACTTTTTGTATTTCATCTAAAAATATATAATATGTTTTATTATCTTTTGCTAAAGATTTAATATATTTATCTAAATCTTTAGCATTTTCTATTTCACTAAAATCCAATGATTCAAAATTTATATATATTATGTGATCATCTTTAACATTTTGTTCTTTTAATTCATCTATTATTTGTGTTAGTATTACCGATTTTCCACTTCTTCTTAATCCATATAAAATCTTAATTAAACTTTTTTCATCATAAAAAGTTCTAATTTTCTGTAAATACTTTTCTCTTTTTATCATAATCTTTTCTCCTCTATTTAACTATATCACACTTTAAATTAAAAGTAAAGTTATTTCGGTACACCGAAATAACTTTCAAATTCTTGTTTTTATTTCGGTGTACCGAAATAACTTTTTTAAATATTATCGAGAATATTTAATAATAATTTTTCAATTTCTTTAACAATATACTTTTTATTTTTAAATCTTGTTTTTTCTTTACTGTTTAAAATCATATTATAAAATTTGCTATTTAGTCTATCAAATACACTAATGTATACTGTATTTTTGTTATATTTATCTATTTTTCCAGTAATACCTATTCCATAATCAGTATTAGTAAACCTAGATATAGATTTTGCCATTTCATTTGCAACTTCCACACTATAAACAGAATATTTATCAATTACTTTTTTATCTACACCCATTTTTATTTTATATTCATTTGTATAAGTTATTGCACTAAATTCAAATACTTCTCCTGCGCCATCAATATCTGTAATAGTGCTTGACACATACCCACCCGTGCATGACTCCATCGTAGAAACTTTTTTACCTAGTTTAATTAGTTTATTTATTAATTTTTTCATATTACTTTCCTGTTTCTTTTTTATATGTAGGAGTGTTAAATTTATGTTTAGCATTTTCATGTAATCTCTTTATTTTTTGATAAACTTCTGTTTTTTTATTTAGATTACCTTCTATAAAAGAAGTAATTTCCATGTATGTAACTCCTAATTTTTCTTCATCTGTCATATTCGATAGGCCATCATGGGGTGGCTTATATAATATTTCTTTAGGAACACCTAAATACTCTCCAATAGATAATACTTCACTTACAGTGAGATCAGAAAGTAATGAAATATCACATATAGAGTCTCCGCCTTTTGTAAAATATCCAACATATATTTCACATTTATTAGAAGTACCTACTACAATATATCTTTTATCATAAATTTCACCAAATAGAGAAGCAAAATAATATAAAGAAGACATTCTTAGTCTTGGTTTTAAATTTATATCACTATTTTTAGTTTTTTTAGGATTATAACCACTAATTTTAGATATTTCAGTTTTAAATATATCATATACTTTAGTTAAATCTAAATTATAAAGTTTAATTCCATAATGCTTACTTATTTTTTCGGCATCTACTTTATCACTTTTAAGAGAATGACATGGAAGCGATACACCTATTACATTGTCGCATCCAATAGCTTCAACCATTAAAGCGCATGCAACTGCAGAGTCTTTTCCACCACTAATACCAAGTATACATCCACTTACTTTATTTTTCTTAAAATAGTCTTTTACAAATCTTACTATATTTTTTGTTTCTTTTTCTGCATCAAATTCCATTTTTACTCCTTATTATTTATAGTATAACCATATTATTTAAGTTTTAACCCAACAAAAAGAGCTTTTTATCTGCTCTCATAATTATATAGTCCATGCAATTTTTCTTTAGTAGTAGTGCTTAATTCTTTAACTTTCCATTCATCTTCTACTTTTTCTAAACTAAAGTCTATAGTATAATCAATGGTTTCTTCAGTTTTCATCATTTTATCAAGTTCATACTCTACAAATTTGTCTTGACTGTATACTCCATTTTCCTGAAATTCTTCTGCATGATCTCTTAAATAACCTTCTGATTCAGTTCTAGCTTTATATAAGTCATATACTGTAACTTTCGCAGTAACTATAGCTTCATCACCTTCAATTTTTTCATTTGTAACTTCATACTTCATATTTTGATATACTCTTGTTATGACATCTTTGTATGTCTTAGTATTAGTTGAACCTAAGTTTTCCGTTTCTGCAGACAAGTCTAAATCTGTTAAAACTGCATCATTTAAAGATTGATATCTTGTTAAGAATTCTTCGGTTTTCTTTGTAGGTGTATTCATTGTAGTACATCCAAAAAGAGTTACTATACTTAATAAAACCACTATAATCTTTTTCATTGTTCCTCCTTATTTATAGGTTTTACAAAAAAGTATAATTTATACATATTTTTATTCTCTAACCATCATCATGTTTAAAAGACATAAAAATTCTTCATGTTTTTTTGTATAATTTCCATTAATAGAACTCACTAATAATTCATAATAATTTTTAGATTTTGGTCTTTTATTAAACCATTCATAATATAAATATTTAATTTTTTCTTTTTCTTCTTTAATAGAATCAAGTTCTACAAGTATAAGATGCATTTTTTTCTTTTCTTCTCTTGTTAAAAAAGTATGATTAACATCTTTATTAAGTAATTTTTTATAAGTAATCTTTTTTATTTTTAAATCGGATGCAATTTCTAAAAGTTCTAATTCATCTTCAAGAATAAATGAACTTTTTTCTATAATTGCTCCATCACCATTAAAAGTAAATGCCATTACTGATTTTCCATTAGTAATAATAGTACAATATTTTATTATTTCTTTTATATTGCCATTAGACACTTCAGTCTTGTTTTTTATCATACTCAAAAATTCTTCATCTACTTCTATATTTGAAGATACAAATTTTTTGAATATAAAATCATTTGTTTTAATAAGTAAACTTTTTTTTAAATATTCTATTGCGTCTGTTTCTTCCCACTCATAAAAATTATATAATTCATCATTAAAATTCACTAATATATCATATACATAAGTCATTATTCTTTTTACCTTTCTTAAGAGAAAATATAATTAAAATTAGTCCTGGTATTATTAAATAACATTCCCACTCTTTACTAATAAAATTAACCAATTCACCAAATTTATACCCTAAAGATAATAGATTTAGATATAATATCATGAAGAGTAAGGATAAAGAACACATGAATACTCCAAGAAAAAACATCATTATTTTAAAAAACATATACACTCCTATAAAATAATATTTATAAATTCAATTATTTATTATATAATTATGTAGGAGATGATAAAATGTTTATAAAAATTTTAAAATATGTAATATTAGGAATTATACAAGGATTTACTGAACCCTTACCTATATCTTCTAGTGGACATGTATTTATTTTTAAACAAATATTAAATACAGATATTTTAAATGATTTGAATTTTGAAATTGTTGTCAACGCTGGAAGTTTAATAGCAATTCTAATAATTTATAGAAAAGATATAATTAAGCTTGTTAAAAATTTCTTTAAGTATTTAAAAAGTGAATCACCAGAATACAAAAGTGATTATAGATACTGTTGGTTAATTATCTTAGGTGTTATTCCTGTTGGAATTGCTGGAGTACTCCTTAAAGATAAAATAGAAACATTACTTCAAACTACTACTATTGTTGGTATTTCTTTCATAATTACTGCGTTATTTTTGTTTTTAGTTAAAAATATTAAAGGAAGTAAAGAAGACAAAGACTTAACTTGGAAAGATGCGGTGTTTATCGGGTTAATTCAAGTCATTGCATTACTGCCAGGAATTAGTAGAAGTGGCTCTACCCTAATTGCTGCGTTATTTAGGGATGTTAAAAGAAGCCCTGCGCTTAAATATTCATTCATGTTATATATTCCAATAAGTTTAGGCACAATGATACTGGGAGTTAAAGATATTCTTGAAACTCCTAATGTAAGTGAAATTGCTCTTCCTTATACATTTGGATTTGTAGCATCTTTAATAGTTTCATATTTTACATTAAGATGGTTTATGAA
>CAYXHQ010000017.1:0-15588 GCA_964465245.1 uncultured Muribaculaceae bacterium | reverse complement strand
TCTTTCCATGTAGTTGTTGTTGTAGAACGTATATTTCCAGTATTGCTTATTCCATCATACCATACCATTAAGCCATCTTGTATATATCCATTATTAATATCTCTATATGCACTTATTCTTTTTCCTTCACTTGTTTCTGATATTGTTTCGTTTATTACTGGTATCCAATTTGTATTATCACTCGATACATATGTTATATTGTTTTCTGTAACAGCAGTATAATCTGGCGCATGAAGATGCCATACTGCTATTTCCTCTAAGTCATATGTGCTTCCTAAATCTATTGTGATGCATTTATTGCTATTATCAGTTGTAGAAGTATTGCTAGCAACTCCTATTTTTCCATCAGTAATTAAAGAATATGGATATGTCGTTATATTGTATTCGGGCACACTTCCAATAGGTAATATTCCTTTAGCTAAATTTACTCCGTTTTTTATTGCTTGTATTTCTTCCCAATAAACCCTTCCAGCTGACCAACTTTTTGTTGCACAATCTTTTATATATCTTACATTATCTAGTTTTGTATTTATTCTTAATGGTTTTTCGGTTCCTAAATATGTTATCTTTGCTTTTCCATGTCCTGTATTTACGCCTGACTGCATCTCTCCATCTAGAAAATACTTACCACTATAGTGAAGCGTATTGTACTCTTGCCCTTGTTCATTTGTTAAGTTTGCTGGTTCTACAAAACTATTGTTTATTAGTTTTCCTGATACTACTCCTGCATACCCACTTATATATGATGAGCCACCAGAAGAAGCGTACATTGCTACTCCTCCACCGTAATATCCGCCTCCGCCTCCTGCACGATATGTTGAACCTCCCGCTCCACCTAATCCAAATGATCCACTTTTTGAATTAGAATTTCCATACCCTCCTCTAAATTGAGTGGCTCCGTAAGCGATATATGCTCCTACACTTGCACCAGTTTTTGCATTATTTGAAATCAAACCTCCTGCATTGCCATACACAGGGCTTTCAGTATCAACTGTTCCACCTCCGCCTCCTGCTACCATTATTCTGTCATTTAATGATACTCCACCATATTTTACATCAGTAGCTCCGCCTCCACTTCCATTATTTCCATCTGAGTATCCATATGCTGTTCCGCCTCCATTATAACCTCCTGGAATCACTCCAGATATAGTAGTTGTTCCTTGCCCACCTAAATACAAATATAGTTCTTCCCCTTGTTCTAAATATATTTTTCCACTTGTATATCCACCTTTCCCACCTAAGTATGTGCTAGAACTCCCACCTTCTGCTCCCCATGCTTCTATTTGATAGTAACCAGAATACGCTGGTGTAAATGTTTGAGCACTTCCTGTGTATTCATAATTTGATACATACGCTACTGTATTTCCATTCATATCATATGGACTTTGAAATTCTAATCGTCCATTAAATATTGCTCCTTGGTTTTCGCTTTGATCTACTGGTCTATTTTTGTATGTTATATTCATTGTGTATGTTTGTGTTGTATTTCCTTCTATGTATTTTTTTGTTACTAATGGTTCTGACTCTGTTGGCATTACTCTTTCATTCACAGTTCCACCACTATTTGTACTTGTTAGAGTGTACACAAAGTCATTTCCTACTATTGTACTTTCTATATCTCTAAATACTATATCATAGTACATTCCTGCAGATGCATTATTCTTTACTGAAAATGTTTTTGTTACTGTGAAACCTGGCAACATCCTATTTAGTTTTATTTCTTCTCCATCTATGAACTCTACTGTTAAATTTTCTGATAATAGCCTCATATTTGTTGTTTCATTTATTCCTGATGGATTAGAACTAAAATATGCATATGTTAATCCTAATAATCCCGCGATTAGCGTTACAACTCCAAATACCATTATAAATATTTTTTTATTATTTATTTTCTCCATTTTATACCTACTTTTCAGTTCTATCTTATCATTTAACCCCCCCGGTCAAGCAAACAAGTGTTTTTGTTGTGTTTTACAAAAAATATAGTATAATTAAACTAAGGAGAATGATATGAATAAAATTGTAAGAATTATTGTTTGGGGGTTATTGTTTTTGATTACTGCCACTTGTGGAATATATGGGTTTATTGCAAGTAGAGATACAAGAGGAGCTAAAGACAAACTTACAAATTTAGTTAATTACTTTAACGATAGTGTTTTAATTAAAAACTATGAAAGTACAGATACAAGTATTAATGCAGTACTTATTGACAACAAAAAAATTAATGTTAAATACATTAATGCTACTACAGATACAAATTATGAATATATATATGATGATGGAATACTTACTACAACTGTAAACATTGAGGATGTTTATGGAAAAGAAACTTTAAAAATAATGTTATTATCTGTTGCTCAAAATTTAGGAAAAACATATTCAGATATTAATTTTGCTTTTGATAAGCTTGATTTACAAAGTTATACAATTGATAAAGGTCTTTCTTATACAGTTACAAATAATATAGCTTTAGTAAAGATAAATACAAATACTTCTTTGATAATAGAAACTGTTGATGACTCATATATCACTCAAAACGATTTACTAGAAAATGCAGAAACTATTAAAAATGGAACTTTTACTTATACTAAAAGTAATATCACACTAAATAAGGAAGAAGTTAATACTCCAATTATCAGCATAATGGAAAATCCTATTTTAACAGAAAATGCTTATAATTCATTAATCTCAGTTATTGAAGTTTTATATGAAGATGCTAATATCACTAATTATTTTAAAGAAAATTACTCTTCTTTAACTCTTGGAAATAAAACATTTAATGGTTTTACAATTGAATTAAATCCTATAATGAATGAAAAAGAAACACTTGCATTTGGAGAAAACAATACAAATGGATTTATAAGAGTTACAATTGAAAAAGACAAAATAGTTTTAAACGAAGGAAGTTCATTATAAAAATAAATTAACCAAAGTTTTTTAGACTTTGGTTTTTATATGAAAAAAAGAAAACATTAATTCATATTTTCTAATTTTACACTTACAAGTTTACTTACACCACTTTCTTGCATTGTTACTCCATAAAGTAAATCTACAAATTCCATGGTTTTCTTTTTATGTGTGATAATAAGCATCTGTGTTTTATTTTTATAATTTGATAAATAATTACCAAATTTTTCTGCGTTTACTTCGTCAAGTGCAGACTCTACTTCATCTAATACAACAAATGGAACTTTTTTTAAATTCATAATTGAGAATAACAAACTAATCGCAGTTAAAGTCTTTTCTCCACCCGATAAAAGTGAAATTGATTTCATGTTTTTTCCTGGTGGTATAGCCATTATCTCTATTCCAGTCTCAAGAATATTTAATGGGTCTGTTAATTTTAAACTAGCTTCCCCACCCCCAAAAAGATTAGTAAATACTTTATTAAATTCTTTATTTATGTTATTAAATGTAGACTCAAATTTATCAGCCATTACAGCATCCATATTATTGATAATTTCAAGTAAATCTTTTTCACTCTGTAATAAATCATCTTTTTGACTATTAAGGAAAGTGAATCTTTTGTTTACTCTTTCATATTCTTCAATTGATTCTAAGTTTACATTTCCTAGAGATTTTATAATTCTTTTAAGTTCACTTACCATGCCTCTAGCTTCACTTTCATCAATTTCTAATAAATATTTTCCTTTAGCACCTTCATAAGTAAGACTATATTCATCACTTAATCTATTTAATAAATTATCTAAAGCCATATTTAATTTTACAGTTTCTATTTCAATAGTATTCATTTTTTCTTTTGCTGAAGAAGATAAAGTATTGTTTTTCTTTAATTCTCTTTCACGTTCATTAATTTCATCTAATAAATCTCTTTTTTCTTTGCTTTTATGCTCTATCTCATTATTAAGTGAATTACATAATTTTTCAACTTTATAATATTCATTCATAATATTTTCTATATTTTTATCAATTGAATCTTTATTTTTACTACACAAGTCATTTATTTCACTTTTCTTCCTATTATATTCTTCAGTTAATGAAACTAAATTATCTTCTTTTGCTTTCAATTGTTCTTTGATTTTAACTATTTCTATGTTTGCATTCATTATTTTAGTTTTTACAACATTAAAATCATTTTCATATTCTTTTAACTTTGTTTCAGAAGATCCAATGTTATTTCTAATATGTTCTAAAAGTACTTTTAGTTTA
Organism: uncultured Muribaculaceae bacterium; assembly: GCA_964465245.1. Taxonomy (GTDB): domain Bacteria; phylum Bacillota_I; class Bacilli_A; order RF39; family UBA660; genus CAYXHQ01. The sequence goes on along the minus strand of CAYXHQ010000017.1, from coordinate 11,418 downwards.
TCAATTTCATATTTATCAATTATATATGAGTTATTACTTTTAACACTTCCGCCAGTTAAAGAACCACCTACATGAAGAATTTCACCACTTAGTGTTACTACTCTATATCTATGATTTATATCTTTGCTTATTTTAAGAGCATTATCAATGTTATCAGCAACTATTATGTTACCAAGTTGATTCATAACAATGTTATAATATTTTGTATCATATTCTACAAGTTCTGAAGCTATGCCTATATATCCTTCACTTTTCTTAGCAACATTTGAAACTGTAGGTTCAATAGATTTAGGTTTAATAACTGTTAGTGGAAAAAATGTTGCTCTTCCTTTATTGTTGTTTTTTAAATAATTTATAGCTTCTTTTGCAGAAACATCATTATCTACAATTATATAATTTGTACTAGCACCTAAAGATACATCTAACATAGTTGCATATTCACTTTTTGTATTTATAACATTTCCAATTATATTATTAATCCCTTTTAAAGTGGGATTTCCCAAAACTGATTTTACTGAATATGGAAGTGATGACATATTTTCCAGATTTCTTTCAAGTAATTCAATTTTAGAAGAGTTTTCTAGTTCTTTTCTCTTTAAATTATTGTAATTAAATTTTTCTGTATCAATTTCTTTGCTTGATACGTTACTAGAATGTATAATGTTTTTTAAATCCTCTTCTTTTTCTCCAATAACTAAGTTGATATTCTTGATTTCTTCTTTTAAGCTATTAATCTCACTATCTAATTTTAAATTATTATCTTTAAGTTCAATAATTTTAGATTTTATTTCATTACTGTCTTTATCATATTTACTTCTTTCAATTGAAAGTTCTTTTTTACTCATTAAGTCAGAAAGTAGTTCTTTATTCTTTGATAATTCTTCTCTTAATTCACTCAACTTCTCTTCTAATTTGTCAGATGCTATTTTTTTCTTCTCAATTTCAGCACTACCTAGTGAGTACATCTTATTAGTATTAACAAATTCAAGTTCTAATGCGTCTTTTTCTTCTTTTTTTGCATTAAAAAGTTCATTAAATTGAGTGATATCTTTTACAATTAAAGCAACCTCTACACTTTCTAGTTTTTCTTTACTTTCTTTATATTCTATTGCTTTTTTGCTGGCTCTTTCTAAAGGACCAACTTGTACTTCAAGTTCATCAATAATCATATTTAATCTATCAACGTTTTCGTGTGTTTTAGATAATTTTCTTAAAGTTTCTTCTTTTCTTTTTTTATATTTAAGCACACCTGCGGCTTCTTCAAAAATAATACGTCTATCTTCTGGTCTGTCACTTAATATTTCTTCAATTTTATTTTGTGGAATTATATTAAATGATTCTCTTGATGAAAATGAATCAACAAATAAATCTGTTATATCTTTAAGTCTACATTTTTCATTGTTTAAGTAGTATTCATTTTCCCCACTTCTATATACCATTCTTTTAATTGAAACTTCATTATACTCTATAGGTAGAGTTTTGTCTGTATTATCAAATACAATTGAAACAAATGCTTGATTCGCAGCATTTCTACTTTTTGAACCACCAAAAATAACATCAGTCATACCGGCTGATCCTCTGAGTGTTTTAACAGATTGTTCTCCTAAAACCCATCTAATCGCATCTAATATATTACTTTTTCCGCTTCCATTTGGCCCTACTATTCCTGTGAAAGTTGGATCTAAATTAATACTAATTTTATCTGCGAAAGATTTAAATGCACTCATTTTTATTTCTTTTATATACATAATTTTACCTACTTTATTGCTTGTTTTTTAAATGCATCTCTTGCTGCATTCTGTTCTGCTTCTTTCTTACTGCTTCCTTCTCCAATTCCAAATACAATTCCACCAACGGATACTGAAACTTTGAATCTTTTATCATGAGCAGGACCAGTTTCCTTAATTACTTTATAATTTACTGATTTTCTTTCTGTTTGTACAAGTTCTTGAAGTAAACTTTTATAGTCACTTAAAAAATCAGTATCGCTTTCAATATATGGAACAATTAGTTTATTGAATAATTCTCTTACTTTGTTTATTCCATGTTCTAAAAATATTACTCCTATTACTGCTTCAAACACATCAGCAATAACTGTCTTATTTGGTTCTTTTATTCCATTACCAATTTTAATATAATCTTTTAAATTAATTTTTGTTGAATATTCATATAAAGCATTTTCACATACATATAAACTTCTCATTTTACTCATTTCACCTTCAGGAACATGTATTTTTCTAAATAAGTAATCACTACATACAAGTTCTAAAACAGCATCTCCTAAGTATTCTAATCTTTCGTATGACTCAACATTATGTTCATTTGCATATGATGTATGTGTTAATGCTTTATCAATAAGTCCAGTATCATTAAATTCAATTCCATATTCTTTTAATAATTCCATTTGTACCTCCTTTCTTTACAATCTAACAAATTAATTATATCAAATGAATCGAGCATATTCTAGTATTTGTTGAATATGAAAGAAACAATAATGTATCTTATAATTCAATTATGTAAAATAATTAATTTAAATTTCTTTTTTCTCTTACATATAGTATAATATATATGAAATGAAGAAGTTTATATTGTGGCTTATAAAAGTATATAGAAGTATTCCGCTTAATTCACATAGATTGTGCAGATTTACTCCAACGTGTTCTGCGTACATGGAAGAATCTATCAATAGATTTGGATTATTAAAAGGAATGAAACTAGGAATTAAAAGAATACTCAGGTGTAATCCTTTCGGCAAATATGGATATGACCCAGTTCCATTAAAGGAGGAAAAATGAAAAAGTTTAAGTTATTTATGTTATTAGGAGTATGTGCTTTATCACTAAGTGGTTGCATATCGAAAGATGATTTTTCAGATGATTATACATATACAACGATTTATCCAATAGAATATGCTACTAAAATTATATATGGAGATTATTCTAATATCTCAAGTATATACCCAGATGGTGTTATTCCAAGTGAATACAAACTTACTGATAAAATGCTTAATACTTATTCAAAGGGGGAAAAATTTGTATATAATGGCCTTACAGATGAAAGATTAATCGCAAGAGATTTACTTAATTTAAATGGCAATATTGGAATAATTGATGGAATGAAAGGAATGGACTATACTAGCGAAGTTGAAGAATTGTGGCTTGACCCAGCAAATTTCTTGATGGTATGTAGAAACATTAAAGGAAGTTTAATTGATTATGAAGATAATATTTATACAAAAGATGCGATTGAAGAAAATTATCAAGCGCTAAAAGAAGACATTTCAATACTTGATGTAGATATATATAACTTAAGTAAGAATGGTACATATAAAACATTACTAGTTACAAATGATTCATTTAATTATTTAACTAAATATGGATTAAATGTATTATCTCTGGATCCGGATAATGAAGCATTAGATAAATCTACATCTGAAGCAAGAAAGCTAATCGCTAATGGAGATATTAAAAATGTATATTCTATTAAAGGTGAAAGTGTACAAGATGCAACTAACACATTTATAAATGATTATAAACTTAATAAAATAGAAATTGATCCATTCTCTACAATAACAGATGCTCAAAGAGTTAATGGAGAAACATACATAAGTTTGATGAATAGTATTATTGAAGAATTTAAAAAAGAATTATTTAAGTAATTAGATAATTCTTTTTAATATTTCTTTTAAATAATTATTGTCTTCAATTTTGCTAATACAAAAGCATTTACTTCCAAGATCTTTGAAAGATGCCCCACAGTGATATAAGATACACTCATCTATTATTATAAACCTATCGTGAAATGAATTGTTTTCTTTTAATATTACGTTATTGTATTGACCCTTATATTTTTCTATTAATTCCTTATTATAATTCTTACTATAAACAGTTACTTCTTTTTTTGTTTTTGATAGTATATCTAACAGTTTTTTATCTGTGTAGTTATCAATTATAACAATACTTTTCTTTGAACTTTCAAATATATCTAATAACAATGAAAAAGAGTCATATATCTGTCCTTCAAAAAATATATGATTATTCTTTTCTTTAAACCCATCAAAAGTATTTTCTAATAACCTTATTCTATTATCATGATCTAATAATTTGTGTTCTATATTATTAGTTAACGCTCCATTTGATATATAGTGTCTCATTGCAACAAAAGCATCCATTATTTGCACACTTGTTTTAGCAGCCACTTTGGATTTAAGTACAGTGGTCAGCATTGCTACTCCTTCTTCTGTAAAAACATAAGGTAAACTACGAGACATATTATTATATTTTGCGGTCACAAATTGTGACCGCAAAATAATCTTATACTCATCATTGGTTAGTTGAAAATAAAATCCACTTGGAAATCTTTCAAAATTTCTTTTAACTGCTTGATTTATTTCTTTTGTTCCATTCTTACATTCGTAAAGTCTTGCCAAATCAGAGTCAAACATCACTTGCACTCCTCTTATTTCATATACTAAATTTTCTATTTTTATATTTTCTTTTGTAATTAATTCGTTCATACAACACACTCCTTATAAAACATTTCGCAAATGTTATTTATTTAAATAGTTCTAAGTTTTTTTCTATTTTGAAATAAGAATATGTTTTATCAGTAATTTGTCTTCCTCTTGATGTTCTTTTTATATATCCTTCTTGTAATAAAAATGGTTCTATTACATCTTCTATAGTTGTTATCTCTTCTCCAATAGTTGATGCTATGCTTTCAATTCCAACAGGGCCGCCATTGAATTTTTCTATTATTGATTTTAAATATTCTATATCTGTTTGATCTAATCCAGAAGAGTCAACTGATAATCTTTGTAAAGATGAATTAGCAATTTTCATATTAATTACCCCTTCACCTTCAACAAGAGCAAAATCAGCAATTCTTTTTAATAATCTATTAGCAACTCTAGGTGTTTTTCTGCTTCTTCTAGCAATTTCTAAAGCTGCATCATCTTCTATTTTGATATTTAAGACTCTTGATGTTCTTTTTACAATTTTTGTAAGTTCTTCATCTGTGTAATAATTGAGTTTTGATACTATTCCAAATCTATCTCTTAATGGGGCAGATAAATCTCCTGCACGAGTAGTAGCACCCACTAAAGTAAACTCAGGCAAACTTATATTTATATTTCTACTTTGCCCATCACTCCCTACAATTATATCAAGTTTAAAATCTTCCATTGCACTGTAAAGAATTTCTTCAATGTATTTAGGGATTCTATGAATCTCATCAATAAATAATACGTCTCTTGGTTCAAGAGAAGAAAGTATTGCAGCTAAATCTCCACTCTTTTCAATGGTTGGGCCACTAGCAGTTTTAATGTTACTGCCCAGTTCATTTGCAATTATATATGCAAGTGTTGTTTTCCCAAGTCCTGGAGGGCCATATAAAAGAACGTGATCTAAAACTTGATTACGCATTAGAGATGCTTTAATGAATACAGACATATTTTCTTTTACTTCTTTTTGTCCAATGTATTCATCCAAACTATCTGGCCTAATTGTTTTTTCAAAATTGTCTTCCTGTAATTCTCTACTCGTGATAATTCTTTCATCTTCCATATAATTTCCTCCTTACTAAACTCAAATCTTCTTTCTTTACTTGTTCTAAAAAACATTTTTCACATAATGAAATATACTCTACATTATCATGTTCCCCATCTATTACAACTTCTTCACCTTTTAAAGTGAACTCACCATTTATACTTCTTCCAACATATCTAGCCATGTTGCCACATCTACATAATGTCTTAAGTTCAACTATTTTATCTGCATCAGTAAATAACGATGCACTTCCTTCAAATAATTCTCCTCTAAAATTAAGTCTTAATGCATAACATATAACTGACATATTAGTAGAGGCAGTAATAAGTCTTAATTCTTTTATTTGTCTTGAATTTAAAAATTGTGCTTCATCTATAAAAATACATTCTGTGCCTTCTACATTGCCTTTTAAAATATCAATTATTTTATCATCTTCACCAATTAAATAATCTACTTTTCTTTTTAAATTACCAGCTCTTGAAATTATAAAATTTTCAGCTTTTGTGTCTTTCCCTGGTTTCATAACTATAGTTTTAAATCCATTTTCATTATAGTTGTAATCTGTTCTTATTAATTCTAAACTTTTGCCTGAGTTCATTGTGGCATAATATAATACTAACTTTCCCATACTTACCTCAACATAAGCTTTAATGCTTCTTTTATTTGATTTTCTATATTTTCTCCTTTATTAACTTGTTTTATCACATTATTTATATCTGCACTTTTATAACCAAGAGATGCGAGTACTTGATATAACTCGTTAGATTGTTCTACAACTTCACCATTTGAAACCACTTTTCCTTTTAAGTCTAATATTATTTGTCTTGCTACTTTATCTCCTATTTTAGGAAACTTTTTCAAATATAAAATGTTTTCTCTATTAATTGCGTCTTTAATTCCTTCAACAGAACCAGATGCGAGCATTGGTAATGCCATTTTAGGACCTAAACCTTTTACATTTATAAGAGTTAAAAATAGTTCTTTTTCATCTTCTGTTTTAAACCCATATAAAGTGTTTTCATCTTCTCTTATATGATTGTATAGATATATTGTAGCTTCATCGCCCTCTTTAAAAACGTAAGGATTAGGCATAAACACCTTATACCCTATATTACTCACATCTATTACAATATAAGAACTTTCTATTTTTTTAATAATTCCATGCATGTATTCAAACATAATATATCCTCCATATTACTATTATAAAATAGTATACAATAAAACACAAACATTTTTTTGTGTTTTATCTATTAATTTACTTTAAAAGTCAAACAATGACAACTGCGAACTCTCTGGCATACTACCAAATATACCCATTAATTTCATTTTATCTACTATAGTTTGCGATACTTTACCACGAGTTTGGAAGTCTTCTATACTTAAGAATGATTGTTTTTTGCGTTCTTCTACGATATTTCTTGCCGCATTCTCTCCAAGTCCTTCAAGTACTGTAAATGGTGGGATAAGTCCGTCACCTGATTCGTTTATTTTAAACATGACTGCATCACTTTTTTCTAAAGAAATATTTTCAAATTTATATCCACGAAGTATCATTTCTTCTGCAACTTCTAGAGTACCAGCAACTGATTTTTCTTTATCAGTGGCACCAAATCCTTTATTATCCACATCTCTTATAAACATTCTTATATCTTTTAATCCTTTAATCATTGTTTCAATATCAAAGTCACTTTTTCTAATAGACAAGAATACTCTGTAATAATTTAGCGGATGATGTACTTTAAACCACGCTACTCTAAATCCATTTGTAACATACGCAGATGCATGTGCTTTTGGAAACATGTATTTAATTTTTTCACATGAAGATATATACCAGTCTGGTACATTGTGTTCTTTCATAATGTCTTTAAATTCAACCCATTTATCTGGTTCTTTGTGGACTTTCCCTTTACGAATAAATTCACTCATTTTAAATGCTTGACCTTTTTCTATGCCCATTTGTATTAAATAAACCATAATATCATCACGACATCCAATAACATTTTTAAATTCACATATTTTATTAAGTATTAAATCTCTTGCATTACCATACCATACATCAGTTCCATGAGATAAACCTGATACTTTTATAAGTTCTGCGAAAGATGCAGGTTTTACTTCTTCTAACATTTGTAATACAAAGCCTGTACCAAACTCAGGTACACCTAATGTACCCACTTTATATCTGCATTCAGAAGGTGCGATTTTTAAAGCAGTATTAGATGAAAATATAGATAATACTTCTTTGTCATCAAGTGGAATATCATTTATATTTATATTTACATCATCACATAAGTATTTAAGTACTGTAGGGTCATCGTGCCCTAGTATATCCAGTTTTAAAACATTTGGTTCAATATCATGGAATTCAAAGTGTGTTGTGTACCATTTTGCATCCATGTTTTCTGCAGGATACTGAAAAGGTGTAAAGTCAAATACATCCATATATCCGGGAATTACTATAATTCCACCAGGATGCTGTCCACTTGTTCTTTTTATTCCTGTGATACCTATTGCAAGACGCTCTATTTCTGCTTTTCTTAGATTAATTCTTTTTTCTTCTGCATATCTTTTTACAAATCCAAATGCAGTTTTCTCAGCAATAGTTGTAACAGTACCCGCTCTATATACATGATCTTCTCCAAAAAGCACTTTTGTATAGTCATGCGCATTTGCTTGATCTTCACCTGAGAAATTTAAATCTATATCTGGAGTTTTATCAGCATTAAATCCTAAGAATGTTTCAAATGGAATATCTTGTCCATTTTTATTCATTTTTTCTCCACATTCACATACTCTATCAGGCATATCAAAACCACTTCCATAAGTGTTTGATAATGGTTCTCCCTCTATTTCAAATATACTTTTTTTGCATTTAGGGCATACATAATGTGGGGGTAAAGGGTTAACCTCAGTTATATTCATAAATGTTGCTACTAAACTTGATCCAACTGAACCACGAGACCCAACAATATATCCATTTTCATTAGAATGATGCACAAGTTTTTGAGCAATTAAATATATAACATCATATCCACCATTTATAATACCAGTAAGTTCTTTATCAAGCCTTGTTTCAATAATCTCTGGTAAAACATCTCCATAAATACCCTTAGCAGTACTATACACTAGGTCTTTCATGATATTAACTGAATTTTCCATTTTAGGTGGATATAAATCTTTCTTAAGAACCTCAACGTCCCCTATCATATCCGCTACTTTATTAGTGTTTTCTACAACTATTTCGTATGCTTTATCAGATCCTAAAAATTCAAATTCACTAATCATTTCGTTAGTAGTCATAAAGTATGCATTAGGAATAGTCATAATATTTTTTCTGTTTAATGGATGAAGTCCACCACCGGGCTGACGCTGCATTACTAATATTTCTCTATATATATTGTCTTCTGGCTCAAGAGTATGTACATCTCCTGTTGCTACTACTAATTTATTAATAGATTCAGCTACATTTACTATTTTTTTAATTGATTCTTTTAATTCTATCATGTTAGTAAAGTCTTCTGTTTCTATCATATATTCTAAAATACTTGGTGGGTTTACTTCTATGAAATCGTAAAAATACATTAAATTAATCAAGTCTTCATTACTTACGCTTCTAGCTGATGAAAAAATTTCACCATTTCCACACCCTGAACCAATAAGAAGTCCATCTCTTAGAGACTTTAAAACACTTTTTAAAATTCTAGGTGTTTTATAAAAATATAATGTATTAGAATAACTTATTATTTTAAATAAATTTTTAAGTCCATTATTGTCTTTAGCAAACACTGTAATATGATGACTTCTTCTAGTTTTTAAAATAGTATCTATATCTACTAAATTCTTTAAGTCAGCTACTGTTTTATAGCTTGATCCTATATTATCAACCATTTTTATAAATATTTTAGCAGTCGCTTCAGCATCATAGTCAGCTCTGTGATGAGCATTTTCATCCCATTCTATATTATATCTTTTGGTTAGTGAAGTTAAATTATGATGGCGTTGATCTGGTTCTAAAGCACGAGATAATTCTGCAGTATCTATTACAGTATTAGTAAACTCTCCTAAATTATATTTTTGATAACAACTTTTGATGAAAGACGCATCAAATGGAGCATTATGCGCAATCATGGGTAAATCTCCACACCATGCCATAAATCTTTTGAATACTGCCTCTTCATTATCTTTACCCAACAACATCTCATTAGTTATATGTGTTAAATTTGTAATAACGTCTCTTAACCCTACTCCCGGATTTATTAGTTCATCAAACCTATCTATTATCTCTCCATCTTTTATTTTAACAGCACCTATTTCTATAATTGAATCATTTCCAAATGCATTAAAACCTGTTGTTTCAAGGTCAAAAACTACCATCTCACCTTTTAGAGATTCTAAGGTATCTTTTGTACTGATTCTAACCTCATCATCTATTACAAAAATTTCTGCGCCAAAAAGAACTTTAATGTCTCCCTTTTCTTTAAAAAGTTTAGGAAATATTTGAATAGAGTTTTTATCTGTTATACCTACTGCTTTATGTCCAAAAGAAGATACTTTTTTAAGTAACTTTTTATAATCAATTAACCCATCCATTTGACTCATATTTGTATGTAAATGAAGTTCTACTCTTTTTACCTTTGCATCATCTGTCCTAACTTCATCTTCTACAATATCACTACTCTCTATACTTCTTATATTGAATGTAAGTTCATTTGTATACTTATCAATTGCAGTATATCCATTAAATTTATACCAATTTCCACTTTTAACATTATCTTCAACTTTTCTAACTTCATCTTTATTTTTTAAAAACATTTTTGCATACATACTATCAGTTTTATCACTCATTTTTAAGGTTATTAAAGTAAATTTGTTTTGAATATCTTTTACTTCCATGCCAAATATATATGCTTCTATATTTACATTGTTTTCTTCACTAAATATATTACTGATTTTAGAAATTTCTCCTTTTATAGAAAGCCCATATATAACTTTCAATTTTTTAGGTTTAATTTCTTTTACTTCAGGGGTATTAATTATATTTCTAATACTCTCTCTAGAAGACTCATTAATCTCAGTAATAACATCTGTCTTAAATCCCATATCGCCTAAAAATTTAATCATATTTTTCTTTATACTTTTTATTTTCTTTTCTTCTGCAGTATTTGATACTTCCACTATTATATTGCCATTATCTAATTTTTTAATATTATCTTTCATGCTAATAAGCATAGGACAATTTTCAGTTAAAATATCAAAATAATAGTCATAATAATCAAATAAATAGTTCTTATCATTAACAAATGAAAAAACAAAATGAACTTTATTTACATCTTCTATATTTTTACTAAGTTGATACATATTTTTAAACACGGGTGCGGGTATCATATCTATTAAATCAATGAATACTTTCCATTCTTTTAGCTCAGTATCCACGTTAACTCGTTTTATTTTTGCACCTTCAAAAAATGGATATTCATCTTCGTTTAATTTTATCACACTAAAAAATCTTTTTAACTTATCATCCATTTCTACTACCTCACTATATCATTATACCTTTGAAAACTATTTGGAACAACTTTACATTTAATTTACAAAAGACTTGTTTGCACAAGTCTTTGTATAATTATACGCTACATTTTTTGCCAGAAATTCCTCTTCTGATTGAAGACCCTAAACTTCTTCCAACTTCAAGTGCTGCGTTTACTGCGCGTATTAGAGCATTAAGTATTGCTCCAGAAATGTTTGCTCCACCTATTACAGTTATTAAATAATCACGTTCTAACATCATTATTTATTACACTTAAGTGGTCTAAAATATCCATCTACTACTCCAATTATAAAAGTAATACCTGCGATAATTAACGAAACAGTC
>CAYXHQ010000016.1:10465-16460 GCA_964465245.1 uncultured Muribaculaceae bacterium | reverse complement strand
TTTTAGAAAAAATCAGCAATAAAACAAAAAAGTATTACCCAAATCAAGAATAAAATGGTATAATTATTACAGCGAATATCTATTAATAAGAAATTAATCATTTTTAGTTTCTATAAAATGCAGAAAGAGTGAGTGTAATAATGAAAAGTAAATCAATTAGTGAACTTAGTTTAGATAAAAAAATAATAGATAAATTAAAAGAAAACAATATTAACATTATAGAAGAAGTATGGAAATTAAAAAGAGCTGATTTAAAGTCAATGAATTTTACAAATGGTGAAATCAATACTTTAAGAGTGAAATTACAATTAATTGGATTAGATTTAAATAAAAAAACATATTAAAACAAGTCATAAGAAAAACTTGTTTTTTAATGCCTATTTTTTTAACAATTCATATACTATTTATAGGGGTGGGTATAATGAATAATTTTGATTACAAATTTGGAAATGATTACTATAAATATTATGAAGATGATGGAATAGGTATTAAATATACAAAATATAAAATATTAGCGCCTGAGCAATCCCAAGATGTGCAGCCAGGAATTGAATATGAAATGGTGCCTAGGCCAATATTTGATAATCCTGATTACAAAGGAAGTAGTAAACTAAAAGATAAAGTAGCGATAATTACTGGTGGAGATAGTGGACTAGGTAGAGCTGCGGCAATTGCATTTGTAAAAGAAGGATGTAAAGTAGTAATTCCTTATTATATTGAAGACAAAGATGCTAAAGAAACAAAATCTTATATAGAAAATCTTGGTGGCGAATGTTTGTTATTAAAAGGAGACATTACAAATAGTGGTTTTTGCAAAAGAATAGTAGAAGAAACAATAAATTATTATGGAAAAATAGACATTTTGATAAACAATGCAGGAGTTCAATATCAGCAAGATAGTTTAGAATGTATTAGCGATGAGCAGTTTGATTATACATTAAAAGTAAATTTGTATGGCATGTTTTATTTAACAAAAGCGGCATTACCACATTTAAAGAGTGGTGCATCTATAATTAATCTAAGTTCGGTGACTACTTTTTATGGAGATCCACAGTTAATTGATTATGTGACTACTAAAGGTGGAATAGTGGGATTCACAAGAGCACTTGCAAGAAATTTAGCATCTAAAAATATTAGAGTAAATGCAATTGCTCCGGGATTCTTTTGGACACCTCTTCAACCTGCTTGTTGGGTAAAAGAAAAAATACCATCCCTTGGAGCAGACGCCCCAATGGGAAGAGGCGCTATGCCATATGAACTTGCTCCTACATTTGTGTTTTTAGCATCAGATGATTCTAGTTATGTAACAGGTCAAGTTATACACAATAATGGCGGACAAATAATGGGTTAACATAAAAAAATAAAAAAATTCACTCCAAAAAAAGCGTTTTAAAGAAAAAATGGCGATAATATATATAGAGGAGTGTAAAATGAAATATAGTCAAAGTAATAATGGTATAGTCAACGAAATAGATTTTGTTAACTATTTAAATGACAAAAAAGTTTATGAATTAAATCCAATGTTTTTAGATTTTTTAGAAAGTCTTTATGGAGAAATGGATAAGAATTTATCTATAAAATGTGTTAAAAATAATGAGCCGCAAAAGAGTGATATTTTTATAGAAGTAAATGGAATAATTAAAAGAATAAGCATAAAAATGGGAGCAAAAAATTCAGTTCATGTAGATAGAATCACAGATTTTATACATTTTCTTATAGAAAATAAAGTGAGTAGGGAAGTTGTAATTGAGTACTTAAAGTATCACTATGCGGATGGTTCAACAAATGGAAAAGGAAGTAAAAGACTTAGCGGTGAAGAGTATAAAGTAGTTAATCAAGAGAAAATTGACATGATTAATAAAGAATTTTGTAATGAGACTTTAATTAAAAAAGCAATAAAAAGATTTGTTACAATGGGAACAAACAGCAACTATGAAATTGATGCGATTATATGTGGTACAGTAAATGACTTCTTTTGGATTTTAAAAAGTGATATATATGATGTGATTTTATCAAAAAAAGATATTTATTCTTCTGGAGTTCATTTTGGTTCTTTATTTTGTCAACCTATGAACAGGTGTCTTAATTATAATCCTTTGTATGAGAAAAAAAGATTTTGTATGCAAGTAAAATGGTATAGTTTGTTTGATGATATAATTAGTATTATGTATAAAAATTCTCAAAAATAAAAGTCTCTAGTTTCTTCCAAGCTGCTAACGAGTCCGTCCAAAATAAAAAAATCTCATTTGAGATTTTGTTTATAATTTGGAGCAGGTGATCGGAATCGGACCGACGTTAGCAGCTTGGAAGGCTGAAGTTCTACCATTAAACTACACCTGCATGTAATTAACATATTATATTTTACTAATTTTTATGCTTTATGTCAACAATTTTAGTAAAATTTGTGTTATTATAATTCTATGAATTATTTAAAAAAAGAAATTAAAAATATTTGTGAATCACTTAATTTAACAGTAGGGTTTACTGAAATAGAATATTTTAAAGACTTGGAAGACATTTTGATTAAACAAGAAAAATCAGGTTATAAAACCACATTTCAAGTTGGCAACATAGATGATAAAGTATTTAAAAATGAGTCTATTTATACAAGTGCAATTGTAGTAATATATCCTTATGATAAACTTTGTATTACTCCAAAAGACAATGAAGTTTATTTTTCTTCGTGTGCTATAGGGAATGACTATCATATTGTACTTAAAGAAAAACTAGAAAAAATAGAAAAACATTTAACAAAAAAAGGTTACAAAGTACATATAAATGTTGACAACAACATTCTTGAAGAAAGATACTTAGCTTATAAAGCAGGACTTGGATACTATGGAAAAAATGGTTTATTAATAAATGATACATATGGAAGTTTGTTTTTTATTGGAGTAATACTTACTGATGCTATATTTGAATATGACACTCATTTAAATAAAAATTGTTTAAATTGTAATAAATGTATAGAAATTTGTCCTACTCAGGCGATAAATGAAACAGGTATTTTGAATGGAAAAAGGTGCTTAAGTTATTTAACTCAAAAGAAAGAAATAGAAGACGCTGATAAAAAATATTTTAATGCCTGTATTTATGGATGTGACAAATGTATAAATGTATGCCCACATAATAGTAATTTAAGTGTTAATAATAATTTCAAACAAACTGGAATAGAATTAATGAATGCTGATAAGTTTTTAAATTTAACTGAAGAAGAATACAAAATATTATATAAAAACAATTCTTCTTTTTGGAGAGGTAAAAAAGTAATAGATAGAAATATTTTAATACACAAAGAAAACAATTTGAAAAAAAATGGTTAGTATGTTAGAATAAATTTATAAGGAGAATACGTGATATGAAAAGAAAAATTCCTAAAAAAAATTATATTATTTTAGCGAGTTTATTAGTATTAACCGTTTTATTAGTTTTATATATAAATTCATGGATAAAGACTTATAAACAAAATAAAACTAATACAAGTCCTTTAATAAATTTAGTAAGCGAAGTATCTGCGGATGAAATTTATTTATCATTATCCGAAACCAACCAAATTTTATTATATGTGGGGTACAACAATGATACTTCTGTAAGAAATTTAGAAAAAAACCTTTTAAAAGAAATAAAGAATCAAGAAGTAGCTGATTATACATTATATTATAATGTTACTAATACTTTAAAGAAAGAAAAATATTTAAGTATACTTAAAACGGAATTCCCAGAAGTAGAAAACAAAATAAACAAAGCGCCAATGCTAATATATATAAAGAATGGTGAAGCAGTGGAAGTAAGAGATTCAAGTGAAAAAATGATAACAAAAAATGATTTAATAGAACTTGTTAACACTTATGAAATAGGAAAATAAAAAAACTTCAAATTTAATGTTTGAAGTTTTATATTTGTACTAATTTATCTTTCCTTTTAATGTATACATATGCTAGTAATGATATTCCTGAGAAAGTAAGAAAAGGAATTATTACATCTAACGGACCAGTTTTTGGACTGGTAATTTGATTTGTAAATGTATATAAAGCACTGTTATCATAATTTCTTGTAGTACTTCCCATTACAATAGTTGAATTCCCATTTAAATTATATGATGTATCTAGTACAATATCACTTGTAAGCGGGTCTTTAACTACTAATTTATATTTAAGTATTGCATCACTATTATTAGAAATATTAGCAATTTGCCAAGTGAATGAAGAATTATTAGCATCAACTCCTGCTACTGCACCATCATATCCATCAACTAATGTTAATTCAAAATTACTATAAGTTTCTTTAGAAAAAGTTTCATTAAATGCTATGCCATTTGTAAAATCTGTAGGGTATTTTAATGTAGTTTTTTGTGTAATTTCTGAAGTTAAAGTACTATTTATATCACTAGTAATTATATTAAAGAAACATTCATATCTAGGAGACGCAGTAGAACCAAATAAACTTGAAATAGGTGTTTCATTAGCAGTATTTGTCTTAAAATCTAAAAGTATTGTTACAAGTTCAATATTTGCACCCATACTATCAAGAGCAGTCTTATATTCATCTACAAGAGAAGTATTAAATCCTGATAAAAACAAATATACAATTTTATTTTCTGCACTATCACTAAAGTCTTCACTTACTTTATTTAGTACTGCTACAAAATCTTGTCCACTTGTTCCATTACTTGAAGAAACAGTATTTAATGCAGATAACACAGAATTTTTATTATTTGTTAGTTCTTGGAATACATCTAAAGGATTAGTCACAGTAGAACCATATGTATGAACTGTGTATACTCCAATTTTAGTATTTTTATAATTATCTAATAAATTAGTAGCTACATTACTTGCTAAACTTTTCAAAGTTTCTCTTTGTGCCGTCGTAATAGTAGTACTATCATCCATTACAAACATAACTTCTGTTTCTTTAGAATTTTTAAAAGATAACTCGACTACTAATTCTCCATTTACTTCATCTATACTTGTAATGGTTCTATTAAATTTAATTCCATCAATGTCTACTGAACCTCCTGTATGCGAAAGTACATTTAAACTAGTAGCATTTACATTACATATTCCTATAAAGAATGCAAATATACTCAATATTGTTATTGTAATATTTTTTTTCATATTTCCTCCTATTTTATAAATGTATTATAACATTTGTATTAAAAAAAATAAACAATTTAATAAAAGAAAAAAATATGATATTATATTATTAGAATAAAGAGGAGGTAGAACATGAAAAAATACATAATAATTTCTTTCCAAAAAGAATTTATTGTTTTTAGTAGTACAGATTCTGTTCCATCTCCAGATGATGTTATCAATTCAAACAAAATATTTCACAATCAATTTATATATACTAAAAGATATTATAAAAACAATTATAAAACTGTGATTGCTGCTTCTATAGGTAAACTAATCCAAGAAAAAAAGATTATTAAAGCTTATACTGAAGAAGAACAAATGATAGTATTTTTATTAGAATTTATAAAAATGTTTAAAATAAGTAGTTTATTTATAAAAAACTTTAAATCTTTAAAACCTGATGAATGTAATTTAATAATAGCTAACAAATATTTAGCATATATAAATTGTTATTATATTCCTTATTCTTATGAAGCAAAAATGAAAGAACAAAAAAGAAAAATTCACCTTAATTATCAAGAATCAATTACTGATGAATTTATGATACATCAAGATGTAATTGATAGTGATGCAGTATATTATAAGAAAGTATTACATTTTAAACCAAATTACGAATATAAAGAAAAAGATTTTAATGGCTTTCTAAATTTAAATATATACCTAAAAACAATTCATCTTCATTATTATAAAAAAGAAATGTTAGAGTCAATCATTAAATGCTTAGAAAAAGATAATAGAAATAATATTGTAATACTTTTATATCAAGAAAATGATGGAAGCATAGAAAAGGATTTTAAATACTTAAAAGAAAAAAATAAAGAATATCACAAAGACTTACATGGAGATATTAGAATAATTTA
>CAYXHQ010000016.1:0-10365 GCA_964465245.1 uncultured Muribaculaceae bacterium | reverse complement strand
AAAAATGGACTTATGTTTGGAACTCTTTCAAATGCTCTTAAAAGATCTTGGTATACAAATGAAGATAATTTAATAATTACTTTTGATACACCATCAACCAATATGAAATGGAAAGTTTTCTCAGTATATAGAACAGAATATACAACGGACTATTTAGCTACAAAATTTACAAATGCAGAGTCTTATAATAAATTTGTTACAATGCTTAGCAGCAGAAGTGTTTATAATTTTAAAGAAGTGTTAGTTTATGGAGATAAAATATTAACATTGTCTACATGCATTGGCGCATCTTCATCTAATCAAAGACTTGTAGTACACGCTAAACTTATGAAGTAGGAGAATATATGAAAAAAATAATATTTTTTACAATTTGTTTATTTCTATTTATGGATGTTACTTATGCATCTTGTACTTATGCTGAAGAAAAAATGTTAAATACTATAGCTAGTTATGTTGACTATACATATGACTTTAATGAAAGCACTAAATCTTTTGATTTAACAATATACAACGTTAATGAATATTTAGCTGTAAGAAGAGAAGCAAATAAATTAGATGTAAAAGAAGAACAAATATTAATTAATGGCCTTCAAGAAGGTGAAAGAATATCTTTAAATATAATTAGTGGGAAGTCCTATTTATGTACTACTAAAGAGTTAAGAGTAATTAGTATAACTATGCCTTATATTAATACATTTTATGGAAATGAAAAATGTATAACTCATATGAATAATAAAGTGTGTTATTCAAAATATTTAGATTATAAATTAACTAAAAATGCTTTTGAAAGTGCTCTTAATCCTTTAACAATAGAAAGAGAAAATAATATTATTGATAACACAAATATTTTTAATATAGATACAATTATAGAATTTATAAAAAATTATTGGATAGGAATGATGGTTTCTATACTTACTATAATAATTTCTGTATTAGTTTGGAGTTCTATATATAGAAAAATAAAACACAAGATATAGGCGGTTGAATAAAAATACAAAAATTGATACAATTAAACAGTAAGGTAAGGTGGTAAAGTGAAAAGACATTTTAATATTATAGCATTTTCTTTAATATGCTTCTTTTTCGCATTTACTAACATATCTGCAGGTTCTTGTGATGATGCCAAAAGAGATTCTGAAAAGATAGATGCTTATTATAAAATTAAAAATGAAAATAAAGATATTCATCTTAATATTATTTTTAATGGTCTAACAGAAAATACATATTTAAAAATAGAATACAATGGAAAAAACGAAAAATTTGAATATACTAAAGAAAACAACGGTTCAATTGGTTTTAAATATAGTAATATATATGAAAAAGTAAAATTTACTTTTAAAGTATACTCTAATACTATTGATTGTAAAGATACTTTATTAAATACTATAGAAATAACTACGCCAAAATATAATAAATATTATGATACTACTATTTGTAATGATAATCCAAAGTTTGAATATTGCATTCCTTTTTTAGGTGTTAAAACTAAAAAAAATGATAACACACAAAATGATATAACAGGCACCATTACTAATGAAATAGAATTAACTGAAGATGAATTTAATTCATATTTTGGTGCATATTTAATAGAAAAAGAAAAATTAGAAAGTAATATATTATATAGAATTTGGAATTATATTAAAGTTTATTATTTGTATGCTTTAATACCTTTAGTGTTAGTATCAGTAATTTATATAATAGTGATTATTAAGTTAAAAAAGGATGTGAAAAAATGAAAAAGAAGATATTGTTGTTCTTTATAATATTTCTTGTGTTTCCAAAAAATATTTTGGCAAGCGAATTAATTTTAACTGCAAAAGAAACAGTGATTAACAGTGGAGACATTAAATACTATAATTCACACGGTAAAGTCATTGATTTACCAATTTCAACTTATACCATAACTAGTGGTCAGTCAGGTAATTATAATTATGCAAATATGGCATGTGTTTCATTAAATCCTGGTAAAAAATTAGACTCTAGTTATTATATTAATTTAGAATTTGATTCAAGAAAATGTTCAGATGAAAGTAATTCAAAAGATTATAGGTGTATGACTTCTTCAATTATGGTAAATGTTAGTGATAAGTATACAAGGAATTTAACCACTTCATTATTTTTAGCACAGTCAGGTATTGATTTTGGTAATGATAATTATTTAGTATATAAAAACACTTCTGATAAAATGAAAGACGGCGATTTTACATTAATAAACATGACAACAAAATTAAATAATAATTATATGTTTTATACCACTGGAGAATCAAGAACCGTACTTTTAAACTCTAACAATGAATTAAATAATATTTTAAAAAGTGGCTATACCACAAATTCTTATAATTTTTTACATTTAAAACCCATTGAAGATGATGGAAATAAACAAGAATTATTATGTATGTCAAATTACAGAACTATAGTTCAAGACTATCATGATGAAAACTATACCCCTATAGAAGAAGATGAGAGTAATGCAGGAAATAACGAAAGAACAGACGATTTGCCTTATGATTGTAAAATATCTACAGAAATGAAACTAATGGATAAAAAAATGGATGTTATTATTAATAAAAAACCTTTAAGTACAAAAGATAATTACAATGAAGCAAATAGAATAGGTGGGGCAAAATATCTTGTTAACAATGATTATTGTCAGTTATATTGTAGAGAAACAATAAAATATCATTTTTATGATACTGTTTATGCAATGGCAGGCCAATATTTTATATATGATATAAGTCCAACAGACACAAATGTAACTGCTTATTTTACTGGAGAAAAGCAATGTACGACTGCGGTGAATTATAAAGAATTTAAAACTGATTATTTAAAAAAAACCAAAGCTGTTACTGATACATTTAGTGAATATGTAAAATGGTTAAAAGCGGTAAAAATTAAAGCTCAAGTGCATGATCAAGATGAGTCTTGTATTTGTGATTGGAAAGAATGTAGTTACGGATGTATAGAACTCGGGGAAAATAGAAAAGGACTTTTTTGCAAAAAATGGGGAAATATAGAAATTGGTATGATAAATTCAGAGGGGCCTGTAACTATTTGGCATCGGGGATGGAATGGCGAAGATTATCAGAACTTTTATTATAACGGAAGCGCTAATATGATAGGTGGCAGTGTTATTCAATCTTTTAGAGACATTGTTCATTTGGTTGGTGGTAAGGAATGTAAAGGAGAAAGACCTTCTTCTGGTGCTTGTAATGCACAATGTACGCCGGGAATACCAACAAATATTTTTAATTCTGCTAAAGAAGCTGATGATCAAGCTAATTCAGATGCAAAATCCTTTTTAGCGGCTGCTTTAGAAGCATATAGAGAGGCGCTACATGCAAGAGAACAAGCTATCGCAGATATTTGGGAATGTTCTTTATCTGATACTTCTGAATTTGCCGGAGAATTAAAAACCACCAATGGAAATATTTCGTTTCAAGGTGCATCTGGTTATGGAGTAAAAGGTGAAATTTCTAAAAACTATAATAACGGAACTGATTTTGGTTTTTTCGATGATGAAGCTGATAAAAATGTAATTACTTATGGTGAAACAGGTGTAACTCATGATAAAGAATATGGGGAAACTCCTGTGTTAGAAGGGTTTTTAGTGCCAGAAGATGAACTTCCTTATACCGTATCTGCAACTGGATATTGTAATAATGAAAATTATGAAGATAGGTGTACAACTAACCAATTAAAAGGCACATTATCTTATGAATATGAAGAACTTGATTATGTAGAGTGTAATGTGGAAAAAGATAATCCGGATGGTGCCAAATGTAAAGTTGAAAAAAGAAAAATTCCATCAGTTAATATGGGTAATTTCTTTGCATATGCAGAGATGAATATAAAACAAGTTCAAACTTATTTTGTTCACGTGTATTCGGGTATTGTATCAACTTCTCCAATGGGAAATATTTCAAGTATAGAGCTAGAGCCAAATATTTATCCGGTAAGTTTAATGACACCTAAAGGGTCATACCCCGTAACTTTCAAATATTCAAAAGTAGGCGATGATGAAATAAGAAGAACAACTAGAGAAGATCCAGGAAACGGTTCATACACTTGCAATGTTGTTGTTGATAATGATACAACTTTATTTGATTGTGAAGGAGGATGTTGTTATGATTCAACAGGCAAGAAAATTTGTAGTACAGGAGAAACATGTAAAAATAAAAATCCAGATGGAACATGCAATTCAGATGCACTAAGTTTAGGTTTTGTATATAGAACTATAGATTTGGAAAGTATATTTCCAAGTAATAGAACTCCGGGAAGTAATTGGCAAGTCACAGGTGCTTCAAGTATAATAAACAGTATTCAAACAGTGGGAAATGGTATATGGGGTGAAGAACCAGAATATAGTTTTGAATTAACTCCACAAAACAGATCATTAATCTCTAATTATAATAAAGATGCAGAAAAAGCTAATGAATTTTATACTATTGGTAGTGAATCAGCTACTTATGTGGGATCTGGGTATTTATCAAATACTTTAATAAATTGTGGAGTATCATCTGATAAAGAATTTGTAAATTGTAGGAGTTCTTTCCTAAAAGATGGTGCTACTTTAGGCTATTTTACAGGAGGTAAGAACTAATGAAAGAATCATTTTGGTTTTATATAATTGTTGTTATTGGTCTTTTCGTAATAGTAGTAAGTATGCTCGTTCAAGACTTAACTACTACAAGTGAAGCTGACTATTATTTAGTAAAAGAAGTAATGGAAGCTGCGATGGTGGATGCAGTAGATTATGGAACTTATAGAACTACTGGTAAAATAAAAATAATTGAAGAAAAATTTGTAGAAAACTTTTTAAGAAGATTCTCTGAAAGTGTAAAAGGTGCTAAAACATATAATATAGATTTTTATGATATATATGAAAGCCCACCTAAAGCTAGTGTTAAAGTAACTACAAAAACAGGAAATTATACAATTAATATGGATTCAGCTAATTTTGATATAGTAACACTTCTAAGTGGAGTACTTGAAACCAAATATTAAGCATCTTGCAATTGAGATGCTTTTGTTTTATAATATTTATAGAATAATAAAGGAGGATTAATGAATAATTTAAAATTAACATTAACAAAATTATTAAAAAATAAAAATACAGTAACAATAATATGTGTGCTTCTTGCATTAGTTATATTGTATGTAGGGTATAACTGGAGAGTAAACTCAGCTACAGAACCTATTAACGTACCATATGCTAGAGTTGAAATACAACCAAGAACACTTGTTACTGAAGAAATGATAGGGTATATGAAAATACCTAAAAGTATGGTTACTACAAATACTATTAGGAGTATAAATGATGTAATTGGAATGTATGCAAATTACAATACAGTTATACCACAAGGTAGTGTATTTTATAGAAGTGTTTTAGTCGATTGGTCTGAAATGCCTGATTCAGCATGGGCTGATATTCCTGATGGGTACACTGTTGTATCTTTACCAGTTAATACTGAAATGACTTATGGAAACTCAATATTTCCAGGAAACTATATAGATTTATATTATGTTGCAACTGAGGAAACAAACAAATTATTATTAGGTAAAATGATTGAAAGTATCGAGGTTTTAGCAGTTAAAGATTCTAGTGGAAAACATGTATTTGAAAATAGTGCTGATCTTGCAGCACCTGCATCACTAATATTCGCAGTTCCAGAAGAAATGCATTTATTACTTAGAAAAGCATCTTACTTAAATGGAGATATTATACCAGTACCTAGAAATGCAAGTTATTCAGAAAATCCTTCTGCAACTGTAGTTACTAGTGAATACATACAAGACTTTATATTATCACAAACAGTTACAATTCCTTATAATGATTTACCTCAAATGAATGAAAATATTACTGAAGATAATACAACTCCAACTGAATAACATACAAAAAAAGAATAGGTGAGGGTTTATGAATGATACTATATTTCAACAAATAGATTTTGGACCACTAAATGTATTTTTAACAGAAGATGATATAACCGATGTATCTTATACAAATGGTGGCCAAATATGGGTTAAAAGTTTATCTAAAGGTGTTTACAAAACAGAGGTTCCCGGAGTAGATAATACCTTAATGGAGAAACTTGCTTTTCAATGTTCTAATGTTATGGGTAAGACATTTAATATGGCTCATCCATTTCTTGATGCTGAAAGTGCAGAGTTGCGTTTAAACTTTGTACACGACTCGATTGCTACAAATGGAATTGCTTGCGTTATTCGTAAAACACCCGCAAAAATCAGATTAAATAAAGATAAATTATTAACAGAAGAATATGTATCACTCGTTATGCACGATTTCTTAATGAAATGCGTAGAAGGACACTGTAATATAATTGTAAGTGGTGAAACTGGTAGTGGTAAAACAGAGTTCGTAAAATATTTAGCAAGTCATACTAAGGAAAATGAAAAAATAATAACAATAGAAGATACTCTTGAACTTCACTTAGATAAAATATTCCCGCATAGAGACATAGTTGCAATGAAAACAAATAACATCGCATCATATTCTGATGTGCTTGTAACTTGTATGCGTCAAAATCCTAGATGGATACTTTTATCCGAAGTTCGTAGTGCTGAAGCTGTAATGGCTGTTCGTAACTCAATATCGTCAGGACATAATATTATATCAACTATTCACTCAGATAAAGCATCGACTATTCCTATGAGAATGTACTCACTTCTTGAATCAAACTTAGATATTGATCAATTTTTAAAAAGTATTCATAGATATGTACAAATAGGTGTCCATGTTAAAGGTTATATGTCTAAAAGACTTGGTAGATTTCAAAGAGAAATAATAGAAGTTGTAGAATTTTATGTAGATAAAGATAACAAAGCTGATAGTAATATAATGTATAGAAAAAATGCAGATGGAACAGAGATATATAATAATCCATCGCCTTATTTATTAGATTATCTAAGTATCCAAGGAGTTGTAATACCCCCAGATATATTTAAACAAAATGAAGAAGAATTAAAAGCAAACGTAAAACCAATACCTGTTGAAACAAATAAAGAAAGTAACATTGAAACACTAGAATTCTAATTTTAAAATAAAAGAAAGGAGCAAAGTTATGTATATTGAATTTATATTAATGGTATTTATAATACTGTTTATGATACTTTATAGAAAAAAAACAAATACCAATGTATATAAATTTTTTGTAAATGCAGTATCATCTGCTTATGAAAAGTATGCTCCTTATTCATTTAAAATGGTCCGTGAAAAAACGAAAGAACTCGGTCAAGAATATACAACAAGACAATATACAATACAAGTTATATTCTTCGCAGGTTTCGCAGGAGTAGTAGGTTACTTATATTTCTATAGTATATTATGGTCTATATTTTATGCCATAATAGCTGTAGTGTTTATTCCTTTTTTAGCATACTTAAGATGTAAAAAAATATATAGTGAATTCGTATTTGAGCAAATTCAAGTATATACTACTAATGTTATTATGGAATTTAATACAACTCAATCATTCGTTAAAGCCTTAGAAGGTGTAAGAGACTCAGGCGTGTTAGAAAATCCAGTACTCGCAGATGTTAATGAAATGATTAAAATGTCCTATACAAATGGAACAATTAATGAAGCAATAAACTATATGAATGACAAATATAACTACTATGTAGTTAGAAACATGCATCAATTATTCTTACAAATTACACAAGAAGGTTCAAAAGATTCAGGTGAAGCATTAGAAAACATGCTTCAAGATATTGATATGCTTGTAGAAAATGTATATAGAGATAGAATGGATAGAGAAGGATTCTATAAACAATTTATCACTTTTGGACTTGCATTATATTTGCTTGTTATGTTACTTCAATGGTTACTAGGCAACGAAAGTTATTTACAATTACTAGATATATGGTATGTACAGATATTATTGCATGCTGTAATAATTATAAATTCTTACTTTTTGCTTAACGGAACAAAGTATTATTATGAGAATGTGGGGGCAGAATAATGGCAGGAATAAGATATGAAATTGTTGCAGTAGGAATACTAATTTTATTGATTTTCAATGTTAGAGGACAAATAAGTTTTAATAAGTTTATTGAAGATAATGAAAAACTATTCTTTAAATTAAAAGAAAGTGACTATGATTTTCTAGTCGCAGCAAGATATGGGGAAAAAGTAGATCCTAATGTATTATTTAAAAAAAGAGTTCAAAATGCTCTACTTATATTTGTGTTAATGTTCTTAATATATGTAGCGAAATCTTCTTATGTAAACTTAGTACTAATGATAGCTGGCCCAATATTTATATTTAAAAATGGATACAGTAGTTTAAAATCGTATTACAAAAGGCACTTACATGAAATTGATTTATTACTTCCATATTATTTAAAAAGTTTAGAAATACTTATACAGCACTATACTGTACCAGTAGCAATTACAAAGTCAGTTAAAGATTGCCCAGAGTTATTTAGAGATGGACTTAAAGAATTAATTGCTTCAATTGATGCAGGTAATTCAACAATTGACCCATATATGAACTTTGCTAAAAAATATCCAGTAAGAGACTCCATGAGAATGATGAGACTATTATATAGATTAGGTCTTGGAGCACAAGACAGAAAAGAACAACAGTTAATAACATTTGCTAAAACCATTTCAACTCTTCAATCTAAGTCTAGAGAAACTAAATATAAAGAAAGACTTGATAAAATGGAAAAGAAAACTCTACTTATGTTAGTTGCAACAGGTGGCGGAGTAATGGTTATATTATTGCTTTCTGTGTTACAAACATTTGGAACATAAAAAAATTATCTTATTCGGATAATTTTTTTTCTAAACTTTGAATTTTCCCTTGAATTTTACTTGCTTTTTCTGCTTCTAATTGATAATAGCCACTTTCATAAAGAATTGCAAATAATTCTTTAGCTTTACCACTTACAATTTTAAAAATTTTAAAAAGTTCATTATATAACTGCATATTACTCATTTCATTAAGTGCGATAGATAAATCTACTGTCATATTTTTCTCTGATTGAAGTAGGTCTGCTAACACTAGATCATCGCATGCACAGTTTTCACAATCACATTCTTCATGTTTACCCATTTTTACACCCACTTTCCAAAATTTTTACAATGCTTTTACAAATATCCTCATGAGTTTTAAGTAAACTATTTAATTCTTTAGTAGTATCACTTTCACAATCACATTCTAGATATAAACAAATTTTATTACAAAGTACATAATTCCATTCAAATATATCTGTTAAATATGCTACATCTTTTGACGTTAATTCATTATTTTTCATAAATGCTCCTTTCATTTTTAGTATTATCAAATTTTATTTTTTTATAACATATTTAAATAACTTAATTAATGTGGTAAAATGAAAACATAGTAGGATGTATATATGAGAAGAAAACAAGGATTTACATTATTTGAAATATTAATTGTAGTTAGCATAGTTGCAATTTTGGGAGTAAGTTCTACCGTTATTTTAACTAGGGCTATTGAAAATTCAAAAAAAAATAGACTTAATAATGTTATTAATGAAATAGAAAATGCAGCAGATGTGTATATCAATGTTAATAATGATACTTTAAGGGAGTCTTTATATAATTGTGGAAGTATTACAGAATGCAGCATAAATGTTACTTTAGGTACTCTTCAAGGAGCACTTCTTATTGGAGATGATTTAAGAAATCCTGGGACCAACAAGCCATTTTCAACTATGTCTTATGTTAAAATTACTTATAATAAATCAAATGAAAAAATAACTTATGAATTTTTGTACTAAATTGTACCACAAAGTTATGTTTTGTGGTATAATATTGCCCAGTTGAAGAAAACTATATAAGAGGTAACAAAATGGATAAAATAGTAATTAAAGGTGCTCGTGAGAACAATTTAAAAAATATAGATATAGAAATACCTAAAAATAAATTAGTAGTAATGACTGGAGTAAGTGGAAGTGGTAAAAGTAGTTTAGCATTTGATACCATTTATGCTGAAGGACAAAGAAGATATGTAGAAAGTCTTAGTGCATATGCTAGACAATTTTTAGGTAATACTGAAAAACCAGAAGTGGACTCAATTGAAGGATTAAGCCCTAGTATTAGTATTGATCAAAAAACAACTAATAAAAATCCTAGAAGTACAGTTGGAACTGTAACTGAAATATATGATTATTTAAGATTATTATATTCTAGAATAGGCGTTCCTTATTGTCCAAAACATAAAAAACCAATTAAAAGTCAAAGTATAGAAGAGATGACTAATAAAATATTGGAATTTGAAAATGGTACTAAGATTGAAGTTTTATCTCCAATAATAAGAGGAGAAAAAGGAACTCACAAAGATACTTTAGATATGTTAAGAAAAGAAGGGTTTG
>CAYXHQ010000015.1:0-16706 GCA_964465245.1 uncultured Muribaculaceae bacterium | reverse complement strand
AGAGGAGAACTTTATATTCATGCTGGAAAAGGTATTGATAAAGAAGGTATGAAAATGGTTGAATCTTTAAGTTTAGAATATCCTAAATCCAGGATTATTGGAAAAGTCGTTTTAGAAGATTGTATTGAATTGAATAAGGAAGTTAATAAAAAAATTAATAGTGAAAATGAAATTGTTTATGGAAAAAATATAAATAGAAAAGGATATGCATGGGTTTTTAAAGAAAGTGAGTTACAAAATATAGAGAAAGAAATTAATGGAAGGTTAAGTTTGTGGAATATTGAAATTTAATATATATTAATAAAAAGGAGGATAAAAATTGAAAAATAAAATAGCAATAGTATTAATAATTGTAATAATATTACTAAATGTTGTTATACTTTCATGTAAGTTTTTTTTGAGTGACTCAAATATTGAAAGTGAAAAAGAGAAAGAAAATATAGAAACTAGTAAGATCGCTCAAATATTAGAAAATAAAGAATCTGAATATAGTATAAATGCAACATGGTTGGGTTGGGCTTTTGGTGGTTTTGTTGAGTTTACAATAACTGATTCAAATGAAGTAAGTGGAAGATTTGTAGATGATGTTAGTCCTAATAAATATGAAATAATTGATGCCGAATTAACTAATGATAATATTTTAATGGTTAATAGTATAACAAAAGACTCAACTATAAGAGAATTTGGTGAAGATAATGAATACTATTTCTTTGCAGTTGATGAAAATCATGTAGCAATGATAAAAAAACCAATAGAAATTATTACAAATGCTTCTGTTATAACAAAAAAAACATCAGGTGAAGGTATTGTTGGTGTTTGGGAATACGAAGATGGAAATACAATTGAATTTATAAAAGAAGATGAATGCAATTATGGAATTTCAGGAAATTGTTATAAAACGAAGCAATCTTCTTATAGTAAAATGGAAGATGCATATTTGGATGATTACTTCTCATATTTTAAAGTTGGCAAGGATTTTGCTATTGCAGGAAATGTAGACAAAATGTATGGTGAAATGATGTATAATATTAATAATAATAAATTATATGCTTATGTAGGATGTATTTTGTTAAGAAAATAGCAGAATATAATTTATAATTAATAACTATAAATAGAGGTGATTAAATGAAAATTAATATAATTAAAATTGATGAAAAGATTAAAATATTAGATGAGGTAATTGATAATATAGAAAATAATAATTATTCATCTGAATATATTGGTTATGGAATTAGTTATTCGAAAGAGATAACTAGAATATTTGATTTGTTAAATCATAAAGATATTAATAAAATATTTATTAAGTCTCTTGATGAGTATTCATTTGATAGAAAGAAAGAATTAGAAAAGAATACTGATCCAGAAAAATATGATCTTGTTGATTGTGTTGTTTATTTTAATTTTATTTGGCATTTAGAAGGTTCTGGAATTTCTAGTGGTATTGTTAATAATAGAATTGAACAAGGAAAATATTTACGTGCATTAAAACAATTTAAAAGTCTATTGAAGGAATATAAGAAATAGAATTGCGAGAAGATATTTTAAAAAAATTAGGAGATGATTATATGTTTAAAAAGATAATATTTATATTTTTATTTATTTTAATGTTTAGTGGATGTAGCAATAATGAGTTAGAAAGCAACAATGAGAACGCTATTAAATATGAACAATTAGTTATTAAGACACAAATAACAAATGAGGATTCAAAAGATTCATCATACTTGGTTTATTTAATGCCAGTTGGTTTATTGAATAGAGAAGCTGGATATGCTAATCAAAGTGGTTATTATGGACCATTTGAAACTGATTCGAATGGTGAAGTAATTATAGATATGGAATATAATTATGATATAGCATATTATTTAGATAGTTCTGATAACGAAAAAGAAAACTATTTGGAAGTGTTAATAACTACTAAAGAAGATAAGTATATTAGAAATCCATTGAATGCATATACTGAAGTTAAATTTATTAGTAATTATGTAGAAGGTGAATATAATGAATTTCCATACTATTCATCTGTTGAAGAATTAGTTGTTCCTTTTACTGATGAATATCCAGATGGAGTTTTATCTTTAACTTTTCAAGATGCTGATTTTGTAATTAAATTTGAATTTGAAGAAGGATATAAACCTACTAATTCATATGAAACATTTATATTTTGGAATGATCCTTCTATGCCAGATGGAATAGGTATAGTTAATGTTGGAAGAATTAATAGAGAGTTTCAATATTGGGATACACCATTTTATAAAAAAGATAATTTAGCTAGTAAAACTGGAACAATTATTGTAAGAGATTTTAATACTAATCAAAGAATTAATTATATTGGATATCCTAAGACAGTATCATTTGATAAAGATGGTAATTGTATTCAAGGAGATATAGTAAAAATAATTATTCCTAAACCAGAATAATATAAATATTTTGGTTTTTTTTAATTGATATTTATGATATATTTATATTGTAATAATAGGAGGAATATATGGAAAATAAAAAAATCGGTAAACTACCCTTAGTATTAATAATAATAATATTATTATTTAATATATTTATAATCACATGGAAGTTTGCTATAAATGATAAAAATGATAATGAATTAGAAAATAATAATGAAAAAAGCGAAGTAACAAAAATAATGGAAAACAAGCAAAGTAAATATAGCATTAGTGGTACTTGGTTAGGTTGGATGTTTGGAGGTTTTACTGAACTAACAATAAACGATTCAAACAAAGTAACAGGAAGATTTCTAGATGATGTTGCAAGTAAAAACGATTATCAAATTGTTAACGCAGAAATGATTAATTCAAATATATTAAAAATATATAATATAACTCATGGATCAATAATCAAAGAATTTAAAGAAATTAGTGAATTCTACTTTTTTGCAGTGGATGAAAACCATGTTGTTATGTTTCCAGTGCAAAATGTAAAAATAACAAATGCATCTGTTTTTACAAAAAAGTCATCAACACCAGGGATATTAGGAACTTGGCAATATGAAGATGGCAATACGATTGAAATTATAAAAGACAATGATTGTAATTATGGAATTTCCGGAAATTGTTATATGACGGGTAAATCGTCTTTAGAAAAGATGGAAAAGACATATTTTGATGATTATTTTTCATATGGTAACATTGGTCAATCATTTGAAATAGCGGGTAATGTGGATAATATGTATGGTTATATGATGTATTATATTGAAGAAAATCAATTATTTGCTTCAACAGGATATGTTTTGTTAAAAAAGTAATTATTATTTATGTATCATTTTTATGATATATAGTCTTACTTTTAAATTGCTATTTGGAAAGGAAAGAACATTATATGGATGAATATAATAAAATTAATGTTACATTATTACATTCTTATGAAAAAGAATTTTCAACAGAATACAATAATTTTAATGTAAAAACATATAATTCACTTAATGCTAATTATTTATCATATTGCTCTGATCATTTAGTAAGGATAATGTATAAAACTTTACATACACATTTATTAAAAATACAAAGAAGTTATTCTAATATTGATTCTTGGTGGAAAGATTACAATGATAATGCTACTAGTTTGGAAAATTATTTATGTGGTTATGAAAGTGTTGGCTCTATTTCTGAACCTAGTATTAGAAATTATGCTTTAAAACTTCCGATTTTAGAAGATTACGATTTTAAATTTCCAGGAGCATTATTTTCAATCGTGACAACACCTGATACTTCAGAAGCTATTTTTAACAACCCAATAGGTGAAAAAAAATTATATAATTTATTTGTTAAGCAAATAAAAAAAAGTGATGACAATTTAAAAAGTGTTTGTATTAATGCTAATAGTGATATGTTAATTAAATACATTAAATCTAGTATTGATGATGGAACATTATCATATAAATTATTTAGTGCCTCTCTTAACAATGAAAAATTTGTAAAGAATTTGTTTACTAAATATGATAAAGCAACTTTAAAATCCTTTTTTCATTTTGCTACAAATGATGATATTTATAAAATATTTAATTATGTTGATAATTCTAATATAGATTATGCAACAAGTTTAATCATTGATATTAAAGGCAAAATAAGTATAAAAGATTTAATATTAGAAGATGCACGTGAACAAAGCCATGTTTTTAAAATTAATATTTCAAATTTAAAAAACTCAGTTTTGGGTTCTGATGAAAATAGTTTTGCAGAAATAATTAATTTTTATTTTCATACTACAAATCCTATTGAAAACATTTTAACTTTTCGTAGTATTGAGGATGCAAAATATTTTTTTGAAAACAATTTAGTTGATGATGAAATTAAATTAATATTTTTAGAAAAATGTAATTTTGAAATATTTAATTTCTTGTTTGAAAACAATTTAGTTGATGATGGAATAATGCAAAATCGATTTTTTCGTTTAGAAAATTTCAGTTCTGACAAATTAAGATATTTTTGTGAAAACAATTGTTTTCCTGGATTTGAAAATGTAATAAATATAAATTACGGAGAAAATTTGCATAGTAAAAATGTAGAAACGATAGATTTGATTGAATTGCTTGACGATGACGAAAAATATAATGAATTCATTAAAAATTATAATGAACAAGATTTATATAAAGAAAATATTACAAAAGGTGATATTGCAAGAGCTTTGAAAATATTTGCTGGCAATAATAATGATTTTCCTATGTTTTATAATAGAGGCTATGAAACAAAAAACAAATGGGAAAATAGAATTATTGAAATTTCTTATAAGCTTTTTTCTACACAAGAACAAGCCTCCGTATATAATGATATTGTGATTTCTGTCACTAATGATCTAGAAAATTATTATAAAGTATACGGGATACCAGAAACAATATTTAGCCAACTATTCGAAAAAGTTATATTATTAGAAAATAGTGTGTTTAATAATATTGTTGAATTGGGTCAAAATGTTAACGGAGTCTATGATGGTCAGCACTGTATTATTAAAGTAGATGAAATACTATTCTCTGATAATTTTGATTATAATGATAGCTATAAATTATATTACGATGCTCTCAAAAATACAGTAATTCATGAATTAATACATGGAATTACAAGTGATCCGGAAGTAAAAACTATACTTGGTGTTACTGATGATTATCAAAAAAATAAAAGGGGTTTTGATGGGGGATTTAATGAAACTACAACACAATATATTGCACTTCTAATTCGTTCATCAAAATCAAATAATATATTAAATGATCCTAATGCCCTTTCCTCGTGTATGTATGACGATTCAGTTTTACTCTTACAAAAGATTATGAATTTAAATATTGAAGGATTAAATAATGAAACATTAGTAAAGGCACATCTTTCAAGTGACTTATCACCTATATCAAATGCAATTAATAAACTTGCTGGTGATGGATATTTTGAAAATATACTTTTACCAGTATTAAATGAGTCATTTAGTAATTGGCGAGGATTTTATGATGAAGGTCTTAAAAAATTAGATGCAATAATAGTTGATTTAGCAATTCTTGTTGAGAAAGGAAAATAATAAATGAAAAGAGAAGAATTAATTAATAAAATATTTAATAATACTATTTCAAATGTATTGCTAAATATTGATGAAAAGTATATAGAAGAAATTACTATTGCATACAAAGATTATTTAAACAGATTATATTCTAATTTTGATGACAAAGGATTAACTGACGATAAACTTGAAGAAGTATTTACTAAACTTGAAAATTCAGCATGGACAATAAGTAATCAAGGCACTAAGTTATCAATATTATTAAAGGATGAAGCTTTTAATAGTATTAAATCCATTTCTAATGCTGGTTATAAATATGCACTGCAAATGTTAGAAAATAAATCTAATTCTAATAATAAAGAGGTTTTACCAGTAATAAGTAAAGAAATTAGTGATAAAAACATTAATATGATGACTGAACTTCTTTCAAATGTTAGAGAATTTAATGTTGAATTAGCAAATAATATTGTTTCGGAAGGAATAGTAGATTATAAATTTGCAAGCGGACAAACAAAATACATGAGTTTGAGAATTGGAAGAATTAGTAAGTAAAAATTGGTTGATTTAATTGTTTTTATGTTATAATAATTATGGTATACATATAATAAAATCCTGTTTTCTAATGATTATTTAGTGGAGGTAAATATGAATAAGTATTTAGTAACTATTGTTGTTCCAGTTATCGAAGTAAAATATGATTTATATATTCCTATAAATAAGAAAGTCGGAACAATTAAAAAAAACATTTTAGAATCGCTAGTTGAATTATCAAACAATACTTATAATAAACAACTTAACGAAGTTAGATTAATTAATAGATATACAGGAAAAGAGATTGAGAATAATATGTATGTCAAAGATTCAGGAATAAAAAACGGGTCAAAGCTTATTATTATTTAATTGAAAGGAGGTGTAGTTATGGATTTAAGAATTAATTATAATGAAACAATTTCTGTAGGTAATCAAGTTACAGATAAAGGTAATCAATTTCAAGAATTGTTAAATAAAATCAAAAATTTGAATTCTGAATTGCAAACATATTGGCAAGGAAGCGATGCATCAAAATATTCAAATTCAGTGGCTCAACAAGCTGAAGTAATGCAAAAATTATCTCAATCAGTTACTGAAATCGGATCTTTTATAGTAAAAGTAGGACGTGCATATCAAGAAGTTAGTGAAAATAATGCAAATTCAATTAGAGGTTAATATAATAGGAGGAAAATATGGATTTTACAAAATTAAGTTATGAACATGTTCAATCTTTGGCTGATCAATTAAATAGTTCATCAAGTCAAATGGAATCTTTATTAGCAGAAATTAAAGCACTATTTGCTAAAATTGGCACAGATGATGTTTGGAGCGGAACTGCTGCTTCACAAACAAAAGAAGCATTCGAACAATTAAGTGCGAAATTTCCAGAATTTTCAAGTTCAGTAAATGATTGTTATAAATATTTGGTTTCTGTAATTGAAAATTATAAGTCTGTTGATTCTATAATTTCAGGTCAATAAAATTGAGCTCAACTTGAGCTCTTGAAAAATGGATAATAATATATGTTTTTATCCATTTTTCAGGAATTGGAGTGATTATCTTGAATATATTAATAAAAAAGCAAGAATTAAATAAATGCAGTAATGAAATTACTAATGGTAATGAAATATTTCAAACGCAAATTAATGAATTTAGTTCGATAATAGATTCTATTAATACCGTTTGGAATGGTGCAGACGCATTAAAATATATAAATATAATGAAAGAAAAATATGTTGTAACATTAAATGAAATGAAGAATTGTATTGATGATTATGGTTTATATTTAAAAAACGTTTCTGAAGTATATGGTATTTTAGATGATGTTTTTTCGTCTAAAAATATTGATGTGTGAGGTGGAGCATGAATATATCATATAGTGAAATTGAAGCATATTGCAATAGAATGCACTCGCTTGCAAGCGGAATGAAAGAAGTACTTTCAAATATTGAATCTAGTAGTTCTTATATAATATCTGCGGGTTTATGGAATGGTAATGCTGCAGAAAAATATTGTGATAAATTAAAAAAAGTAATAAGAAATTTTGATGAAGTATTTAATGAAATAGAAAATAGTATTTTGTATCTTGCTAATAGTTCACAAGGATATGAAGCTGTTGATAAACAAATAATGCAAGAAATATGTTCAAATCTAAATATTAACACTCCCAATTTAAATAATTCAAAGATATTTAAGTGAGGTAATTATGGCATATGAAGAAATAGATGTAATGAGATTAAAAAACGCATTGATAACATTTAAAAATTCGATTGATTATTCAACAAGTTCAAATTTATTAAATAGCATATCAAATTATAGTGTGTGGAAAAGTTTATCACAAACAAATTTGATAAATTCAATAAATAAATTGATTAATGTTAGATATTATGAACTTAATAATGAAATAGATCGATATTTGCAAATTGTTTCTAAAATAGAATATTATAAGTCACTACAAGAAAGCAATTATAGTTTAGAAAGCGAATATTCAAATTTGTCAAAAAATTTATATTCTACAGAAACTTATTATCAGGAATACAGTTTAAGTAAAGGTAAAAAAGCACCAAAAAAGTTAACAAGACAAGTAATTGATAAGAATGTAGAGTATCAAATGAATGAAATTAACAATAGAATTAATGAAAATGTAGAATTAATGAATGAATTAACATATAAAATTTCAAGTTCAATATAAGGAGGAAAATATATGAATTATGAAAAATATTTGCCAATTGGAACAGTAGTTATGTTAAAGGGAGGATCAAAAAGGGCTATGATTATTGGCTTTTGTGTTACTCCAGATGAAGACAAGACTAAGATTTATGACTATACTGGATGTTTATATCCAGAAGGAATGTTATCTTCAAATCAAAGTTTATTATTTAATCACGATCAAATAGAAAAAGTTGATTATGTTGGTTTAATCGATGAAGAAGAAACAAACTTTAAGAAAAAGTTAAGCGAAGTAATTAGTAAATTATAATTTTTTTTAATAATTAAGAAAGGAAAGAGCAGTATATGGATGAATATAATAAGATTAATGTTACATTATTGAATTCTTATGAAAAAGATTTTTCAAAAGAATTCAATAATTTTAATATAAAAACATATAATGCACTTAATGCGAGTTACTTATCATATTGCTCTGATCCATTAATAAGAATAATGTATAAAACTTTGCATAATCATTTATTGAAAATACAAAGAGGTTATTCTAATATTGATTCTTGGTGGAAAGATTATAATGATAATACAATGTGTTTAGAAAATTACTTATGTGGTTATAAAAGTGTAGGTTCTATTTCTGAACCTAGTATTAGAAATTTTGTTTCTAAATTACCCGATTTAAGAAATTATAATATAAATTTTTCCGGAAGTATTAACACTTCTAATTCTACAATACCAGTATCTAAGATTTTTTCTGGAAGTATTAGTTCTGTTAACATAAAAGAATCTTTTTCTAATATATATAGAAATGAGTACAATAAAATAGCAAATAGTAATTTAAATTATGCTTTTTCACAAATTAATTCTAAAAAAGAAGATAATGATGCCGCTGAACAAGTATTAAAAAAAGTTGGTGCTACAACATCATTGGTTGTAACATCAGCATTAGAAGGAGTAGCAGAGTTTTGGGAAGATGCTTTAAATAATATGAAAAAAGTAATTTCAAAAGAACCTAAAAGTATATTTGAAAAATATGATAAAGAAAAAAATCAAATATCTTTTTATAAAAAATTAAAAGAAGAAGAAAAGATAGCAATTTTTAGAGATTCTGAATTAGATTTTGATGATCCAGCAGTTGAAAAAACCATACAAAATATTTTAAACAGTGAATATGATGAAGAATTTTTGTCAATAATAGGTAGGAATTTATATCTTAACGAGATGGCTAGACTACAAATTGCTCAGCATTTAACCGGAAAGCAAATAATCTTCATGTTATCACAAGATATTGAATTCTGTTTCCCGAAGACTATTGAGTTTTTGTCAAACAACTTTGAAGGATGGAAAACAGTTGATGTGTCAATATTAATTAAACTTTTAGATGATGAAAATGAATTTGAATTATTTCAAAAAAACTTTAATGAAAATGATATATATGTAGACAACATTACGAAAGCAGACATCATTTATGCCTTAAGAGAGTTAAGGGGAAAATATGGTTATTTGAGAAACAAACATGGTGTCATTAATATTTATAACAATACTAGAACAACACGAGTTTATAATGATTTTTTTGATCAAAATTTAGAGAAAACATTAATACTCGACAGAATTTTTCCAAAAACAGGTAATAATTATTATACTGATAAGATCCACGAATTTCTTAAGAATGCACAAGAAATTTTAAATAATAAATATAATATTAATATTTCAAACGAAGAAATTGAAAATGCTTTTTTAAACACACGCTTATTGAATGTAGATGAATTTGCGGCATTTATTGACAGTAGATCCGTGGGTGGAGTAAATATGACAGTTAATGGCATAAACACTACTATTATAAACGGAAAATTTGACAATACAACAATGTTTAACACTATTGTAACTCATGAATTAATACACTTTTTGTCACGTCCATCAGCATATGAAATTGGATTTCAAACTAATGAAATCACTATAGCATTTAATGAAGCTTCAACACAATTAATTACCAAAATAATTTTAGGAGAATCATTTCAATCTGATTTTGAAAACTGCACATATGAATTTGTATCAATAATGTTAAAATCAATTCTTGACTTAAATATTTCTGGATTTGATGAAAAAACATTTGTACAAGCATATTTTAATAATGATACTGAATCTATTGAAAAAGCAATTAATGATTTCACGGGTGTTAGTGATTACTTTGAAAATAAACTCGTTCCAGCATTTGATTTATCACTTAATGGTGGTGATAATAGTGTTTTAGAATCATTAGTAAGAGATCTTGCAATTCTTGTTGAGAAAGGAAAATAAAATATGGAAAATAGCGAATTGATTAACAAAATATTTGATAATACAATTTCAAGTGTTATGAAAGATATTGATGAAAAATATAGAGAAGAAGTTATTATTGAATATAAAGATTATTTAAATGGATTATATTCTAATTTTGATAGAAAAGGATTAACTCAAGAAAAATTAGAAGAAGTCTTTACTAAGCTTGAAAAATCAGTATGGGAGAGTAGTAATGTTAAGACTAAATTATCAAGATTATTAAAAGATGACGTTTTTTCTAGGATTAGATCTATTTCTAATACCGGTTATGAATATGCAATGCACATGTTGGAAAATAAAAATAAATCTAATGATGCATTACCAGTAATAACTGAAGAAGTTTGCAATAAGAGTATTAGTATGATGAGTGAACTTCTTCCAAAAGTTAGAGAATTTAATGTAGAATCAGCAAAAATGTATGTTTCAGAAGGAACATTAGATTATATATATGCAAGTGAAAATACTGAATTTTATAGTTTTAGAATAGGAAAAATGTGATATTATATTAATAGGAGGAGAATAAAATGAGGGTTTCAACAATTAGATCGTTAAAAATAAAAAATTTAATTTTACCAAACGAAGTAAGTGGGAGTTATTGGATTGATGGTACAGATAATAATGGGATAAAAAGGAATTTAATATCTATTGAAGCCGAAAATGGTAAATGGAAATTAATCAGTAATAAAGAAGTATATTGTTCTCTTAATGGGCAAAAAATCCCTCTTTCATATTTAGAAAACGGTAAGTTTTATTATATAAAAAATGATATTTCTAAAGAAACATTTTTCCTTTATTGTTCTCCTGTCTATACAAATTACAACTGTTATGAAGTAGATAGTTTATTATTAAATGGAATTAAAGTTGGAAGTAATACAAATAATCAAATATGTTTTAATGCAATTGATTCTGAAGCATTACATATACAAAAAATTGAAGAAAAGATATATGTAATTGATAATGGCTCAAAGTCTGGTATATATATAAATGATGTAAGGGTTCTTGGTAAAAGAGAATTATTTATTGGGGATTTGCTTTTTATTAGTGGGTTAAAAATTATATTATCAATGAATAATGAAGGAAAATATTGTTTGTATATAAATAATGTTGATATATCAAATATAGTTGTTAATTTGAATGCTATTCAAGGGAATTTAGTTTTAAATAGTAATTATGAAGAAAGCAGTCAAGAACTAGAATTTAAAATGTATGATGAGCATGAGTATTTTCACAAAACCCCTAGATTTTTACAAAAAATTGAAGAATTAATTTTACAAATTGATGCACCACCAGCAAAAGTTGAACAACAAGAGAATCCGGTATTTTTAACAATTGGACCAATGCTAACAATGTCTATGACTTCAATGGTTATTGGCTATAGTACAATAAGTAATGTATTAAGTGGTGAAACGAGCTGGGCAAAAGCAATGCCATCAATTGTAATTTGTGGTGTTATGCTTGCAAGTGTTTTAATATGGCCAATATTTTCAAAATGGTATGAAAAGAAAACAAAGATTAAAAATGAAAAATTAAGACAAAAGAAATATAGTGAATATATAGAATCAAAAAGGAAAACCATTATTGAAGCAAAAAATGAGCAATCTGGGATTTTAAAAAATACATATATTAGTACTGCTGAAGCAGCAGATACTATTTTGAAAAAATACAATGGTTTATGGAAAAGAAGAATTGAAGATGATGATTATTTAGAATTAAATTTGGGTATTGGAGTATGCCCAATGAAAATAGATATTAAATATCCGGAAGATCATTTTTCTATGGCTGAAGATAATTTGAAAGATATGGTTTCAACGCTTGGTAGAGAACCTAAAATGTTAATTGATGTTCCTATTGTTTTATCATTAGTAAAAACATATATTACCGGATTTATTGGTGAAGGAGATATCTCAGAATATATTAGAAAATTATTAATACAACTTCTAGCATTACATAGTTATGATGATTTAAAAATCATTGTATTAACTGATGAAGAAAATGAATATAAATGGGATTTTTTAAAAAATATACCACATTGTTTGTCTGATGATAGAAGTATAAGATTTTTTGCTACTAATAATGATGAATATAAAGAAATATCTTATTATTTAGATAATATATTTAAAAGCAGAAAAGAAAAACTTAATAATTCAGATATAGATATGCAGGATTTAGATAAAACATATTTCATATTAACCGACTCATTTAAAAGAGTTAGAAATTTTGACATAATAGATAATATATTAAAGAGCAAAAAATATTATGGTTTTAGTATTGCAATATTGGAAAATAAAATAACTAATTTACCTGATCAATGTGAAACTTTTGTAATTTTAAATAAGAACAATGGTGAGATTAGAGATAATGAAAACATTAATGAAACAATTAAATTTATA
Organism: uncultured Muribaculaceae bacterium; assembly: GCA_964465245.1. Classification (GTDB taxonomy): domain Bacteria; phylum Bacillota_I; class Bacilli_A; order RF39; family UBA660; genus CAYXHQ01. The sequence continues at coordinate 3,813 of CAYXHQ010000015.1, read as the reverse complement.
CCTGATTTACAATCAGTCATTGATTATGATAAATGTGCAATGGCACTTGCTAATATACCGATTGAATTAGACAACAATGATGAAACACAATTAGTAAATAGAATCGGGTTTTTAGAGATGTATGATGTTGGTAAAATAGAACAATTAAATTCACCAGTTAGGTGGATAAAGAATAATCCAATATTGAATTTACAAGTTCCAGTTGGAATTGGAAAAAATGGTGAAAAAATTAATATTGATCTTCATGAAAAATATCATGGACCTCATGGATTGATTGCGGGTATGACTGGTAGTGGAAAATCAGAATTCATTATTACATATATTTTATCTATGGCAATTAATTATCATCCATATGAAGTTCAATTTATTTTAATTGATTATAAAGGTGGAGGATTAGCAGGAGCTTTTGAAAATAAAAATACTGGATTAAAACTTCCACATTTAGTTGGTACTATTACTAATCTAGATGTAAATGAAATTAAAAGAAGTTTGGCTTCTATAGAATCTGAATTAAAGAGAAGACAAACATTATTTAATAAAGCAAGAGAAATATCTGGAGAAAGTACAATAGATATATATAAATATCAAAAGATGTATAGAGATAAAATTGTTTCTGAACCAGTATCACATTTGTTTATTATTAGTGATGAGTTTGCAGAATTAAAAAATCAACAACCCGAGTTTATGGAACAATTAATAAGTACTGCAAGAATTGGTCGTAGTTTAGGAGTACACCTTATATTGGCAACTCAAAAGCCAAGTGGTGTTGTGGATCCACAAATATGGAGTAATACTAGGTTTAGAGTATGTATGAGAGTTCAAGATAAATCAGATTCAAATGAAGTTATCAAGTTACCTGATGCTGCATATTTAAAACAAACGGGAAGATTCTATTTTCAAGTTGGTTATAATGAATTGTTTCTGCTTGGACAAGCAGCATATGCTGGTGGAAAATATGTTCCAACTGAAAAGGTTGCTAAAACTTTAAATACATCAATAGACTTTATAGATAATATTGGATATTCAATAAAGAAAGTTGAAACAAAAATTAAGAATGTTGAAACAAATATAAAAGCAGAAGGTGAAGAATTAGTTAATCTAGTTAGGTATTTAAATAATATTGCAACTTCTCAAAATATTAAATGCAGACCATTATGGTTAGACAAAATGTCTTCATATATAAACTTAGAAAATTTATCTCAAAAATATAATTATTCAAAAAGAGATTATTTTATTAATCCTATAATTGGTGAATATGATATTCCTTCTCAACAACAACAACAATTGTTAACTTTACCATTGTCAGAAGAAGGTAATGCACTAATTTATGGGGCTAGTGGTAGTGGTAAAGAAAATCTTATTACAACAATGATTTATTCTACTGCTTTGTATCATTCACCACAAGAAATCAATTATTATATAGTTGATTTTGGTTCTGGAGCATTAAAAATGTTTGATGGATATCCAATAGTTGGAGATATATTAAATAGTGAAGATGATGAAAAAATTAAGAACCTATTTAAGATGATAAACACTTATATAGAAGAAAGAAAATTATTATTTGCAGAATATAATGGGAATTATGCTGATTATGTAAAAAGCAGTGGTAAAAGCGTTCCTTCAATTGTAGTTATAATTAATAATTATGAATCATATCAAGAGACTTATCCTGATTTAGATGATACTCTAGCTATATTAACTAGAGATTGTGAGAAGTATGGAATATATTTTGTTATAACAGTTAACACTCCAAATGGAATGAGATTTAAAATAAGACAAAATTTCTCATTAACTTATGTTTTACAACAAAATAGTGATGACGATTATATTACAATTTTGGGGAATATTCAAAAGAATTATCCTGCAAAATTATTTGGAAGAGGATTGTTTAAAAAAGAAAATACATATGAATTTCAAACTGCTATGGTTTGTGAAAAAGAAAACATTAATAAATATATTAGAAATAAAAAAGAAGAATTTATATCAAAGTTCAATACTAAATCTAAGCAAATACCTATTTTACCAAATATAGTCAGTTATAAAGATATTATTAGTGATTTTGGAAAGAATGATGAATTAATTATTGGAATAGATAAAAACACATTAGAAACATGTAAATTTGATTTTGTAAAAAATTATATAACATTAGTTTCTTCGATGGATATTATGTTTTTATCTAAGTTTATTAATCCTTTTATAAATCAAATAATTGCAAATAATAAATCATCTTTAATTGTTATTAATGCAGAAGATATAAACATAAGTGATAAATATAAATCACAATATGAGTATGTTAATCAAAAATTTGACGATGTATTTGAAAAAATAAAAAACTTTGCATATGAACAAAAAGAAAAGTACATTAATAATGGTTATGATAAATCTATATTTAAAAAAGAAAAGAGATTAGAATGCGTTATAATTGGAATTGATTCATTTAAGAATAGATTAAACGATGAAAACAAAGTTAAACTTGGTGAACTATTTAGTGATGGAAAAGATTTGGGTATTATTAATTATACTGTTATTGATAGTATTGATAAGATAAAGAAGTATGAACTTGAACAATGGTTTAAAAATTGTGTAAATAGTAATTATGGAATATGGATTGGTAATGGAATTAATGACCAATTTACAATTAAGATAGTTCAAAAAATTGATGATATGAGAAATGATATTACAGACGATTTCTGTTTTGTAGTAAAAAGAGGAAAAGTATCATTAGTAAAATATGTTCAAAATCTAGAGCTCAATATTAAGAACAGTAGTGATGATGATATAATATAAAAAGACTTAGCAAAGCTAAGTCTTTTTAATAATTATATATTTAATATTATCTTTGATATAATATATATATGTCTTAAGAGGAGATATTATGATTAGAATAGGATATGCTTGTATTACTTTAGGTATAGATAGAAATTATAGAACTTGTAGAGCTAAAAATGTTAATGATGAAAACATTAAAAATATTATTGAATATAATTTAGATTTATTAGATGAATCTATTGAATATAATAATGTAAATAATATTAAGTTATTTAGAATATCTTCTGATTTAATACCATTTGGGTCAAGTAATTTAAATAAGTTTGATTGGAGAAGTTATTTTTATTCTAAATTTAAATCTATTGGAGATAAGATTAAAAAATATAATATGAGAGTATCTATGCATCCTGGTCAATACACTGTATTAAATTCTATTAGAGATGAAGTAGTATTAAATAGTATAAATGATCTTATATATCATTGTGATATTTTAGATATGATGGGTTTGGATTGTACTAATAAGATAGTGCTACATGTTGGTGGTATATATGGTGATAAAGAACTTTCTATAAAAAGATTTATTTCTAATTATTATAAATTAAATGACAATATTAAATGTAGATTGGTAATTGAAAATGATGATAAGTCTTATAACATTTGTGATGTATTAAAAATAAGTAATGATACTGGTATTCCTGTTGTATTTGATAATTTACATAATATGATTAATAAATATGATGATAATGATGATTATCATTGGATTTCTAAAGCGACATCTACTTGGAAAGAAATAGATGGTCCTCAAAAGATACATTATTCACAACAAGATATTAGTAAGAAGAAAGGATCTCATTCTAAGACTATTGATGTAAATATATTTAAGAAGTTTATTAGTAATTTAAATAATATAGATATTATGTTGGAAGTTAAAGATAAAGATATATCTGTAATTAATTGTAGTGTATTAATTTAATGATATAATAGTTATGTGGAGGTAATTATGTTAGAACTTAAAAATATTAATATCAAAAGAAATGGTAAGAA